>QIBC01000018.1 GCA_003225215.1 Acidobacteriota bacterium
AGTGCTGGAAAAGCGTGTAGCCGCACTTGAGGGCGGCGTCGATGCGCTGAGTGTAAGTTCGGGAATGGCAGCCATTCACTATGCAGTAGTGAATATTGCTGAGCTGGGAAACAATATCGTTTCCACTCCACAACTCTACGGCGCCACCTATACATTGTTCGCTCATCTGCTGCCCAAACAGGGAATCGATGGGAGATTTGCCGAGAGTGACCATCCGGCGGACGTCGAGAAGTTGATCGATGAAAATACCCGGGCGGTATTTTGCGAGAGCGTGGGTAATCCGGCGGGCAATGTTGCGGACATCGCTGGACTGGCGCGGGTGGCTCACAAACACGGAGTGCCCCTGATCGTCGACAACACCGTTGCCACCCCGGTTCTGCTCCGACCCATCGAGTATGGAGCCGATATTGTCGTGCACTCCATGACGAAGTTTATGGGCGGGCATGGCACCACTCTGGGCGGAATGATTGTCGACAGCGGGACCTTTCCCTGGCGAGAACATGCGGACAAGTTCTACATGCTGAACCAGCCCGAGGCCGCGTATCACGGCGTGGTTTACACCGAGCATTACGGCGCCGCTGCGTACGTGGCCCGCTGCCGCACGGTGGCACAACGTAATACAGGATCGACTTTGTCTCCCTTCAACAGCTTTTTGCTGTTACAGGGGATTGAAACGATGGCGCTGCGGGTAGAACGCCATGTTGAGAATGCGCGAAAGGTTGCCGAGTTTCTGCGCGATCATCCCGCCGTCGAGTGGGTGAATTACGCGGGGTTCCCTGACAGTCCGCTGTATCCGATGGCGCAGAAGTATCTTGGGGATCAGCGTTGTTCGCTGCTGACTTTTGGAGTGAAAGGCGGTTTTGAAGCCGGCACGAAATGCTTCAACGCTCTGCGACTGTTCAAACGCATGGTCAATATGGGGGATGCCAAGTCGCTGGCATGCCATCCGGCCTCGACCACTCATCGGCAACTTTCGCCAGAGGAACAGGAGAGAGTGGGAGTAAAACCAGAGATGATTCGCTTAAGCGTGGGCATCGAGCACATCGACGATATCCTTGCGGACCTAGCTCAGGCATTAGAGGCTCAGCAATGCACCGCAATTGACGAAGAGGCCGCAGTCATTCGTTCAGGAGGCAATTGATGCCACTGATCATGGATGGAGGCGGTACTCCGAGTTTCTGGGCAGCCAAGAAGAGCGTCAATTCCGCATCATCGCTGCGCAGCTTCGGCACGCGCGCGGAATTCATCAGCCTGGCGCTAATCAATAACATGCCTGACGCCGCTCTTGAAGATACGGAAACGCAATTCTTCCGGCTTCTTGAACTGGCTTCTGGAGACATCCCTGTCTACGTCAAGCTCTACTCGCTGCCGGAAATTCCTAGAAGTACGCGTGGAGAGCAGCATCTACGAAATCACTACCGGGATATTGACGACCTCTGGGAGAGTGAATTTGACGGCGTCATCATGACCGGCACCGAGCCACACCATTCGGATTTGCGGGCAGAACCGTATTGGGAGGTTTTGACTTCAGTTCTCGATTGGGCCGAGCAGAATACTGTTTCTGCTGTGCTCTCATGTCTTGCAGCCCATGCTGGAGTCCTCTATAGCGACTCGATTCCACGGCACCGGCTGGCAGAGAAGCAGTTCGGCGTCTTCGAATTCCGGAAAACGTGTGACCATGCCATCTCAAGGTCGATTCCAGATACCATCCACACTCCGCATTCCCGGTGGAACGAAGTCCGCGAGAATGATTTGCTTGCCAGTGGTTATCAAGTGCTTACCAAGTCGGCCGATGCCGCAGTTGATTTGTTTGTGAAGAAGAGGAAGAAGAGCCTGATGGTTCATTTTCAGGGCCATCCGGAGTATGAAGCCTGCACGCTCTTGAAGGAGTACCGTAGAGATATCAAGCGGTTTTTGCGCGGCGAAAGAGAGACGTATCCGGCGCTGCCCTTGGGGTATTTTGACGCGGTCTCCACCGATCTTCTGAATGCCTTTCGGGAAATAGCTCGAGCGGATCGACGAGAGGAACTTCTTTCGGCGTTCCCTGAAACAGCGGCTATTGATTCTCTGCAGCAGAAATGGCAGGCAACCGCAACGTCTCTTTATCGGAGCTGGTTGCAGTATGTCTCTTCGCGTGCTTGGCTCCGGTCCGGAACGCTCGCTCCTCATCGGTCCGTTGCGGAAAGCATTACGAAGCAAACTGTCGTTTAAGCAGGCCCCGACTCGACATCATTTCACGACGGGGCTCTTTCCTCCTTCGTTCCGATGCCAATCGAAAAAACAATCAGCTCGGCAATCCTAACTGCTATCCGCTCACGCAGACACTCACATTCCCCGGCAAACGAGGAAGGTGAGAAGCACGCGGGCACGGCGGTAGCTTCGGTCAAATTGCGGGAAGCGAAGTTTTCGGATTTCAAAGCTGTGGAAGAGCTGAAGCAGCGCGGACGCCTCGCAACCGATTCCTTTGAGAACTGGGAACGGCTGTGGCGGAATAATCCCGCAGTGACGAACGCGAAGACGGTATATCCCATTGGATGGGTTCTGGAAGCGGGGACGAGCATTGTGGGCTACCTTGGGAATATCGTGCTGCAGTACCGATTTGGGAATAGAGCACTCACCGCTGCTACATCGCACGGCTTGGTAGTCGATCCGGGCTATCGTTTTGGGGCCATGAGCCTCGTTTCAGCCTACTTTCGGCAAAGGTCGGTCGATCTTTTCCTGACGACAACAGCGATTGAATCCGTGGGAAAGATTTCGCGTTCTTTCAAATCGATTACGCTTCCTCAACCGGAGTACGAGAGCGTTCTATTCTGGGTGCTCAAACCGCGCTCCTTTGCCCAGGCGGTGGTACGCAAGATGGCGCTCAATTCAATTCTTGCGCGTACCGGAGAGATAGTTATTTCAGCGCTCGTTGCTGGAGACAAGTTCCTTCGCCGCCGCTGGCCCCAACCACCCTCACCATGCATCTCCGTCGAAGAGATTGAGCTCGATCAAATTGGAGATGAGTTCGAGACACTCTGGAATGAAAGCTATTCCGAACGCACCCAGCTGCTTGCAGATCGCAGTCCAAGGGTGCTGCGCTGGCATTTCGAGATGCCGGGAGACAAGGGCTCTGTCAGCGTGCTCTGCTGCCGACGAAATGGAGAGCTAGGCGGTTATGCGGTTCTTCGCCATGAACCGCCAACGCGCGAAAGCGGTTTGCGTCGGTCCATCCTCGCAGATTCACTCGCAAGGAATGATGATCCACAAATCCTGGCGGCATTGTGGGCTGCTGCCTATCAGCAGGCTAAACAGGCAGGTAGCCACATCTTTGAGGTGCTCGGATTTCCTCCGAATATTCGACGAGTCTGTTCCCGGTGGCGTCCCTATGTCAGAAGATACCCTGCCTGCCCTTTTTACTACAAGGCTGCTGACCCAGCGCTTCACGAAACCTTGTCCGATGGAGCAGCCTGGTACGCTACGCCCTTCGATGGCGATACGACGCTCTGGAATTTTGGCGTGTCATCTTAGTTGGCGCAGTTTTAGAGTCTCGCACGCAGGAACAAAAAGAACTCTAAGGGGACAGCAGCTACTTAAATAAATATGTGTGGTATCGCTGGAATACTGAAATTAAACGGCGGCAAGGCGGATCGGACGCAGCTCGCAACGATGATTGCTACGCTTCATCATCGTGGACCCGACGCGTGGGGCGCTCATGCCTCTGGCAAGGCCGGCTTGGCTCATGCGCGTCTAAGCATCATCGATCTCAAGAGCGGCGCGCAACCCATGTCCACGGTCGATGAGCGGCTCTGGATCACCTCCACTGGGGAGATATTCAACTACATCGAGCTGCGCGAAGAGTTGATGGCGAAGGGACACGTCTTCGCCACTCGCTCGGATACGGAAGTAATTCTGAATGCCTACCGGGAGTATGGAGAAGACTGCGTCCAGCACCTCAACGGCGATTGGGCATTCGCCATATGGGATTCGGAGAATCAGAAACTCTTTCTTTCCCGAGATCGCGCCGGCGTTCGGCCATTGTTCTACACGCAAACGCCAAATAGTTTCGTGTTCGCCTCGGAGATCAAGGCCCTGCTGAATGTCGACGGCGTTCAACGCGAAATTGACCCGCGCGGCATGGATCAGATCTTTACGTTTTGGGTAACAATTCCGCCACAAACCGCCTTCAAGAATATCTTTCAGGTCCCGCCAGGACACTCGCTCACCGTCACGGGCAACTACGTACGCACACGGCAGTATTGGTCAGCTCCCTATGTCGAGTGCCTGGATCAGTCCTCATCCACGTCAAATGAAGAGCAACTTGCTGCGGAATTGTTGCATTTATTGGAAGACGCCACGCGAATTCGCCTGCGCTCCGACGTTCCGGTGGGCACCTATCTAAGCGGTGGACTCGACTCTACCGTCATCACCGCCCTGGTAAGGAAAGTTGCCAGCAATCGCCTGCGTAGTTTCTCGATCACTTTCGACAACCCAGAGTTCGATGAGAGTATCTTTCAGCAGGAAGCGAGTTCGTTTCTCCATACGGAACACTCAAGAGTTTCTTGCTCGCATCTTGATATCGCCGCTGTATTTCCCAAAATCACTGAGCACGCAGAACAACCTCTGGTTCGCACTGCCCCCGCGCCAATGTTCTTGCTTTCAAGACTGGTGCGAGAATGCGGCTTCAAAGTAGTTTTGACCGGCGAAGGCGCCGACGAGGCATTGGGCGGCTATGACATCTTTAAGGAAGCCAAGATCAGGCGCTTCTGGGGAAGCAACTTCGATTCCCAATGGCGTCCTCTTCTGCTGAAACGTTTGTATCCTTACCTGCAGGAGTTTCGACGACAATCCTCGTCAACCCTCCGCCACTTCTTTCGAGCGACAAGTTCTGATTTGGCAAGCCCCTTCTTCTCCCACTTGCTCCGATGGGAATTGACCTCGAAGTTGAAGCTCTTGTTTTCCGACGATTTTCGCGATGCTGCTGCGGAGTATGACGCCATTACTGAGCTTGAAGAGTCGTTACCTACGGGCTTTCACTCCTGGCCTCATTTCACGCAGGCAGAATACCTGGAGACTAGCCATTTTCTACCTGGATATCTTCTCTCTTCCCAGGGTGATCGCATGGCTATGGCGCATTCTGTGGAGGGGCGCTATCCGTTTCTTGACTATCGCGTGCTGGAGTTTGCGGCGAAGCTACCAGCCAGATTGAAACTCAAAGTACTGAATGAGAAATATCTGTTGAAGCAAGCTTGCAAGGGTCTCATTCCTGAGTCAATCCTCCATCGGCGCAAACAGCCCTATCGGGCGCCCGATAGCCGCTCGTTTTTTGGCACGGGTTGCCCTGAGTATGTCGCTGACTTGTTGTCTGCCGGTGAAATCGAGAGGACTGGAATCTTCAGTTCCTTCGCGGTCAATACTTTGGTTGAAAAGTTCAGAGGCGGCAAAGCCAGCAGTGTGAAAGATGACATGGGTCTGATCAGTGTTCTGTCGACTCAACTAATTGCAAAACAATTCCTCAACGAATACTCGGGACGATCTCAACCATGCATGTTGCAAACATAGAACAGCAAATCAGAACCTTCATAGTGAACAACTTTCTCTTTGGCCGTGCAGAGGCGCTGAGCGATGACGACTCGCTTCTGGGGAATGTCGTCGATTCCACCGGCACGATTGAACTCGTTATGTTCCTTCAGGAGCGGTTCGGGATCACGGTGGAAGATGAAGAGATGATTGTTCCTGAAAATTTTAGTTCAGTGAAGAGCCTGTCGGCATTCGTCGAACAAAAACTAAATGGATGACTCCGGGGAGCCGCAAGTCATCTTCCTCCTCCATTCCCAGGAATGAAGAGCTGAAATTCTGAACAAACTATTCAGTGAAATGCCATTTCCTGTCACAACAATCGAAGAAGAAGTCCCTGCGATTCTAGAGGGCCTTCCTGCGCGCATTTGCGATGCAGTGAAAGCCTGGTCGGCACGCATGCCTGATCACCCGGCTCTGATGGAGCCTACGGGCACCTGGACATACAGCCAGTTGGCTTCCGCTATAGCCGAAATGTCCGAATGGCTCGTCGCGTCAGGCATACGTCCGGGCGACCGGGTGATGTTGGTATGTGAGAACTGTCGCGCATTTGTCGCTCTCCTTCTCGCGCTTGCAAATATCGATGCCTGGCCAGTCCTGGTAAATGCCCGCCTCTCGCCGCGGGAGGTGGATGAGATTCAGAACCATTGCTCTCCCCGGCGTGTGATCTACACGATAGGAGCGTCGTCACAAGCTCAGGAACACGCCAGACGAAACGGCGCTACGACGGAATCCCCCGCCCATTGTGGAACCGTAGGCATCGGCGCCTTGAACGAGGCAGCAGTACCGGAGCTGATCGACGCCGATCCCACGCAAAGAGTATCTGCCTTGATCTATACGTCAGGTACGACAGGTACACCGAAGGGCATCATGCTCAGTCACAGGAGCCTGCTGTTTGTGGGCGCGATATCAGCTCGGATACGATCCTTGACTCCGGATGACCGCCTCTTTGGAATTCTGCCCATGTCCCATGCGGTCGGTCTTTCAGTTGTGCTGCTTGGCAGCCTCTTGAGCGGGGCGACCCTTTATCTCCTGCCGCGCTTTGATCCCATAACGGCGCGCAGCGTCCTGGAAAACAACAGCGTCACAGTAATGCTCGGGACTCCAGCAATGTTTTCTCAATTCGTGCAGTATTCCAAACTTCGCACGCTCGAGGCTCTCAACTTCCCTTCGCTCCGCATCATTTCTTCTTCTGGAGCGCCCCTCGATGCCGCGACTAAATCAGAGGTCGAGAATCTTTTTGGCATGGTGCTTCATAACGGCTATGGGGTCACGGAGTGCTCTCCAAACATCGCCTCGACCCGGGTGGAGTCGCCCCGCGCCGATATTTCGGTGGGCCAGGTCTTTCCCGGAGTCGAAGTCAAGATTGTGGATGCCGATAATCGACCTGTATCCGAGGGCGGCGTAGGCCAGTTGTTTGTGCGTGGTCCTAACGTGATGAAGGGCTATTATCGCGCTCCGGAAGAAACGGCTGCGGCCATCGACTCCGAGGGGTGGTTCAACACCCGGGATCTTGCGCGCATGGACGATGGAAATTTGTTCATTGTTGGCCGCGCGAAGGAACTGATCGTTCGTTCAGGATTCAATGTGTATCCTGCCGAGGTTGAGTCCGTGCTGAAGGCCCACCCGCAAGTAGTGCAGTCAGCAGTGATCGGTCGGTCCGTGAAGGGCAATGAAGAAGTAGTTGCTTTCGTTCAGTTGGTTCCGGGTGCGACGGCCGGTGTGGCGGATTTGGCCGAGCATGCCGCGAAACATCTCGCTGTATACAAAAGACCTACACAGATTCTTCTTGTAACGGCGATGCCTTCCACTCTAACCGGCAAGGTGATGAAGGATCAGCTCGCGAAGCTGGCAGGAATTTCAGCCAACTGATTTGTGATTTGGCGGAAAGCACAAAACTATGAGTGATATGCGTCAATACAAAATCGGCCTTCTTGGGTGCGGCACTGTTGGGCGAGGCCTGGTCGAGTTAGTCCATCGCAATCGATCACTCATTCGAGAGCGCTCAGGCGTCGATCTGACGTTTACTCGGATCCTGGTGCGTAATCTCGATCGCGAGCGCCCGGGCGTTGACCGCAGTCTCCTTACGATCTATCCGGAGAAGGTCATAAACAACGGCTGTGACATTGTTGTGGAATTAGTTGGTGGACTTGAGCCGGCGCGAGGGTTCATCCGTAGCGCGTTGGCCCAGCGTAAGCATGTTGTTACTGCAAATAAGGCCCTGCTGGCGGTTGATGGATCAAAGCTTATGACAGCCGCTGCTAAGCAAGGCGTACAGTTTGGCTTTGAGGCTAGCGTATGCGCAGGAATTCCTATAATCCATGCTCTGCAGAATGGACTAGTCGGTAATAAGATCAACAGCATCACCGGCATCTTAAATGGAACCTGCAACTACATCCTCACTCGCATGGAGGATGGACTCAACTTTGCTCATGCATTGCGCGAGGCACAACAGAAGGGTTTTGCAGAGTCCGACCCTTCACTGGACATTGATGGCGATGATGCGGCTCAGAAGCTAAAAATACTTTCCGAACTGGCCTTTGGCGGAAACATATGTTCGGGTTCAGTGCACACAAGGGGTATTCGAGACATTACAGTCGACGATGTACTGAATGCACGTAAGTTTGGGTATGTGATAAAGCATGTCGCCATTGCAGAAGCCCAGGAACGTGGCGTGACATTACGAGTACATCCGGCTTTCGTGCCGCAGACACACCAGCTTGCAGCGGTGCGGGACGAGAATAACGCTGTGCTCGTGAAGGCCGATGCCGCTGGCGACATGTTCTTCTATGGCAAAGGCGCCGGCTCTTTGCCGAGCGCAAGCGCGGTGTTATCCGATATTGTAGAAATCGCTACCCAGAGGAGGGCGGATGTGAGAGTTCCGACCCGTTGTCTTGACACCTTGCAAAGCAAACACGACGGTCGATCATATCTGCGGTTCGCCGTGAACCAGCCCAATGCCGCTTCTTCGATTGCAACCATGCTGCAATCCAATGGAGTATCGGTGATTGACACTAGTAGTTCTGTAGACAATGGGAGAGAACTGAGGCACGTCGGCATATTTACTCATGCCTGCGCTAGTAATACTTTACAGAGCGCACTTCATAAGATTGCCGATTTGGGATTATTACTAGGAGTGCCTGTTGTTATGCCCGTAGCTTGTTGACTATCCTGAATAAATCGTTACTCTTCGACCATGCTTACAATGACACTTCAATCAGCGTAGGTCCGCTACTCTCAAATCCTTCGCGCAAGTACTTGGAGAATTCGTCCAGGGAAGTGACCCGCTTGGCCGGCACTCCCATCGCGCTCGCCAGGCTCGCCCAATCGATGTCAGGACGGCCGATTTCAAACAAGTCGCGAGCGCGTGCGCCGGGTTCGCCTCCTCCCAGACCGCCGAACTCACGCTTCAGCACGGCGTAAGCGCGATTGGCGAAAACTACCGTCGTTACTCTCAGTCCCTCACGCGCTATTGTCCACAATGCCTGCGGTGTGTACATCCCGCTACCGTCCGCTGTTAAACACAACACCGGACGATCATGACAGGCGACCGCTGCTCCGACGGCCAGTGGCATCGCGATGCCGATTGAGCCTCCGGTATTTCCCAACCAATCGTGTGGCGGAGCCGCGCTGCAAGCGGCCATGATTCCTCGTCCCGAGGTCATTGATTCGTCAACCACAATGCAATTCTCTGGAAGAATTGCGCCAATGGCTGCCGCGAGTCCAGGTAGTGTGATCTGACCCTGGGGCAGGACAGGCCGCTCTCCCTTTACAGGAGGTTCATTCCGCCTGGCCGCGGACATGTGGGCAGCCAAGGACTGAAGTGAAGCGATATAGTCCTCACCTGGGCGTGCTAATTCATGGATGTCGCATTGTGGGGAGGTCGGGACGGTGTTCTTGTCGGGGTAAGCAAAATATGAAACTGGAGCAGGAGCTCCCACGAGAATCAGTTGCCGGAAATCTTTGAGGTGCTCGACAGCCTGCTCGAGGACATATGGAATGCGTTCTACGGGAGGCTTACCCGCCCCGCGTTCGAGCCGAGCGAATGGATATGGAACAAGCAGTTTGGCCCCAGTCGACAGAGCAATGGTCCCAGCCGCCTCAAGTCCTTTACCATACAGCGCATTCCCGCTCAGCAAGATCGCGGTTCTTAATCCGGAACGAAGCATTACAGCTGCACGCTCGATCGATTCGGAGGAAGCCAAAGGCGGCTTCTTCAATGCTGGGAGCTCTTCCTTGATTCCACCGTCAGTCCATGCAACATCCGCAGGCACAATCATTGTAGAGATGAGGCCAGGCGCCATACGCGCAGCCAGGATTGCATCCACTGCATCGCGGCCTACGGTCGAGGCGCTGCAGGACGTACGCACCCAATGGGAATAGGGACGGGCGATACCCTCTATATCCGATGTGAGCGGAGTGTCGTGGCGGAGATGGTAGGTCGCGTGTTGACCCACGATATTCACGATTGGAACTTGCGCTCGCTTGGCGTTGTGCAGATTTGCTAACCCGTTTGCCAGACCAGGACCGAGGTGAAGGAGCGTACATGCCGGTTTTTCGCGCATTCGCGCAAATCCGTCCGCGGCGCCTGTTACCACTCCCTCAAAAAGCGCAAGCACGCATCGCATTTTTGCTGCGCGATCCAGCGCCGCCACGATGTGCATTTCCGAAGTGCCGGGATTCGTAAAACAGGTATCGACTTCCCCCGCGATCAGAGTTTCAACTAGACTTTCCGCTCCATTCATTGGTTAAGGCCCGAAGGGCGAGGCGATTCAGGAGTTCCGGAATAGGAAGACGCGTGATAAAGATGGGGAAGGAAGTATGCTCGAAAGATCGTCGTGGGACTGCGGTCGAAGCTCGTAATCAACTCTCCCTATGGCGCCGAATGCAGCGCTTCTGTATTGATGGGGGATACTTTACGGGAATGTGCAAATTCCCAATAAAGGCTTCTAGCTTTCTTATAAACATCCCCGAACGGCAATGCTCGGTCGCCGATCCTGGTAACCGGAACGATTTTGGAGTAGTTTCCAGTGGAGAATATCTCTTCAGCGGCTTCGAAATCGCGATACGTGAGCGTCTTTTCAATGACAGAAATATTGACATCCTTCAGGAGCCCTATCACTCGCTGACGGGTGATGCCTGCAAGAAAGGTCCCGTTGGCCGACGGAGTGAAGACAACGTCCTTGCCTTCCTTCTTAGTAGTCATGAAAATATTGGATGTGGCCAGTTCGGCCACATTCCCCAACATATCGCAAACGATAGCATTATCGAACCCGCGAGATTGCGCCTCAAAAAGAGCGCGCGCGTTGTTCGGATAAAGACAGCCGGCCTTCGCGTCCACCGGCATCGTATCGAGAGTTGGCCTTCGGTATGGTGATAGCGTAGTGGAAAAACCTTTAGGCTCCCGCATTGGGGCCTCATAAATACTGAGGCACCATCGAGTGGAATCAGGAAGATGGGACTGAATCCATGGACTCTCGTGTTCCGCCCAGTACATTGGTCTTATATAAAGACAGGCGCTTTTATCGAATCTCGAAATTCCTTCGTGCGCGAGATCGATCCATCGTTCCGTGGATACGATGGGTTTCAGAAACAACTTCCGTGCAGACTCGTTCACTCGTGCACAATGAAGGTCTAGATCTGGCGTAACTCCCTCAAAAGCTCGGGCGCCGTCGAACACGACCGAGCAGAGCCATGCGGCATGTGTTCGCGGACCCATAATGGGCACATTCCCCTCGTGCCATTTGTCCTCGAAAAAGGTCCAGGTTTTGGTCCAGCCTTCTACTGCCAATTGTGTTCCTCCTGTCTTGCTGTCGCGGGGGAAACTGTACGTTAACGTAGCTCCAGGATTGGGTCAATCAATCAATAAAAGCATCATGCAGCTAGAGTTGCAATGATTTGCACAGCAGATTCAACTGTAGCTTTAGGAATAGCCAAAGATGGCCTTCAATTCCAAAAATTCCTCGAGTCCTGAAACACCCCATTCTCTCCCATTCCCTGATTGCTTGTAACCCCCAAAGCAGGCACTGAAATCCACGCGCGCGCCGTTGACGTGAACGTTGCCGCAGCGCAATCGTTTTGCAACACTGCGAGCGCGCTCAGAATTTCCCGAAGAGACGTATGCGGAAAGCCCGTAAACGGTATCGTTAGCGATTTGAATCGCATCCTCTTCATCGTCATAGGTCATGATTGAGAGAACTGGGCCGAATATCTCTTCGCGCGCAATCGTCATGTCGGTTCGGACTGAGGCAAAGACTGTGGGTTTTACAAAATAACCAGTTGCCCAGCCTTCCGGCCGGCCGGGACCTCCGGCTACAAGATCGGCGCCTTCTTCAATACCGATATTTATCAGCTGCTGCACTTTCTCAAACTGCTGACGATTCGCCAGCGGACCGATGTGCGAACCGTCCGAAGATGGCAGGCCGACCACGGTTGCTTCCGCGGTGCGCTTTGCCACAGCGACAACTTCGTTCGTCTTCGAACTCGGAACGAGCATGCGGGTGGGAGCATTGCACGATTGACCGGAATTGCGGAAGCACGCCTGAACTCCCTGCGTCACTGCCCGTGGAATATCGGCGTCTTCGAGGATGACATGCGCGGACTTTCCCCCAAGCTCCTGAGTAACCCGCTTGACTGTGGGGGCAGCCGCGCAGGCAACGGCAATGCCACCCCGAGTCGAACCGGTAAACGAAATCATGTCAATATGCGGATGGCACGCCATGGCAGCACCGACTGTGGGCCCATCGCCATTTACCAGGTTGAAGACTCCGGGGGGAACGCCGGCCTCGTGGATGATTTCTGCAAGGAGAAACGCCGACAACGGAGCGAGTTCACTTGGCTTCAAAACCATGGTGCAGCCTGTGGCGAGAGCGGGCGCCACTTTGGCAACTATCTGGTTCATCGGCCAGTTCCACGGTGTGATCAGCCCACACACTCCGACGGCCTCTCGGCGCATCAAGGTCTGACCCTTCAGCTCTTCGAATTTGTAATTTCGGAGAACCGTCATAGTCTCGTTCAGGTGGGCCAAGCCTGCAGGCGCCTGCGCCGTCCTGGCCAGAGTTATAGGAGCGCCCATCTCTCGCGAGATCGTCTCCGCCATTTCGTCCATTCGACGACGGTACACTTCCGCGATCCGCTCGAGCTGTTCTAGGCGCTCGGCAGGCGGGGTGAGGGAATAGAACTCGAATGCTTTCCGCGCGGCTGCCACAGCGCGATTGACATCCATCACACTTCCCAGCGAGATGGCTGCAATCTCCACTTCCGTGGCAGGATTTATGACGGAATATCGCTTGGGGGCAGTGGGCTCGACCCAATGCCCATCGATGTAAAAGGTGTTGTAGTGGTGATTCGTTGGCATTTTTTCTCGTTGCCAGGAGCTTACCGCCTCAACTTCGTACCTTCAAATGCTGAGATTTCATGGTACTGTAAAGCTAATTTCACTGCCCCCGCAACGAAACACTGTTCGAGAATTACAAGAAGAATTGCGTCATTGGTACGAGATTTAGCCTGCCGCCACTCCCAATGAATTCGCGTTTATATTTCCCACTATACGTGGCCGCGTGTATTGCATTTTTGGCGATACCGCTGTGGCATATCTCTTTACTCGCATGGAGTACTGACAAGTACTCGCATATCCTGATCGTTCCCTTCATAAGCGCCTATTTTCTCTACGACAGACGCCACGAGAGCTTTGCTCAAAGCATTGTTCCTGGCCAGACGAAGGCGGCGGGGATAATCACCATCCTTAGCGGCTTGGCGATGCGGTTGATCGTTTGGAAGCAGCCCGTTGGCTCTGCGCAACAGGATTCGCTTGCCGCTCTGGCGTTTGTGCTGTTGATTATCGGCGGATTTGTGCTACTTCACGGCTTTCCAAGAGGGGCGCGATTCCCCTTACTATTCCTGGCTCTCATGGTTCCGTTACCAGATGCCGTCATGGGAAGGATAATAGCGTTCCTGCAGCAAGGATCTGGTGATGTAGTTTCCGCGCTCTATTCCCTTTTAGGAATTCCTTTTCTTAGAGAAGGCGTCGTTTTCCATCTACCGAGAGGTTCCATCGAAATCGCGCAGGAGTGTAGTGGAATCCGATCCAGCATCGCGCTGCTCGTACTCAGCTTGATCGCGGGCGAAATGCTTTTGCGCAGCGTATGGCGAAAGCTATTGCTCACTGCATCAATCTTACCCCTCGTATTAATCAAGAATGGAATCAGAATCGTTGTTCTAAGCCTTCTTGGGTTTTATGTAAGCCCAAGCTTCTTGACTGGACCTCTTCATCGGGATGGCGGGATTCTGTTTTGGTTCTTGTCTCTGGCCATCTGGACGCCCTGGCTTACTTTCCTGCGAAGATCGGAAGCTAAAAGAAACCACAGTAACCAGATTCCAGCCGATAGTCCTGCGTTACCTGAAGTCAGTGCGATATGAATGCGGTCCCGCAGTTTACTTTTCGCATGAAAAATGAAAGAAAGCGAGTGAAGCTGACTACGTGGCAATGATCGTGATGAAGTTTGGCGGCACCTCGGTCGAGACTGCGGATCGCATTCGCAGATCGGCGGCATTAGTCGCGGACTATGCGGACGATCATCGAATTGTGGTGGTGGTCTCAGCATTAGCAAAGATAACCGACCAGATTCTCGCATGCGCCAACGCTGCGGCTGGCGGCGATGCCAGGACCTTGCATTCACTGCTGGGCAACATCGAAGAGCGCCATCATGCCGTCATTTCAGATCTCTTCCCTGGCAACTCAGAGTTGATAGTGCGTGAGCACATCCATCCGGCGCTGCAGCAGCTCCGCGATTTCTGCGATGCATTGCTTCAATTGCGCTCTTTAACACCGCAGCTTCTGGACGTAGCCCTTCCTCTAGGTGAGAAGATGTCCGCGCAGATTTTTGCGGCTGCCCTGAGCCAACTGGGGCTCAGGGGCAGTTACGTCGATGCATCCGAAATACTCATTACCGACGATCGCTTTGGGGATGCCTCGGTTGACATGGAAGAGACTCGCTCTCGCACTCGCCAGAAGCTGGGTCCCCTTCTCGACAGTGGTCATGTGCCCGTAGTCACAGGCTACTGCGGTTCAACGCGAAAGAGGCAGCCAACGACGTTGGGGCGCGGTGGTTCTGACACATCAGGCACAATTCTGGGAGCGGCCCTACAAGCTGACGAAGTCTGGATATGGACAGATGTGGATGGAATCCTAACCGCGGACCCGCGCATCTGCCATGACGCTCGAGTCCTGCCGGAGATCACCTTCCGGGAGGCAATTGAGCTCTCCTACTATGGGGCCAAAGTCATCCATCGCAAGGCCGTGAGCTACGCAATGGATATGCATATTCCGGTGCGAATCAAGAATTCGTTCAAGCCGGATTTTCCAGGCACGAAGATTACGGCAGCTTCAGCGGGAAGCGACGGTCGCGTTAGAGCCGTAACGGCAACTTCCAACAGCACCTTGGTCAGTCTTTGCATAAAGAACGAGTTTCACCTGGCTGCCGAAATTCTGGGACGACTGTTCCTTCGCCTGGGACACGATTGCGTCGATGTCCTCTTCGCAATGCAGTCTTCTGCCGAAAACTCTGTGGGACTGGTTCTTCGTGGCGAGGACACTGATCGAGTACTCGCGTCGATTGATCGCTTATTCCATTCAGAATTGAAGCAGGGAGTGATTGAATCGTTAGAGGTGGAGCGCGAGCTCACGACGGTGGCAGTAATGGGCGAGAACTTGAAGCGAACCCCGGAACTTCTTGGCCGCCTCTTTACTGCTGTTTCCAGATGTGGAGTCAGCGTTGTCGCAGCTGCTCAGGGAGCAAATGAGCTAAGCGTGTGTTTCGCAGTCTCATCCAAGAGTGTTGCCGATGTGGTTCGATCGATTCACAGTGAATTCTTTCCAATCCATTTCTCGGACGGCTCGGACGAACGGAGCACGGCTTGGAACGAACTCTCCGCCGAGGTCTGATCGCGCATCGGCTTCTGGATATGTGGATATCCCTTTCCCGCGAAGCAAAACGCCTTACATTTCTTGTTTGGTCTCGCACAGCTGCGTTTATGTATGGGCTGTTTCCGTTTTGGGGCCGGCTGCAAGGCGTAATGATAGTGCTTCAGAAGGACGCACGATTTCTGGCGATTGAACGCAACGACAATCTGGGATTCGGCTTGCCAGGCGGCTTTGTCAATCGAGGAGAGGACCTGATCGCTGCGTTAAAAAGAGAAGTGTATGAAGAAACCGGATTGTCCTTGCTTAGTTGTCAGGAACTTTTTCGATTCGACTCGGATTACCGATTCCCAACAACGACAGTCGTTTATCGCGGCGAGGCCCAGGGCGTTCTTCGAGAGTCGTGGGAAGGACAACCCGTTTGGCTAACGCTCGAAGAGATCGAAGCGAAAACTTATCCGCCCATCAAGCCCGCAATCGAGTATCTGTGGCAAATCGCTAGAGAATCTTCAAAAACGTCATAGAAGCAGTCGGAAGCTTGAGTTGTCACAAAATGACTGATCCCATTGGCTTCCCGCTTCGTTAGGGAATCGCAGCAGGGTTTGTCACTGTCGATAGCACACTCTCTACGCCAGTGCCGTCTACCGCCGTCAGAGCATAGTAGTACGTCTGTCCCGAAGAAACCGCAGCGTCCGTATACGTGAGGCTCGCGACGCTACCTGCGATGTTGGTAAAGTTGCCAGGTTGACCTTGAACGCATGCGGCCGAGGAGATTGAACAACGATAGACCTTGTAAGTGACATTCGGAGTCGTGCTGGCGGACCATGAAAGGGCCACGTTAGAAGCACCGGATCCGGAAAGGGTCTGCGCAACGCCATTCGCACTGCTCGCGAACGCAACGCTTCCCGCAGCAGGACCCGGCGACCCAGCAGGTGGCGCGAAGGCGGCACTATACTGCACGCTCTGTCCGGCGGTAATTGTGAACGGTACAGAGGGAAGACCAGTCATCGAAAACGAGCTACCGCTTGGAGTCACGCTACTGATTGTGACGTCCGCTCCAACCGCCGTCAGAGTTCCGATCTGAGACGTACTGATTGTGCCATCCAGAACTGAGCCGAAGTTCAAATTGCCGGGAGCAACCACCAATCCGCTGCCAGTGCCGGCCAGGGTGGAGGACGATGGACTGTTCATGGCATTGCTGTCAAAAGCGAGCGAGCCGGAAGTATTGCCTGCTGCTGCTGGGGTAAACGTAACCGAAAAGTTCACGCTCTGTCCGGAAGCAATCGTCAAAGGAAAGGTAATACCGCTGAAACCGAAACCGGCACCGGTCAGCGTGTCGAAATTCACGATCACGCTTGCGCCGCTTGCCGTGAGAGTACCGGTCTGGGGTGCGCTGGTCGTTCCAAGGGCCACATTATTGAAAGTAAAGTTAGCAGGGCTCAACACAAGCTGGCCCCCGCCGGTAAAGTTCACGCCTGTCACACTGGCGTTGTTGATCGCAACTGTCTGGCTGGCCGGAGCAAAAACGAGATTTCCCTTGCTCGGGGTTACGGTGTAGCTGCCATTGGCTAATCCAGCAAAAAGGAAGTTGCCAGACCCGTCGGCAACTACGCTGGAGGAGCCGGCGCCGCTCAAAGTGATGCTTGCTCCACTACCGGCAAACCCTACCGAACCCACAATGCTAAATGTCTCAGTGAAGTTGATACCCGACAGGTTGGCGCTGTTGACCCTAACTTGCTGGCTAGCCGGAGTGAACGTTATGTTGCTCTTGCTCGGTGTGATGGTGTAGCTGCCATCAACGAGGCCGCCAAAGCTGAAATTGCCGGACGCATCGGCGACAATCGTCCCCGAAGATGTCCCGCTTAGCGCCACGTTCGCCCCGGCTCCCGCCGTACCCAGGGAACCTGTAATGCTGAATGTCTGGAGGGTAGCTGTTGCACTCAACGCGACATTCACTGACCCACTTGTCGCATCGCTTGTGACGGTCATCGTAGCCGTCAAAGGACCTGCAACTGTTGCCAGCGCCTGAATGACAACCGAGACCGTCTGTCCGGGTGTGATCGTGAGGGGCAAAGCGGGAGCTTGCAGTAATGAGAACGAAGAACTATTAGCCCCACCGAACGATACTGCGGTAACGACAACATTTTTGGAACTCGTGGCCGAATTCGTAAACGTTAATGTCTGAGACGTTGGTGTACCTACCAGGATGCTTCCAAACTGCAAGGAGGACTGACTGGCGCTTAACGAAGAGCTAGACGAACCTCCGCCGCCTGATGTAACACCCGTGCTACCACAGCCGGACACCAAGATGATCAAGAGAGCTGTCGCTGCCAGCCACCAAATCCGGTGCAAAAGCAATTTTTTCGCTCCCCCTTTGGCGTGAATTGTTCTCAAATCTCAAGTTGGTCCCACGTCGCCAAGTCGATCAGAACGGTCCGATTTTTCCTGATATTCAGGGGAAATTGTACTGTGCACAAGTCCAAGGGCACGAGTTACGGAAGGCAACCCCAGAGCTGTACCTCTGGAAACGTAGTTCATTGGCGAACTGGAACTAGACTGCGTATTGCAATTTTGATGAAGGTGTTGGAAGGCGATTCTACCAGTGCATGAAGACGAGCCGAATAGGGCTTTTACGTTAAAGCCCTACGAAGAAGCGAAGCAAGATTCCGCCTGCAGCGCGTTCAGTTCCCAGTTTGCGTGAGTTGTCATTCGCAGTCATCGCCAGGCATGTCTTGGTTAAGAGAGAACGCAGTCACCGACTTGGGCTTGAGACCGTTCAATAACTATCCCGCCCGATTGGGTTCTCAGCTGCGTCGGTTGGCCAAGCGTTCGATGCTGCCAAGCTGGCGTGCTACCATATTTTCGCGTTATGCCTATGAGCACTAAGTCTGTATCGGTAGACACTCAGAGTTTCATTGAAAAAACCAAATCCCGCGAACTTCGTGTGGGTATTATCGGTCTCGGCTACGTTGGTCTACCTCTGACACTTCTCTTCAGCGACCAGAGGTTTCGAGTCACCGGGTTTGACGTTGACCAACAAAAAGTCGATACCCTGACCAACGGGGGGTCTTACATCTACCGGATCCTTCCCGAAGAAATTGCAGCAGCAAGAGAATCGGGATTCTCGGCTACAACCGACTATGCTCAGCTTTCGGACGTCGATGCGATCATCATCTGCGTACCGACTCCCCTCAACGAGCACCACGAGCCAGATCTCAGTTACATCGAGAACACCGCTAAGGCAATGGCTCCGCATTTACGCTCGCGTCAGCTTGTTGTGCTGGAAAGTACAACCTATCCTGGTACCACGGAAGAGGTCCTGATCCCGATTCTCGAGAAGGGTAACAAGCTGGGACTCAAGGCTGCGCGAGCTGGCGCATCCAGTGACAACACCTTCCACGTAGCTTTCTCGCCGGAGCGCGAGGATCCGGGCAACACGCAAGTTGCGCGACGTGACATTCCAAAGGTAATTGGTGGCCTGGAAGCATTCGCGACCGAGTACGCTAGTGCTCTGTACAACTCCATCTTCAATCGCGTTGTCCCGGTTTCCTCACCTGCCGCGGCCGAGATGACGAAGCTGCTTGAAAATATTTACCGCTGCGTTAACATCGCGTTGGTAAACGAGCTTAAGCTGCTTTGCCTGCGCATGGGCATCGACATTTTCGAGGTAATCCAAGCGGCTTCCACTAAGCCATTTGGATTCCAGCCCTTTTACCCTGGTCCTGGACTGGGTGGCCACTGCATTCCGATCGATCCTTTTTACCTTTCCTGGAAGGCCAAGGAGTTCGATTTCCACACCCGCTTCATTGAACTGGCCGGAGAAGTGAACTCGGCAATGCCCTATCATGTAGTCGCGAGCGTGGCACAGGCGCTGAACAAACGGAGGCAGGCACTCAATGGATCGAAGGTTCTGGTCTTGGGACTCGCTTACAAGAAGGACATCGACGACCTCAGAGAGTCACCCGCTCTAACGATTATCGAGTTGCTGCAGAACGAAGGAGCCAGCGTTAGCTATAACGATCCGTTTTTTCCGAGTGTTGGCCGAGGACGCAAGTACGATTTGCAGATGAAGAGTACGCAACTGACCAAGATTGAGGATTTCGATTGCGTCCTTATCGTTACCGATCACTCAAGCTACGACTACAGCGATATCGTCAGGAGAGCCCGCCTGGTGGTCGATAGCCGCAACGCGACTCAGGGCATCGAGGCTGACAACATCGTTCGCTGCTAACCGGCTAGAATCCTCCAAGGCTCGTCGCACCAAAAAGATTCTCAGCAAGGGAAGTAAATTTCCTTCTGGGAAAACATTTTCACACATTGCCCTGCGTTTCCCTCTCTCTCTGACACCCTCCGCCGCTTAAATGCTCGGCGTGTCAGCATTTCTTAGATATTCCAGTAACTACCTCAAACAGAACGGTTTATGTGTAGATGAGCATGGCCTTTTTTAGGGGCAGTACCCCCTAAAGCGACTTGGTTGTAAATGTGCATATACCTGCACAGGCTCAGCGAAAATCTTTGCGGTCCCTTTTGGAGGTTCTAAGCTTTGAGTGGAATCGTCGGCAGCAACCATAATTCAGGTCCGCAAGCACCACCGGAATCAGTAATCTTTGGTACGACTCAATCCATGCAGTCGCTACAGCGCAAACTGCGAATAGTCGCGAACGCCAATGTTCCAGTACTAGTTAGCGGAGAGAGCGGGACGGGCAAAGAGATCCTTGCTCGCATGATTCACCAGCAATCCCCCTGGAACCAGGGAGCCTTCGTCAAAGTCAATTGTCCCGCGATTCCTGGTGCGTTGCTGGAGAGTGAGCTGTTTGGGTATGAACGCGGAGCTTTCACCGGGGCTCATGGCGCCAAGCCTGGCCGGGTGGAAATGGCCCATCGTGGCAGCCTGTTTCTTGATGAAATTGGCGAAATGGAACTCGGCATCCAAGCCAAGCTTCTCCAGTTATTGCAGGATGGAGAGTTTGTCCGTATCGGCGCTCAAGAAACCCTCAAGGTTGACGTTCGAGTGATTTGCGCGACCAACCGCGACTTGGAGGCAGAGATTACCGCCGGGCGATTCCGCCAGGATCTCTTCTATCGCATCAACGTGGTTCAAATCCGGGTGCCGGCTCTGCGCGAGCGTGCGCAGGACATTCCCATGCTGGTCGATTATTTTCTGGAGTTCTACAAACAGAAATTTTCCGTATCTCCGAAACCAATTCGGACGTCGATTGTGAAAATGATGCAACATTACTCCTGGCCGGGCAACATTCGCCAGCTGGAAAACCTGGTGAAGAGATACGCGATCCTGGGCAATGAAGAAGCAATTACAACCGATCTGGTCGCCGGCTGCGAGAGCTCGCCTGATGTAACTATCCCTGTTGACGGCAAAATCTCGCTTAAGAAAATCACAAGGCAAGCATCAAAGGATCTGGAGCGGCGGATTATCGTCAAAATGCTGCATGCCCACAACTGGAATCGCAAGAAGGCGGCCACCGCTCTCAGCATCAGCTATCGAGCGTTGTTGTACAAGATTCAGGAAACGGGAATTAATCCGACAGGCCTCCGGATTCAAGAGCCTTTGGCAGCGGAAGGGCAATAGAGTCCACAAGCTACAGGACGATCCTCGAGAATTGTCTTACTGAAAAGGCTGGACGGGGGGGAAATTCGCACCCCGACCTCTACTTCCGAACTGGAAGATCTTCACACCTAGATTTCCCTGCTCAGGGAAAAGAGCAGCGAATTTTTCCCGCAGGAAAAAATTTTTATCGCCAAACCCGCATGAATACAGGCGAATCCAAAATCACCAGGGAAATAGCAAGGAATTTGCAGGGAATCTGTCCAAGCGCCCCTACGACCCATAGGCCGCCCTTGTGTGGCTACGAAACCGCCAACTTCCCTCAAATTCCGACCCCGATGTTCTGGTCGGGGCGGAGGGATTCGAACCCCCGACCCTCTGCTCCCAAAGTCGAGGCGTTCTGGCGGCGTGAGCGAAGCGGGAGCCGACAGCCGAGATCCTGAACGAAGTGAAGGACCTCACCAATCGATGCAAACGTTGTTACTGGTCGGGGCGGAGGGATTCGAACCCCCGACCCTCTGCTCCCAAAGCAGATGCGCTACCAGGCTGCGCTACGCCCCGACTGCTTGATTGTAACCCGTGTTTTCGCGGGAGCGGCAAAAACCAGCAGTGAGGAGGCAAAAGCTTGCGCGAGCGCCTATGGAACCTTCAACGGGACAACGGAGCTTCCAGTCCTGTTGCCGAGGTTGTCGCGCACGACGAACCAAACCCCATACTCGCCAGATGCCAGTTCCATCCGGTTGCTGTAATTGATCCCGATCTCTTTTATTTCGGCAATGCTCTGTGGGGGGAACTTGCGGTCGATATGCTGGACAACGCGCCCGGCTTCCTTCCCTCCGGCGGCGCGGGCAATAGCGACTACATCGAAGTCGATGTGACCGGTCGATTCATCGATGGTAATTGCCTCAGGAGGGATCTTTAAACTGAAGTTCGCGATCTTGCCATTGGTTCCGGCGAAGGAATCGAACTTACCTGTGAACGGCAGTTCGGTATATGCGAAAGGCGATGCCAGCGCTAGCCCAATGTCGCTCTTTCGCTGAGCTTCGGGATTAAATTTGGCGATCATGAATCCCTGGCGATAGCGCACGCTCGCCTTCTCGTTGAGTTTTACTTCGATCTTGTGCCAGCCCGGCTGATTGTTCTTCTTGTCGGCGTAAAAGCCCAGCAAATAGTAGTCGTGATCGTCGTCGATGGCTTCGCGCACGCAGTTATCGAGATCAGTCCGGTAAAAGCACGGCTTACCACCGGTCGCCGCTGAAATCAGCTTGAAAGTCGTGAGGATATCCTGATCTGCCTGCTGGTTTTGTCTGAATGTGAGGTCGCTGGGCGTGTTCGCTCCAGAGGTGTCCATGCTTTGAAAGGCGCTATTCACGGTGCGGCGCGTATCTATCGGATATACAGCTACGTTAGCGTCGTTGAGGAGCTTCCAGGTGTACTGTGCCTGGTTCAGCGATTCAGCACCGTTTTCTACCGAGTACTTCAGATCCTGCCCTCCAGACCCGCCGCCGATGTCTCTCATCACGGTGTTGCTGTCGATGAATTTGAAGCCTGATCCAACCAGCAAAACCGACTTTCTCCCTGGTATGCCTTTGAGTGCCTGCGCTAATTGTTGAATGGTAAGTTGAACATCGATTCTCGAACTGCGATCCTGAAACCGTACCAAAGCTTCATCTGCCTCGCGCAGCTTCAACTCCGTCCCAATACCTCCACCATAGAGCGCAGACTCGGCGATTGCACCATCTGCAATCTGTTTC
>QIBC01000168.1 GCA_003225215.1 Acidobacteriota bacterium
TGCCGGGCTGCACGGGTGGGGGCGGAGCGGGGGCTCGTTTGGCGTGTGAGAAGATGCCGCCACTGCCGCCTCCGGAGGCCACCTCAATGGTTTCGGTCGCGGCAGAAACGTAGGCCATCTCGATCGGCCTCGCTCCAACCAGATTTCTCACTTCGACATTCACATACCGCGTTGGACCAAGCTTCTGTCTGCTCTGCTCGAGGGCCGCTGTGGCGCGACCGATGGCGCGGTGCATCGCGTCCGCGACGGCTTTCTGCTTGGCGCTCTCTTCATTGGCGAGCGAGTAGGTCAGCGAGCGGAAGTCGGCAATGCCGTCCTGCACCGAGTCGTCGATGATTGCGCCTACTTTGGAGAAGTCCTGCACCTTGAGCGTCACTTGTCCCTGGACCAGGTATGCCCGCGCATGCCGCTTGCGGTCACCTTCATAAAAAGGAGTGACCGTGAGCACGCCGGTTTGGATCGCGTCTTTCGTCAAGCCATTGCGCTGCGCAACCGCCACGATGTTGCTCATCGACTGCGACGCCTTTCCGTAAGCATCTTTGAGCTGCTTCTCCTGGCTCGACACGTCGAAGGCCAACGTGGCCAGATCAGGATCGGTCTCATAACTTCCTTCGGCCTGCACGATCAGCGTGTCGGCCACAAACTTCACGTCGGAATTGGGCTGGCTCTGTGCCGCAGCGGAGAGGGCGATGAAGACTACAGCAAACAAGCTGGTTTTGAGCATGGAGGAATTATCGCGTGTGCCGGTTGCTCTTGATCTTCAATTCGCCAGACAGGTGTTGGGAGAGTAAATGGACATTCCTTAGCAGTCATCGGTAATTGCTTCGGCAGGGCTGAGAAGCTTTATAAGGCGTGAATGCTTCCCAAAGTAGAACGGTAGAGCCGAGCGCCGCATCCTTTATTGGCACTATGAAACACGGAAGGGGGGCCACCCCGCCGTTCAGGATGTCCCCTTGGTCCGTCGGACCAATAGGGCAGTACCGGCGGGCCGGCAGCCGCTGGGTGAAGTTGATTTTGCTATAGTTCCGCAGCTACCGGTGCGCCGCACTCTTCGCAGTAGTTGGCGGCTGGCGAGACGGCGTGCCCATTCAGACAGCGCCGAATTCGATCGACCTTATCGACTTGTGTAGCGGAATACAGAACCGCGGCCGCCACCAGGTAGAAGGTTAGAAGTACCGCTGACATCGTACGCGCCTGGCTTGCCGGCGAGTCCATGCCGCTGCGATAAAGGATTGGGAGCAGAAAGAAACCAGCCCAGGAGTATCCAAACACAACCCATACTGTGCGACGAAGCCATGTGGGACAGCCTCGCAATGCAGCACGCCAGAGGTCCTTTTGCTTGAAATCCCTGGTTAAGCGGGTCATAACGAGAACTGCGGGCACGAATACAACAAACACACCAGGACCGAGAATTCGAATCGAAGCCCCGAAACCGGATGTAATGCCGAAAAGGGACGCTATGTGAATCCCTAGCAGAGCAATACAGCCTATGACTGCCAAAGCGAGAAATGGATATAGCAAACCAGCCACGTCTTGGGATTGTTACATACTCTTCACTACGGAAATTAACTCAGTTGCTGTTGACGCCTGTCCCGTGTTCGCCGGGTGCCCTGCCCTTGTCTTTGCATTCCCGTAATGAACCCACAAAGCGGGTGCCCTACCCTGCGTTTTCGGAGGGTGGGCAGCGATGGTGTCTGCGACTCGTGGGAGTTGAATTCCAATTTGGGGAAACTCCGAAACAGACTGAACATTCCCTTCCTCTCTGCCGAAGGCCAGCGCGCAGCAAACGCGGAGCACCCAAAACAATGCATTTGTCTTTGTCGTTCCGCGCTTCGCGCTGTACTTGACCTCCGCCCCGGCAACGCAAACAGCGCGTAGCCGGGGACCCCGGGGCCTGCGGCAGCGAGGAATCGATTCTTCCCATCGCTTTTACCCAGGGTTCCCAACATCGGTCCACCCTGGGCTACTCTCATGCCGTGCCGCAAGCAGCCAAAAGAAACCGCAGGATCCTTCGCGTACGCTCAGGATGACGCGGCACTCTCCGGAAGAACTATTTTCGGGTTACGAGATTGGGCGCGTGGCCCCACCCTTTCCCATCTTAGTTCTTTGGATCCCACTATCGCCTGTCCTTGTACACGACTCCGCCCTTCATTACGAACATCACTCGGCGTACGGCGGTAATGTCCCTGAGCGGATCGCCATCGAGGGCGATGATGTCCGCTTGCATGCAGGGACTGAGTGAGCCGATTTCCTTGTCCAAATTCAGGGCTTGCGCGGGCGAGGGAGTTGGCGGAGACCATCGCTGCCGTGGGATCTTGACCGCCATCCTTCACCCGATAGATGAACGCTTCTAGATGAACTCTTCGGCGTTGCGGCTATCTGGGAACAGCTTAGAGGGGACAGGAAAAATCGGGCGATCGGGTCATCGGGTGATCGGGTGAAGTAAAGAGCCAAAGAACCGGCAATCAGCACTCGGCACTCGGCAGTTCGGCTAAGGCGAACAACCAACACCAAAACACAGGATCCTTCGGCTCCGGTCTCCCACGCTGGTGAAAGCGCGCGGGAACCCTCCTGCGCTCAGGATGGGGAGAACATAGGGAACAGGGGACAGGAACAGGGCAAACAGCCAACAACAAACACGGGATCCTTCGACTCCGGTCTCCAACGCTGAAGAAAGCGCGTTGGACCCTCCTCCGCTCAGGATGACTACGTCCATCAGCAACTGTTACATTTGGCAGACTCAAAGTCGAGATCTTCACAGCAACATCATTGCATGAAAAAAATCTTCAGATTGGCCATCCTGCTGAAGCTGCTCGGTACTGTTTCTCTTATGTCAGGACAAGGAGGATTCGAACTGACGCCAACGATAGGCTATCGATTTGGTGGGAACATTGAATTGCAGAATCCTCTTCTTAATCCTAACTTCCGTAAACTTGAGATCGAGAGCAACAGCAGCTATGGCGTGGCATTAAATCATGGAGTACACGACAACATCCAAATAGAATTTCAGTGGAGCCGGCAGGACACGCACATTAACGGCGTCTCGCGTCTGAACAATACAACAGCTCGTCTGTTCGGCGCATATCTCGATCAGTATCATGTCAATTTCTTGTTTCACCCCGCTGAACAGGGATCGCATCCTCAGCCATTCTTTGTTGGCGGGCTAGGCGCCACTACCTTTAATCCTCGCGCCCACCTGTCCGGCAGAACTCAGTTCTCTTTCGAAGTTGGTGCGGGCATCAGATACTTCTTCGTACCTCGCGTGGGATTGCGGATCGAGGCGAAATGGGCACCCACTTATCTGAAATCTAACGAGGAATGGTTCTGCAACGGATTCAACAGCTGTTACACGGTTTCCGATCCCGTGTACGCGCAGCAGGGCGAAGTCAGCTCCGGAATTATTTTCCGGTTTTGATGCCCGATTCAACCTCACGCTTTCTTACCTGTCAAAAGTGACAGATTTGTGCCCGTCAGTGGACCCCTTGGCTTCCAAACCGAATTCAGTTGCATCTAAGCTAAGCCACTGAGATCATTCGCACGGGAGTGCTCATGGTCAATTTCGGGCCGTACACCAAACGTCTTTGCGTTCTAACAACTTCCGCATTATTTCTCAGTCCGTTCCTCCTTTCTCGCGCGGCCCAGACACAGACATCGATACAAGATCCAGTCACTCCTTGCCAGGACGCCGCGGGATCAGGATCTCAAACCGACGCATGTGGCCAGTCAGCGGTATCGATTCGGATTCAGGCAGACTTAGTGTTAGTCCCGGTAAACGTCACAGACGCCATGAACCGTCCGGTGCTTGGCTTGGAGAAGGACAGTTTCCTGCTTTTTGACCAGGCTCAAGCGCAGCAAATTCGCTTCCTCTCCACCGAGGACGCGCCGCTCACTGTTGGCTTGATACTCGATGTAAGCAACAGCATGGCCGATAAAATCTCCGCGGAACAGGAAGCGCTGGCGGAGTTCCTCAAGCAGTCAAACCCGGACGATGAATACTTTGTTGTAGGAGTGTCCAGCAAGGCAGAAATTATTGCCGACTCAGATGCCAGCATCGGCGACATCCAGGGAAAGCTGACGCTGGTGAAGCCAAGCGGTTACACGGCGCTGCTGGACGCTGTTCACCTGGCGCTCGATAGGATGCGTTCCGCAAAGTATCAGAGACGGGCAATCCTCATCATTTCCGATGGTGGCGAGAATGTCAGCAGGTATAAGGCGAAGCAAGTTTACGCCTTGGCGCGCGAGTCTGACGTACTCATGTATGCGATTCGTCCTTTTGACGCCTTGCCGCTTTTCCGAACCATTGAAGAGAAGATGGGTGGCGGTCTGTTGTCTGGCCTGACAGAAGTTACAGGCGGGCGAACCATCTCCGTCGCCGATGGGCAAAAGATCCCCGAGATCGCCGCTGCTGTGAGTAGAGAGCTGCGAAATCAGTATGTCATTGGCTACAAGCCGTCGGAGACGCAAATCGATGGCAAGTGGCACAAGATCAAGGTCCGCATGGCGCAGGCAGATAGCCCAGCACGCTTGAAGAAGTACGCAACTCCTTTACAAGTTCATTACCGGAAGGGCTACACCGCCTACCGTTAGCCTCGATCTGCCTGCGGGATCTCCCCATTTTCACTTTCCTCGCTGTAATTCCTACCAGTTCCCAAGCTAAATATCCGCTTATAGGCTCGTAAATGATCTCGCCCAGTTCCTTCAGGAAACAAGCGCGGGATCGATTGCGGAGTGAAGTTGACGAAATGGAGACATGTATGACTCTTACCAAATCACTTGTGTTCGGAATTATGTTGCTGCTGGGAATAGCGGCAGTGGCGCAAGAATATCCAAAGGCAGAGC
Organism: Acidobacteriota bacterium; assembly: GCA_003225215.1. GTDB lineage: Bacteria > Acidobacteriota > Terriglobia > Terriglobales > Acidobacteriaceae > Gp1-AA112. The sequence continues at coordinate 4,840 of QIBC01000168.1, forward strand.
TCGCGCTCGACTACTCCTACATGCATTTTGCACCGAGCCAAGCCTACACGCAGAACAAGAGTCTGAACGGAGGCGGCGGAGCATTCGTTTGGAACTTCACTAACCATATCGGCGTCAAGATGGATCTGCAGGGATACGGCAGCTTCACCAATACCTTCAATATTCCTGCCAGTACACCCGGACTTCCCTCGGGAGCACACGGCAGCGTCTCCGGCAACTTGTTTACTTATCTCTTCGGTCCGCAGCTCAAGTTTCGCCATCAACGCTACGAAATCTTAACGGACACTCTGATCGGCGCAGCCCACAGCAACGTTTACGGCAGCGCCTTTAAGACAATCTGCCAGCCGATAGCGAACGGCTGCGGGACCACGGGTGCACCGTCAAACAATGGTTGGGCGGTGCTGCTCGGCGGCGGACTCGACATCCCAATCAATCACACCGTGTCGGTCCGGCCGGCTCAGTTCGATTACCTCTTAACCCGATTCGGGAATTTCTTCACCAAAGCCAACGCCAATCAGAACAGCTTCCGTTACTCGGCTGGAGTTGTCTTCAACTTTGGCCATCCACAGTAACCATCGGCTCCCGCCGTTGGATGGGGAACCCTCGCGAGAGGGTTCCCGTTCTTCCAAGACTGTGTCAGGCAACCACGGCTTCACTGACTGGCGCGGCACCAGCTTCATCGAAATAGTTTCGCGCACGGCTTTGCTTTGGCGAACGTGAGTTTGATGCCGACGGATTTCCGCCGCGAGCGAGATGAATGGCCCAGCCTCCGGTTGCGCACCTGTTGTTCCATCAATTGCGGCTCCCATCGGCGAGCGCCTTCAGCATCTTTGTGCAAGCCGCGTTCTGTTTGACTAGCCCACGCTCGACTTTCGAGTCTCTCTTCACGCACTTTTTTTCTCATCTCTGTCGAAGCTGACAGTTTTCAGAAGCCGTTCTCACCTCTACGATCTTGGTACTGAAGCGAAGATAATATGCTGGCGCAAATAACACTGATTTCTCGTTTCGGAGAAATCATTCAACGGACTATTCTGTTGATCGTTCTTCTTTTGGGTTTTGCTCCACGAGAATCAACGGCACAGTCGATCAGCTCAGAACCAGTGACCACTGCGACCGGGGCTACACCTAATTCTGGGCCTAACCACCTACCCAGTGCGACGAGCGCGCGAAATAAAGATATATCCCAAACCTCCAAGTCAAAGGCAAAGTACGACATTTCGAGAATCGGAGATCGTGGTATAGGCCACGGACTGGACTTCTACTCGGCGGAGCAGGAACGTCAACTCGGAGAAGAACTAGCAAATGCAATAGAAAGCTCGTCGCGATTGATTGCTGACCCGGTCGTGAATGAATACCTGAATCGCCTCGGCCTGAACATAGTTCAGAATTCTGATTGCAAAATTCCCTTTGTAATCAAAGCCCTCGACGACGACGATCTAAATGCATTTGCTTTACCAGGGGGATTTCTCTACATAAATCGAGGACTGATTCTCGCGGCTGACAATGAAGCCGAATTGGTTGCAGCCATGGCGCACGAAGTTGGCCATGTTGCGGCTCGACACGGCACCAAGAATGCTACTCGCGCGCAGATCTTCGATGCGGCTTCGATGTCGCTCATTCTCGTCGGCGGTCCCGTGGGACTCGCTGTTCGGGGACTGGCAGGTCTTGCCCGTCCGATGACCTACATGAAATTCAGCCGCGATGCCGAACGCGAGGCTGATCTGCTCGGTTTGGAATATCAATATACGGCGGGATATGATCCGCAGGAGTTCATCGCGTTTTTCGAGACGATGGGCGCAGGAGAAACCCAAAAGCGCTCGTTGATCAATAAGGCATTCGCGACTCACCCAATGACAGTTGATCGAATCAAGCTTGCGCAGCAGGAGATTGCTACGTACCTTCCGGACCGTGCTGAGTACATCATCGACACGAGCGAATTCCAGGAGATCAAGGCCCGCCTCAGCAGCGGAGAAGGACGCCTGCCAAAGTTGCGTCGCCCTTTGAACGACGTTAGATGAACTAGTCGCCCGTTGTAATCACTAAGCGCTTATGACATGCGCGCGGATCGCGAAGACCATCAGGTCGGAGTTCGTCCTCAAACCAAACTCGTCCATGATTCGGTATTTGTGAAAAGCAATTGTTCGTCGCGTGATGTGCAAAATATCTGCTGCTTCCTTCATGTTCTTTCCCTCCGCCAGGAGCTGAAGGACTTCGCGTTGGCGAGGGGTAAGTTTGGCAGCGTGTTCCGGACGGGGATCCCGAACAAAGTGATCCAGCAATTGCTGCGCCAGCCTGGGTGTGACGTACCAATTCCCTTTCAGCACTTCTCTGACCGCCCTAATCAACTCGGAGCCAGCGCATTTCTTAAGAATGTAGCCAGAGGCCCAGTGTCGCATGGCATCAGCGGCGACCTCCGGATCTCCGCTGATTGCCGTCAAGATGAACTTTGTCTCGGGTAGGCGGCCCTTCAGCTCTCGACCGGTTTCAACACCATTTAGACGAGGCATGCTGATGTCCAAAAGGATTACGTCTGCGTTCAGCACGTGAACCCTGGAAAGGAGGTCATGCCCCGCCGCACCTACAACTTCAAAGTGCGGTTCCAAAATCCTTTGAAACCGTTCGACCACTAAATTATCGTCATCCGAAATTAGTATTCGCCGTCTTGTCATGATTAACTCCAATTCTTGCGACGAAGATGATGGCATCTGCACTGATTACTGAGCGCTGGTCGACGAGGAGCCCTGCGCTCTCTCCCAACGACCTGAGCGCTATTCCGAGATCCAAAGTGGCATTTGCTTCTCATGAGAAATTCTCCGCCTTGCGGTGTTTGAGAGACTCCACTATTCCTGCGCAACCGGTGTCCAGGATTTGTCTGGGTTATAGAGCTCCATCTTCTTGAATTGATCGAGAGTTGCCGGGCCAAAATCCTTCTGGTAAACCACACCGTCGTAGCCAACCAGGAAAGTCATGATTCCTGTTTCCCCGTATTCGGCCGGGGCGGCCGCTAGTGCAAAACCGCCGATCATCGCGCCGTTCACAACGAAGTTCATAGCACCCAGCGGCGCGGCTGGACCCTGACCCTTTAGAGTCTTGAAGAAATAACCATGGTAAGGCTCGCTCTCGTCGGAATAACCTGCTTGGATAGCTCGGGCAACGTTTTCGCCGGCCGGACCATGCCACGTGCCATCGGGATCTTGCCAAGCCAACCCATCCTGTTTTCCTGGAGAGCTGATGATGCGTTGCGCGAACTGATTTACGTCATATCCTTCACGCGGCTTAAGAGCATATTCGTGCTGTGCTTCCACGTAACCGCGAGAAAGTTGAATCGCGTCGAGTTCGTCTTTGCCAATTCGGCGCGCAAGAAGTTCCTGGCGACCAGCTTTGGCGTCAAACGACCACTTGTCGTTCTTCTTAACAATCGGCACTGGGAAGGGCCAATCGTCTTTGCCTAGGAGCAGAAATGCTCGGCTATGGGTTGACGGATCCACCGCCACATTCTTCTTCTCGTGGGCCAGGGCCGCAAATGCCACAGCTCTTTGGCGATCTTGCACGAAGTCGCGAG
>QIBC01000379.1 GCA_003225215.1 Acidobacteriota bacterium
CGATGAATAGGTACGCGTCGAGCAGTTCGTCCGAGTACTTGTTGGGATTCGCGGTGGGAGGTTCGGCACAGCGGAAGTGAATCGCCTGCTGGTCGCGCGCAACGATGGCATAAACCGGTGGGTCCTGCCACCTGCCCAAACACTTGAAGCCAAGCTTAGCTTCGTAATAGGCAAGCGTCCCAGGGATGTCCAGGGTGAAGAACTGCGGCGCGATCTGACGAATCATGGGGCAAGTCTACTAGAGAAAATGTTGGATGCTGCCGACCGGGGATCGGTGTGCCCCCAATTGAGGTGTCTTGAATCGTAGCTAGACGAGCACGTCGTGGTTTTCAATCGCCCATTTTGTATAACCCCCAGTGTGGCGAATAGCTGGCTCGCGCAGTATTGCATCGCGCACACTAAGGACGCGAAACTCGGTGGGCATGCGGTCCAAATAGAGGCAGACACGATCGAAGTTGGTGTCGGACGCGCATCGGGCTAAAGCCGACGCAACGGCGTACTGCGCTGCCGCGTTTTCCGGTATTGGTTCTTTAAGTGGGTTCAGGAGAATGGCATCGATATTCGGCAACTCCCGGAACATCCTGAGAAACGCCGAGAACTCGGTTGCGGCACCGTTCCCTACTGCCCCGGAAAACAGCTCATGTTCAATCGCTTGATGCGGCTTTACATCCAGAATGCGGGAGACGAATTCCCAGGAGCGTGGCGATGGAAATGCATTCGCGTCGCGGTCAAAGACGCTGAGCAACTCCTGCCGGAAGCGAAGGAACGCGATCACCTCCGCTCGGATACCGGCTTGAATCGCCCACTCACACCACTCCTGTAAATCCACCTCAAATTCCAGGTGTACAAACCGGTTCCGCAAAGGCGTCGGCATACGTGATGTGACTGCTCGGTCTGAGTCTCGGTTTCCGGCAGCGAAGATCGCCCAACCCTCAGGCAAGGTGTATTCACCCAACTTACGGTCGAGCACGAGCTGATAGCAGCTCGCTTGCACCATCGCGGGCGCCGCATTCAATTCATCCAGAAATAGAATTCCAGCGCCATCTTGCGGCAGGAACTCCGGGGTGGCCCATTTTGACCGGCCATCGGGCGCAAGAAACGGCAAGCCGCGAAGGTCAACAGGATCGAGCAAAAGTGCTCTCACATCTCGCAATGGAATTTGTAGCTCTGCGGAAAACTGACGCACGATCGCGGACTTGCCAATTCCAGGAGCTCCCCAGATGAAAACCGGTTGTTTCGCTGCAAAGAGGGTGTGAAGAGCTTTGGATATAGCGGATGCTTTCATGTGATTCCTTTCGGGAAACTGGCAACCTGAATGGCTAAGAGTGGAAGCGTATCGAAGAACGGCATAACCGACCTGGCGTGGCAGAGCCGTCGGGCTATGCCGGATTACCATAGGCCGCACGGAATTGAATCAGGCTCTCGTTGAGTCTGGTCAAGGTCTTAGATTGCTAATTCCGTGGGGGGCTATACGTACGTGGAATGAGGATCACATAGTTCACTCTCGCAAACCGCATTCCATTTTTCTTTCAAGGGCGACGACGATTTCATGAAGGGCTTCAAGGGTGTTGATCTGACTGACGGAGTTGAAATCATGAGAGCGCAGGATAGGGGTCAGCGCTTTCGGTCCGGTTTGTTGCAAAGCCGCCTCTAGCCGCCGCAAACCCCGATTCGCCGACTGCATATGCACGAGCACTTTCTGAAGCAGTGCAGCGTCGTGAACCTCCCTGGGAGTCCAAACCCGAGCCAAGGTCTTCAGTAATCCTCGATAGAGACCTTTTCCCAATGGCTCTGCCATTGCTTCAATTTGACGAGTGACTTCGTCGCGTTCGCCTTGACTGGCATCTTGTTTCTGCTGAATTAGAGTCTTCTTAGGGCTCTTAGGTGAGGAACCAGCGTCAGGCATCCGATTATCCGAGGGTTGGGGACGCAGGCCTTCTCGCCATCCGTGAGGTGTTGCCCAACCTGCGAGTTGAGGAGTTGTAGTCGGCCGTTTGCGCTCGTCCAAGTCGACCCACGTGCCGGTGAAGTAGTATAGATAGCGGCCAAGCCCAAAACAGGAACACGCTCTTTTGAATGCCTGAGCCTCTGCAGCAGTACCGGCGTTATCGTCGTCGGCCCACCCTTCGCCTGTTGCAGAATGGGAACCAAGGCCGAAAATCGTCAGCTCACAAGTGACGAACACTTTAGCCACGACCTTGTCATCGTTGTTCCGTTGGAAATTCGCGCTCGTGTGGACCGTGTATTTGCGCGTCCAACCGGCTGGACTAAACAGCGCATTGAGACGGTCTGTGTACGCTCGCTGGTCAGCGTAAGGAATTACCTGTCCTCGCAATGGTCCATTTGCCTTGGTTGTGTTTGTGATTCGCCATTCAATTACCGATGGAGTGAACGGCACTTCCAACTCCGCGACGAATTCCTTGATCATCTCGGGAGTCAATTGGGCGCCAGCAGGCGCTCCGAACATCACAGCGGTCGAAACAGATTCGCGTGCGGCGTCGGCCTGGTTGTTCGCGGAAGCACCCGCATGCCCATTAATCGCAGTCATGGCGTTGCTCCTGATTGTTAAGAAGGTTGCGGCCTGAAAAGAGGAGACTCTCTATTTCGTCTGCTGAGGACCTAGCGGAGTCGTTATGCCGCGCAATATTCGAACGAACGCGCGATTGTCCCCGGCGCGGGAGCTAGTTTCCGAGGCTGAATACATTTGATCTCTAGTGATGG
>QIBC01000019.1 GCA_003225215.1 Acidobacteriota bacterium
TTCCCTGCTGACAGGAAAGCAGGTTCACCCACTTACGGCGATGACCGGTGAGATCACGCTCAGCGGCAACGTCCTGCCAGTGGGCGGAATCAAGGAAAAAGTGCTGGCTGCAAAACGCGCAGGCGTTCGCGACGTAATTCTCCCATCAGAAAACCGGCAGAATGTTGAAGAGGATCTCACCCCGGAACAGCTCGAAGGGCTGAGAGTCCACTATGTCAACCGCATCGATGAGGCGCTGAACATCACGCTGCCGCACGACGAGGCTGAAATCCGTCACGACGCCGAAGAGCGTGAGCACGTGCTCCAGAGCGTCAGATAATTTGTTTGTAGGAGAAAGAGACGTAGCATGCTGCAGGCCTGTCCAAATTAATTCCTGCAAAGAGAACATCATCCGAAAGCAGTGCCGCGCCTTTTGCGGCACGGTTGAGAATAGCCCGGTGGTGTAACCCCGGGTGAGGGTTGTCCCGAAATCGAGTCCGGCTTCTAGCCGGACGGCTGAATTGCCTTCCCGTCGGAAATCAAATCCAGTCGTCCCGCAAACGACGCGGGACTGGAATACAAAATGCGCCAACCCGGAGTCTCACTCCCGGGCTATTGTCAACCGTGCCGCAAAAAGCGCGGCACTTCTCTGCGGATGGCACGACTAATTTGGACAGTCTTGTACCATGCTGCGTCTCTTTTTTTTTGTCGCTCAAACGTGGATCCGGCCGACTCGGCCGCGTTTTCCGCATGCCATTTGCTATGCTGGAAGGTTTGTACGTCATTTTTGAAGGAGCAAGAGCATGCAGAGAACTGCCAACGCGCAGTGGAAGGGCGGACTTAAGGACGGTAAAGGTACGATTTCCACCGCCAGCGGAACGCTCTCGAACACACAGTACTCATTCGGCACACGCTTTGAAAGCGGCAAGGGAACCAATCCCGAAGAGTTGATCGCGGCCGCTCATGCCGGATGTTTCTCCATGGCGCTGAGCGCAGAGCTGGGCAAGGCCAGCATTACTCCCGAAAGCATCGAGACCAAATGCACCGTTACCTTCGAAAAGACGGATGCAGGTTTCACCATTACCGAGAGCCACTTGGACGTGAAAGCACGAATTCCCGGCGGCAATAAGGCTGCCTTCGACAAAGCAACTACCGATGCGAAGGCTGGATGTCCAATCTCCCGCGTTTTGAACACTAAGATTACGTTGGCGGCAACCTTGGGAGATTAGCTTCTGGCGTGTCTTGGCCCTAGCGAAATAACCTCGCAAAGCCAACGGCTCGGGCAAGATTGCATCTTAACGGCTAAGCAGCTCTGCCCTCGCGAGCCGTCGAGCCGGGGTCCAGCCTCCCGCATCGCGGGACTGCGCTAATCTGCTGCTGGAGAAGCGGGTGAAGATCACCATCTTCGGGCTCACCATTTCCTCGTCTTGGGGCAATGGACATGCCACACCGTATCGAGCCATTCTCAAAGCGCTCCACCGCCAGGGACACGATGTAACGTTCTACGAGAAAGACGTCCCCTACTACGCCAAGCATCGCGACTTCAGTGAATGCGAATATTGCAACCTAAGCCTGTACTCGAATTGGGACAGCGTTCGCGCAGAGGCGCTGGAGTGTTCCAGGGATTCCGACGCCGTCATTTGCGCCAGCTTCTGCCCTGATGGCGCTTGCGTTGTCGATGACGTTCTGGAGATTGTGGGGCCGGTGAAGGTCTTTTACGATCTGGATACGCCGGTGACACTCGCATCTCTCGAAAGAGGAGACACACCCTACCTGCGTGCCGGACAAATTCGGGAATTCGATCTTTACCTCTCTTTCACTGGCGGCGGAACCCTTGACGAGCTTGTATCCCGTTGGGGAGCCAGGCTGGCTCTGCCGCTGTATGGATGCGTCGATGTCGAGACTCACACTCGCGTAGAGGTGCCCGCAGAGTTTTGCTGCGACTTCAGTTACATGGGAACCTATGCGGCCGACCGGCAGCAAAAGCTGGAGACATTCTTTCTCGAGCCTGCGCGCCGGCTTCCCGCAAAGAAGTTTGTTCTGGCAGGCTCCCTCTATCCCTGGCAATGGCAGTGGCCAGCCAACGTTCAGCACTTCCAGCATGTTTCGCCGAGCGATCACGCTGCTCTCTATTCTTCATCGCGGCTTACGCTCAACATAACGCGCAACGACATGGCGCGCTGGGGATACTGTCCCTCCGGACGCTTCTTCGAAGCGGCCGCATGCGGCACACCCATCATTTCGGACTGGTTCGAAGGTCTCGATCGTTTCTTCGATTGCGGACGCGAACTCCTGATTGCACGCACGGCTGAAGAAGTAATCTCAGCCGTCAGCCTTCCTGATTCGGAACTCGCGACTACTGCTGCCCGCGCACGGGAGCGCACTCTGAGCGAGCACACCGGCGCGCGGAGAGCGCAGGAGTTGATCTCGGCACTGGAACAAGCCTCAACCCAAACCTCGATTCAGCACGCGAGGAGTGAAGTCGCATGATGGGAATTATTCCTGCCGCAGGGGTAGGGCAGCGCATTCAACCGCTCGGCTGTTCCAAAGAGCTCCTTCCGGTGGGATCGCGACTGGTGGAAGGTGTGGAACGTCCAAAGGCGGTCGCGGAGTATCTAGTCGAGCGCATGATTGCCGCCGGCGCTGAGCAGATCTGCATGGTGATCTCGGCAGAGAAGACTGATCTGATTCGTTACTTCGCCGAGCGCCACTATGCAGCCGAGATCTTCTACGTGCTTCAGCAGAAGCCTCAAGGACTTTGCGATGCTCTGTTTCGCGCTGAGCCGTTCGCAATCCATCATGAACGGATTCTGATTGGCCTGCCGGATACGATCTGGTTTCCCGAAAACGGATACCGATCGGCGCTCTCCATGCTGGAGGGATCCTCAGACGTGAGCCTACTGCTCTTTCCGGTTACGAATCCCTCCGCATTTGACGCGGCGATCTCCGATGAGCATGGCTACGTGCAGGAGATCGAGGTGAAGCGCTCCAACCCGCGTTCTCATTGGGTATGGGGTGCGATTACCAGTACGGGCGAAGCGTTTCGCAATCTCTAACTGCTTTGGGATTCACGGCACCGCCAGGATGAATATCTTGGCCACTTATTGAACGCATACATCGGGGCGGGAAATACTGTGCGCTCCACCTGCGCTGGCGAGATCTACATGGATGTGGGGACGCTCGAGGGCTACCATCAGGCGCTCAATTTTCTTCGCGATCACAGTTTAGTGCGCGACGAAAATCCGCAAGCAGCGTGAAAGTTCGCGCAGCCCAAGCCGCAGCTGGGCTTCTACAGCAGAGCAGTCTGATCCCAAATCAGGTGCTGCGCGAACGCAGAATCTCCCTGACTTCGCGATTGATTCTGGCGGCATCCCGCGTAGCATTGTCGATCAATCCAGCCCAGCGTTTTGAAGTCTCATCGAGTTTGGATTGGCTCAACAGGTAAGACGCCTGCATGATGGTTTCTAGTGAGTTGCTCAAATCATGAGCAAGCCGCCGCAATTCCGTACTGATGTCAGAGGGGATTTTCGAGGTGGGTTCCATCTGCGTTTGAGCAAACATCTTAACCTTCCAGGTTTACGGGTTGAAGTGCCCTGTACGTTAGAAGCAGAACCAATGCATAGAGTTGTTTACGTAACACTCCGAGTGGTTACCGAGGACTCATGATTCACGCCGTACCTGCCTTTTGATACAAAACGTCTGCTTTCAGTTGTTTCTGACCCGCTGCCAACAATCTACCGGCGCACTTAGTTATTCCTAAGTCACTTAGCCCACCATTACTAGGAAGTAAACCGGAATCCCTCCCTTAACCCCTCAGAGCTAAGATTCAGGCCAATTTCCAGCAACAGATTTTTCGATCCGGAGCACCGTGCTGCTTGGCCTCCGGTTTCCCCTTGGAGGCGTCGTGCGTTTGCGCATTGGGCTAATCTGCATTCTTCTCTCCGGTTTCCAGGCATTCGGTAGCACTCCGATCACACCAACAACAACCTTGGCTGCAGAGACAGGCAACAACACCAGCGCCGCCCCCACTTTCCAGGCTCAGAGCAACGGCAACGCGACTCCGGGCAATGTCAGTAGAGTGCCGACGAGTTCCCTGCTCTACAGCGGCTCATCGACAACGGTTTATGCGCACTTCATGCCCTGGTTTGGGGTGAGCTATCACATGGATATCGGCTACAACTCCAATGATCCGGCAGAGATAAAGGCACAAGTCACGGACATGCTCAGCCGCGGAATCGCGGGCGTGATCATTGATTGGTACGGTCCGAACAATACTCACCACAACACCACGTCCCTGAACTTGATGCAGGAAGCACAATCGCGCAACGGAGGTTTCCAATTCGCCATCATGGAAGATGCGGGCGCCATCAAGAATTGCGCGAGTACCGCCGGTTGTGACGTTACGGCGGCCCTGATCAGCGACTTGAACTACATCACGCAAACCTACATTCCTTCGCCGGCATACATGCGATGGAACGGCAATCCGGTGGTGTTTTACTTCGGAGTCGAGAGCTACAGCATCGACTGGAATCGGGTTCGCGCCAATACCGCTTCGAATTTGAAATTCGTCTTTCAAAATACTGGCGGATTTACCCGCACATATTCCGACGGTGGATTCTCCTGGGTGCAGCCCGGCGACGTAACTGCCAGCGATCCAATGAGCCTTAACTATCTCGCGAGCTTTTATCAATCCGCGCAACAGTATTCTGCGAAGCTGCCCGTAGGAGCGAGCTACAAGGGATTCGACGACACGCTTGCATCGTGGACCGCGAACCGGCACATGCAGCAGCAATGCGGTCAAACGTGGCTCGCGACCTTCAATAAGGCCAATAGCTTGTGGTCTACGGCTGATCAGCTTGCCTGGTTCCAACTGGTGACATGGAACGATTATGAAGAGGGCACGGAGATCGAAACGGGAATCGACAACTGCGTTGGCATCACGGCTTCTGTGAGCGGCGACGCGCTGAACTGGACGATCACAGGCGACGAAAGCACGATCGACCACTACACCGCGTTCATCAGCAATGACGGTACCAATCTCATGTCACTCGGCGATTTGCCGGCGGGCACTCGAACGGTGAACCTGGCTGCCTACGGTTTTGATTCGGGAACGTACTCGGTTTACGTGAAAGCCATAGGCAAGCCCTCGATCCTTAATCACATGTCGGCGGCGGCGACCTATACCTCCGGCACTCCATCTCCGCAACAGCCTCCCATCGCTAGACTTTCTCTTTCTCCCGGATCGGGAACAGCCCCGGTTTCTGTGGCGGCTTCTACCGCAGCATCCACGGATCCGCAGGGCAGCGCGCTCACCTCCACCATCGATTTCGGTGACGGCGCCAGCGCTGCCGGCCCAACGGCATCGCACACGTACGCGAATGGGGGGACGTACACCGTGAACGCGAAGGTCACAGATGCGCTCGGCATGTCCGCACAGGCCAGCGCCACGGTTTCGGTAAGTGCGCCTGCGCCTCCTGCCGCGGTCACTATCGGGCAGCCGGCGAACAACAGCACCGTAACGAATCCGATTCATGTTGTTGCCAGCGGCACAGCTCCGAGCGGAGTCGATGCGCTGCAGATTTACCTCGACGGAACATTGGTCTTTCAAGTCAACGCATCTTCGTTCGACACGACTGTACCGGCCAGCGCTGGAGCACATCGAGTTGTAGTCAAGCTCTGGGACAAGACCGGCGCGGCGTACATGCAGGTAGTAAACGTCACCGTAGCGTCTCAGCTCACTACTTCCCTGTCACTTAGCTCCTCTTCAATCACTACGGGCGGAAGCGTCACTGCTACCGTGACAGCGACGTCCGGAAATATGACTAGCTCGCAGATCAATTGGGGCGACGGTACCAGCTCCGTCGGTCCAAGCGCTTCCCACATCTATTCGTCGGCTGGAAATTACACGGTCACTTCGACTGCCACAGCCAATGTCGGGCCATCGTCACAGGCTTCGGCGAATGTGACAGTTAATGCACCGGCAGCGACTCTGAACATCCTGCAGCCGGGCAGTGGCGCTACCATCCACTCCCCGATCCATGTGGTCGCGAATGGCTCCGCACCCAGCGGGGTAAACGCGATGCAGATCTATCTCGATGGAACGCTTGTCTACCAGGTAAACGCAAGTTCGTTCGACACCACTGTACCTACCAGCGCCGGAACTCATGCGGTTGTCGTGAAGCTCTGGGACAAGCTGAGTCTCGCTTATCAGAAATCTGTGGCGGTGACCGTCGTACCCAACCTGGTGACGTCGCTGTCGTTGAGTTCGGCATCGATCGCTGCGGGAGCAAGCGTTTCCGCTGCGCTGACGGCTAGCTCGGGCACGATAGCCAGCTCAACCATTCAGTGGGGCGATGGGAGCAGCTCCGCCGGGCCGTCGGCTTCGCACACCTACGCTGCAGGTGGAACTTATACGGTAACCGGAACGGCTTCCGACGTTGTAGGCACCGCGACGCCGGTCACCGCAACTGTTACGGTTCAGGCCAAGGCAATGGTAGTAATGCAGTCGCCGACGACGAACACCAACGTCTCAACCTCAGTGCACGTGCAAGGCTATTCCAGTTCACCCAGCGGGATCGTCGCTATGCAGATCTATCTCGACGGCATTCTCATCTACAAGAATTCGCTAAGCCAAGTGGATACCTACATTAATGTGTCAGTGGGAACGCATCGCATCACGCTGAAAGCATGGGATGGCGCTGGAGCCGCTTACATGCAAGCGGTGAACGTAACAGCCAACTAGAGGAATAAATTCAACGGTGAGACGCAGCCGCTACAGCTTGTTCAAATTAACTTCAACCAAGAGAGCAGAAGTTTTTTGAACAAGCCTGCAGGCGGCTGCGTCTCTACCACTCTGGATTGACAGGCAATTCCCGCAGCAGCGACAATAGACAAGCAGCCCGTCCAACCGCGGTTCGCGAGCTTTTCCACGAGGCGAACTCCAGGCGGTATGAACGTTTCCAGGCCGAAGTGGCGGATCTGAACGAATGCCTCGCTTATATCGGGATTTACTGTCGCAACGCCCGCACTGGATCGGTGCGTGTTGCGCGCCAAGAGGGCACAAGGCACGCTGCCAGCGCGGCGAACATCATCACTGCGAATGCCGATCCGAAAGCCAGCGGATCGAGCGGACTTACCCTATATAAGAGGTAGCCAAGCAGGCGCGTCCCTCCGAGGGCGATCGCTGCGCCAATGACAACACCGGTTGCGGTCAACGACAGTCCTTGCGACATCACAATGCGCAACAGGTCGGATGCGCGTGCGCCCAGCGCCATTCTTAATCCGAGCTCGCGCGTGCTTTGCGAGACTGCGTAGGACAGCACGCCATAGAGTCCAATAGTCGCAAGCACCACGGCCAGGCTGCCGAAGATACCGAGCAGCATTACTGCTGCGTGCTGCGCTGAGGTCGATCTTTCGACTCGTTCGCGCATGGTGCTCACATCGTAGGGCGCGAGATCGGGATCGAGGGCATGCATTTCGCGAGCCAGCGCTCTGGCGATCGTGTCGGCCGGTTGGTTGGTTCGCAGATTCAGGCCCACCGTGGGGGCAAAATTCTGGCGTAAGGCAACGTAGAAAAATGCCTTGGGCGTCTCCAGGATGCTGCGATACTTCGAAACTTTGGCTACACCCACTACCTGCATCCATCGTCCATTCACCTGGAAACGTTTGCCGACCGGGTCTTCGCCATGCCAGTACTGCGCGACCATCACTTCGTTCACAATCGCGACCGGCGGAGAGGTTTCGCTGTCGGCACGCGTGAATTCGCGGCCGGAGATGAGCGGAATTCCCATAGTGGCGAAATACGATGGGCCAACTTCGTTGTACTCCAGAATTGGCTGCTCGTTGCGTGCGGGCTCGTATCCCTCGACCGCGATCGAAGCCTCCGAGTAGGAACGATAGCCTAAGGGGATGACGCGTCCATAGGCAGCCGATTCGATTCCGGGAACCGCCTGCACGCGTTCCATGAAAGCGTCGTGAAAGTTCTTCGCGCGCTGCGTGTCGTATCCGGTGGCCATTAGATTGACGGCTGTGTTCAACACGCCATCGATGGAAAAGCCCGGGCTTGCAGTGCGAATCTTCTCCAGGCTCAGGACCACCAGACCGGCTCCGACCAGCAGCACAAAGCTAAGTGACACCTGAACGACAACCAGCCCGCCGCGTACGCGTGCTCTTCCCCGCGCTCCAATCACGCTTCCCGATTCGGTCTTGAGAGCAGAAGCGAGATCGACCTTGCTGTTCTCGAGCACCGGCACCAGCCCAAACAACACGGTGGAGATCAAGCAAACGCCCGCGCTCAGAACGAGCACTCGCCAGTCCATCTGTCCGGGCAAAAAAACAGGAGCGCTGCGCGGCGGTATCAGGACGCTAAGAAGGTTACGACACCAGTATGCGAGCACAACCCCGCCGGCTGCGCCGATCAGGGAAAGGATCAGGCCTTCTGTTAGAAGCTGCTGCAACACGCGGCCCCGTCCGGCGCCGAGAGCGATGCGGGCGGTAATCTCGTGGCGTCGCGCGAAAAACCTGACGAGCAGCAGATTGCTGACATTCGCGCACACGATCAGGAGCACGAGCACTCCAATACCCAGCGCAATGCCCAATGTGGGAAGCATGAAAGACGCGCCGTTAAAGGGAGCTTTCCACAACGGCAATACTTTGATGCCCTGTCCCCGGTTGGTCTCGGGATAGCTGTTTTCCAGCCGCTCGGCCAAGGTGGAGACTTCCGCCTGGACCTGCTCGGCGGTCACGCCAGGCTTCATCCGCAGGAATCCTTCGATCCAGCGCTCGCCGCGATTTTCCATTTTGTATCCACCCGGCTCGAACCTCTCCTGCATGGAGATCGGCACCCAGAGTTTCCAGGAGTACCCGATGAAGGTCCCATAGAAACCTTTCGGAGCAACGCCGACGATGGTGTGCGGCCGCCCGTTGAGTACCTGCGTTTTGCCGACGATGAGGGGATCGCCGTGGAACCGGTTTTGCCATAGCTGATAGCTGATTACAGTCACCGGGTGAGCGTTGCGTCCAAAATCTTCGTCGGGCTGGAATCCCCGTCCGAGAATGGGACGAACACCCAACGCGTCAAAGTAGTTCGACGAGACGACGCTGCCTGTGCCGCTCTCGGCCCTGTCACCGATGCTGAGCGTGACGCCAACGATCTTTTCCGCAATCACCGCATCGCATAGCGTGCAGCTCCGCTGAAGATCCTGAAAGTCGGGCCAGGAGAGTCCGTTATAGCCGGCGTCGCCGCGCCTGGTTGCAGCGAGCATAAGCAGCCGATCCTGATGAGTTACGGCTGGATAGGGATGGAGCAGGATGCCTTCGATCCAGCTGAAAACCGCTGCGTTGGAGCCGATTCCCAATACGAGACACAGAATCGCCAATGTTGAGAATCCTGGATTGCGCCGCAGCATGCGCAGGCCAAAGTGGAGATCTTGCAGGACGTTCTCGACAAAGTTCACGTTGCGCATCTCGCGGCATTCCTCCTTCACCGGGTCCAGGTGGCCGAGTTCGCGGAGGGCGGTGTACCGCGCCGCTTCAGGCTTCATTCCCTGCGCGAGGTATTGCTCGATCAAAGATTGAAGATGAAACTGGATTTCTTCGTTGAGCTCGCGTTCAGCCTGTTCCCGGCGAAAGAGCGAGCGCAGACGGAGCGGTAATTTGTAGTACCAGCGCATATGTCAGTTGTCCGCCTACGTGGCTTCGAGCACCAGATCAATTGCTCCTGAAAGGCGGCTCCACTGCGCCTGTTGTTGCCGCAGGTACTTAGCGCCGTCGCGCGTGAGCGAGTAATACTTCGCGCGGCGATTGTTCTCCGATTCTCCCCACTTCGCCTGAATCCAGCCTTGTTGCTCGAGCCGGTGCAACGCCGGATAGAGCGCGCCCTGGCCTACTTGCAAGACTTCGTTCGAAAGCTGCCGGATGCGCTGCGCGATTCCCCAACCGTGCATCGGCTGCAGCGCAACTGTCTTCAGTATTAGAACGTCGAGGGTTCCCTGAACCAGGTCTGTGGGCTTTCCCATAAGTCTCCTGTCGACGGATGACAGGACGATAGCTTAGACTCCTGTCAACCGTCAAGGGAAGCAGGACGCCGAGTTGCTGCGCACGAACTATTCGCTGGCGGACTTCCTCAAATCAATCACCTTGGAACCAACAGGCACTTGGAACAGGTTCGGATCGGGCTCGCCGAGCATGACATTTGTGACTTCGAAGTTCTGTGTGCCGAAGCGGGGGTCTTGCCGCTTGCTGATGAGATTCACGCCGAGCGCAGGAGAGTACCAGAACTCCCGCTTCGCTACCAAAGGACGATCATTACCAAGGGCTCTCACTGGAACCGTAGTGATCTCCCGCTGACCGGTTGTCTCCAATCCACCGATTTGTTGCGTCCCAAGATCCTCAATGCCGGAGCCGTCCGGACGCTTGTGGGCATTCACAAGGGCTGGATCGTGCTGAAAGCTCGGCGGGGAAAACACTTCCACCTGACAGACGAGCTTCTCGGGAACGCAGATGTAGAAATCGTGGGATAAGGGATCACTGATTTCGGTCTGCGTAACGGGTGATTCGCCTTTGGCGTCCACGGGGACAAGCACTCTCGCTCCTGGAAGATGCGTCCGGCGCTGTCGCGAGCGATAGCACGGTGGTTCTTGAGCGTGATAGTGGCGCCGTCTGCGAGCTGCCAAATCCATTCAGTGTTCACAGTTGCGGTAAATGGCGCGTTCGGTGTCGAGGGGATGAGGATGCTGAGCAACACTTCACTTGTGCCGCCGTCGACGGGACGCCGCGGCTCTTGTACCGATTGAGCCAGGGAAGGAAGATTCGCAACGAAGAAGAGGATTCCGGCAAGGAGAAGAAAGCGCTTCACAGCAACCTCCGCGGCGCATCGATTATGCCAGATGTAGGGCCGGTGCATACGTTGTCCAACTAGTTCGAAGGGCAGCCTCCGGCGCGTCATGAAGAGCATGCCTTCCAGGGGTGCCTCTGCAAACTTCTAGCTGCCACATTCGTGAAGTTCCATATTGAAACCCATACTCAGAAAAGGGGGCATCCGACCAAAGTAAACTTTGAACCGTCCTTGCAGGCAGCTAGGATCTGCGTGCCTGCTGTGGATGTTGTGGCGCTACGGCCAGGAACAAGGATTGCCACACTGATCGGGCGCGACATCGAGCAAGCACGGATGTTGCGTTGCTGGGGTGTAGATGCCGCAGGGACGGTCAATGTTTCATCATCGGATTGCGTGCTAACTAAGCTGTCTCACGGCAGGATTACGGATGGTACTCTGTCTCAGCCCAAATGCTACTGATGTATTTCTTTTCGCTTCTTCCGATTCCGGTTCTCGCGGTTACAGCAATCGTCATGTACCGGCGGAAGCAGCACAAACTTTATCCGGTGTTCTGGGCCTACGTGATCTTCCAGTTCAGCCGGTGTACCGTCGAAGCTATCGCCTACGGCGTCTCCTATGCTGCCTTTTTCTACTCCTACTGGAGCAGCAGTGCCCTCAGTGTCATCTTTCGTCTGCTGCTCCTACGCAGCATTTTTCTTACAGTACTCGAAGGATACGCGCCCCTCCATCGGCTGCGGCGCTCTGGGTACGAAGTTGCCTTCCTGGTTTTCTGGGCCCTGGCTCTTTTCCTGACGTTTCACAATTACGGCGGACGCAGGGTTTCGCAGCTCATCCTCGACGCCGGACAAGCCGCCAGCTTTATCGCGGTTGGCATGTTCGTCTTCGTCGTCGGATCTTCCGCGTTACTGGGTATCCGCTGGACCTCGGCAATCTCTGGCATTGCGCTCGGCCTTGGCCTCTTAGGAACTGCCGATTTGGCGGTTTTCGCCGGCCTCTCCCACAATCACTTCATATCAACCACCGCTGCCGGCTGGATTGAAACGCTCACCTACGATTGTGCCGTGGGCATAATTGCATTTTGCTTTGTTCCAAGACGGGAAGAGATTCGGATACCGGCAGCTATTGAGCCCGCACGCTTGCAATGGGTCGACAGCATAAGAGGCGCACTATCGGAGTGATCTTTATGCTCTTCACTGTTTGGGGGATGAGCCAATCATTCTCAAAAACTTCCCGTCAGGAACCAGACGCACCCGTCCGCTACAGCTGACGGTTCCGAAAATGCTTCCCAGCTACTTTGGGGATGTGGCTTTTGTGTAGTCTGGCTTCGTCGGTGTGCATACTGACTCGAACCAGCGGCTGATGTAGACCTCGGCGTGGGCTTCTCCGCAGTAATGCCGGGCTCCCTCTGCGTTGGCGGCCTCGACGTTCCACCTGTGCACGGTGAGTTCAGCGTCTCCGCATCGGATCACGAACCAATGAAGAGGATTGCTGGTGGTTGTTCCGCAAACTTCGCATCTGTATTCCTGCAGCGTTGTCATTGATTCTCACCGTGGCACCGGAATGGCAGATTTGGTCTCTGCCTTGAGCCTGGAACTTGGCCCCGGAGCAATCTTAAAACAAATCAGCCATTCTCTTAGTATGGAAGAATTGATTTTTTCCCGCGCGTGCAGCAGATTACGTGGCTGTGTCGAGATGGAAAGACTCTGCGTATTGCTCGACGGGGTAGCCTTTCGCCTTCCATGCCGCCAGGCCTCCGCTCAGGAACTTGATTCGAGAAAAATGCAGGGACAGAGCCCGATGCAGGACTTCCCGGCTGGTTTTGTCGCTTGGGCAGGTGCAGTAAACGACCGACTCCTTGTCTTTAGGAATGAGCCACGGTTTCGCGAGCACTTCTTTTGGCGGAATTCGCTTGGCGCCGGGGATGATCTCAGCATTGGCCAGTAGATCGAGCGGCTGTCGAACATCGAAGATAAGGACTTCCCGATTTGAATCGATGAGTTCGTGGAGCGCCTCTGCCGTGATTCTGTGCTGCTCCATCTCGCCGCTGCCTTTGCCGCGCATGATCCACAGCATAAGGAGAAGGAGTAGTGTTGCAGCGCCGACGATTGTCAGAATGAGTGCCATGTGTTATCTCCTCCTCGGTTTACGGTCTCCTAAACCCGTCTGCACAACTTCCCGAGCGGCTAAAGCCGGGAAGTATTGATTGCCTCTTGTCGGCACGGCTGAAGCTGATCCCCTCCCTACTGCAATTCCTGACCATTTCTTCCGCAGTTTTGCAAAGCAAGCCGCCCGGTGCTTGAACCAGCACAAGTGGCCAGACTCTTTTTTGAAAGTAAGAGATGTGTTCGAGGGACGCTGGGCTGCAAAGAAAAACACGGCTTTGTCGTTGGAGAGTGCGTCGACTAGAGAGTGCGCCGACTAAAGGGAGGAGCGAAGGCTTCGCGTCGGGTTGAGGGCGAACAAAACAGATTTTTGTCGGAAAGGGCCTGAAAAAACTTTGGGGCCACAGCAAGCTGTCGCCCCAAGGTGCTTGATCGCCTCCGATCAGGCTTTGCTGATGCCGGCCAATTGGCTGCGGCGCAGCATGAACAATCCGAAAACACCTGATGCAAACAGCAGCACAGTGCAGGGTTCAGGAGTGAGGATGATGTATTCCTGACCCGCGTTTTTGCCATTGGCAACTTCATTGGCGTCCGTGAGTACAGAGAATCCACTGCCAAGCGCGTTTGTCATTGCATCGTGCTCGATGCCTTTGAGGTCGCCTATATAGGGCGGATTGACCACAGTAAACGTGCTCGTGTAGTCCCCCAACTGCCAGATCGCCGCCTGATACTTTTGTCTGTCCACCGTATTGGTAGTTCCCTGTAGCTGCTCGCTCAGCCAGGCGAGTCCGCCGTAAAGCTGGGATACGCTCGTGAAGCCCGCTTGGGTCGCTGCACTGGAGAGAATATGTGAGTTCGGAGTTACTGTTCCGTGATCATAGTTAAGCGCCTGCAGCGTATTGCTTCCGGTGCCATTTGGACTGATGCTGACCTGATAGCCGAGAGGATTGTTATTGTCCAAATGATTCGGATCTACGCAGAACAGAAGGACGGAATTTCCATCCAGGACTCCGTGGTATGGATCAATGTAGGCCGTAACTCCGTTCGCCCATCCGGAATTAAGCTGCGTAAGAGCGCTGTCCGCAATGGTGAGAGTTGTGCCAGTGACCGGACCGCCCACCATAAGAGTGCCCATGGTGTCGGCCATCGCCAAAGTTGAGAGAAATAGAATACCAACTGCTAGAAGAGCCTTGTGCCCCGTGCCCAATTTCAAGGAATCCCCGATCGACCCCGATTTTTACCCACACTACTTTTAACAGAGCGTTAAGAGCACGTTAAGGTCCAACTGGAGCGCACAGGCACGTCGCAATCAGCCGATTTTCTTCGCGTAAGTCTCTAAAGTTCAATTGCTTACAACGAGAACTAGAACCTGTGATGATTTCCACTGATGGGATTCATTCACGTGTGGCGTAAAGTGTGCAAGGAACTTGCTGTGCTGTCCAAGGATTTTCCTTTCATGAGCTTGCAAGGAGTTGCAACTTCGTTCGCTGTTAGCTTTCACAATCTCATGTCTTTTCGGCCCTAGCTGGTTTGTCTTCAGATCTTTTTGCGGATCACTGAAAACCCGCGCGAGGGCGCGCGGCGGTCCCAATTGAAAATAGGACATGATCTATCTATTCAAGACGCCTTCTCGACGGGAAATCCCGCCTCCATCCAGCCTTGCTTTCCTTCCGGATAGTGCGCGACGTTGTTGTATCCCATGGCCGCCAGTTCACGGGCGGCGTACGCACTGGCGTGTCAATGATTGTTCGAGCAGTAGGTAATGATTTCGGCGGACTTGTTGGGCAGGAGCTTGGGCGCCAGTTCCTTGACCTGTTCGGGAGGAATATTCAGCGCGCCAGGGATGTGAGCCTCGCGATAACGCTCTGGAGCGAGCGTTTCGACAACTTTGACCGGCTCCTTCCGATCTAATTTACGTTTCAGGTCCTGAGTAGAAATTATTGCGTCCATCTTGTGCGCCTCCACTCGACAGTAATTCTACTCAATAGGACGGGCTCGCCGTCTAGATAGGGCGGCCGCCAGCAATGTCAGTAAAAAGACCATTGCGATGATTACCTGGGAACTGAGGCAGTAGATGCACCACACGCCAAGAACTTTCCATTCAATCCACGTCAGGCGCAGGGAAAACAAGAGGGCCAAGAAGGCGAGGATCGCCGTGGTCCGCGGCATGCGTCCCGCGAGCGCGGAGATCATGGCATATCCGAAGATGCCGACGAAGGCAACGGGAATGCCCAGCAGCGTGGCGTAAGGACTGTGGTTCACGATGCCGCAATCCCACTTGTCGTTGATGCTGCATGGTGAGGGCTGAGTGTTGTAGTGCTCGCCTAAAGCCAATCCCGAGATCAACACGCCCGCCAGGCAAAGCATCACGATTGCGGCTACGAGAGTGCTGTTGATTGTGGAAGTCATTCTTCGTTTCCGTACCGTAAATCTACGCTGGAGAATTGCAGTCTCAACGCGCTATCTCTGCAGGTTCCGGTAAGCCTGTATTCCGCTTTCAATCGTTAGCGGAACTGGGACCACGCGCTCGACACGATGGTAGCCCATGCGATGGGCAGCATACATCACTAGTGTTTGCGCTGAGTTCACCATGATGGCAAGCGATATTTGTCCTCCCCAACACGCTTATGTCAGGCTGTTCACCAGTGCCAAAGTGAAACCGTCGTAACCTTTGCTGCCGACTGTCTGAATCGTCGTGGCGGTCACACGCTTCTCGGTCGCCAGCATATCGTTTAAGCGACGAACACCTTGAACATCTTCATCCGAGCTGCCAGCGTCGACGATCGCCCCCTTGCGAACCACGTTGTCCACGATGATCAAACTCCCTGGTCGCGAGAGCTTTAGAGACCAAGTGAAGTACTCGGGAATGCTTGCTTTATCGGCATCGATGAAAATCAGGTCGAATGGATCTTTTTTTTGGGCTTCTGCTGCGAGCTTCGGCAATGTGTCCAGCGCGCGGCCGATGCGTATTTCCACTTTTTTCGACAGTCCGGCGCGCTCAATGCTGCTCCGCGCGACTTCCGCGTGCTTCGGATTCAGTTCCAGGCTGATCACTCGACCATCCTCAGGAAGTGCGCGCGCCAGCCAGATGGTGCTGTAGCCACCGAGTGTACCGATCTCCAACACCCGGCGGGCATGCACAAGTCGCGCGAATATCTGCAGCAGCTTTCCCTGGTTCGGCGTGACGGCAATCGCCGGCAGTTCCGCCTTGGCACTGGCTTCAATGGCTGCGTCCAGTGCCGCGTCTGAAGGTACGACAGTTTCACCTATGTAACGATCAACAGCGGTCCATTGTTCTTGATTCATAGTTATTGATTTCAACACAGACAGTGCGGTTTCGGCTGTCACACAGCCCAGGGCGGTTGTGCCACATCCCTTTATTTACTAGACTCCAGCGTCTAATTACTAGACTCCAGCGTCCCTGAGATCGTCCATCTAATGGGATCACTCCAAGGCTGATCGTACCTTTTTCGGAAGCTTCTCGAAGACGAGTTCGTACGACCGCCGAAGCTGATGCTTCAATTCCGCGGTCGTCAGGGCATCCTGGTTCTCAAGCGCGACCCAGTAATATCGCGCGACATAAGGAGCAGGAATGATTCCGCGACGCTCCGTCAGCTCAGCGAAATCTTCGGGTGTGCACTTGAAAGAAAGCCACACGGAGGCCGGCTCCAATGCCATTACGGCAAACATCTTGCCTCCGACCTTCATCACCAGGTCGTTGCCCCACTGCACGGATTCCGTGACATGAGGCATCGCAAGACAGAATTCCCGGACGGAATCGGTATTCATGCAAGGCTTTTTGCTCTTCTTGGAGGAACTACTCAGTGACGGAAATCTTACCCCTCAGTAGATCCTGAACATCGTCAATCTTGTCCGACATCATGTTCAGCTTGCGGGCAAGGCCCTGAATCTGGAACTCGGATCGCCGATTCACCTGGAAATCCAGTTCGCTTCGAACCCTGTCCTTCGCGTCTTGCCGGTTCTGACTCATCATGATGACCGGCGCCTGAATCGCAGCGAGCATCGAGAGAAACAGGTTGAGCAGGATGTAGGGATACGGATCCCATGCCTTTCGTCCGAGCGCGATATTCAAGGCGGTATACACCACAAGCACGACGAGAAAGGTAATAATGAATCTCCACGAACCACCGAACCGCGCGACGCTGTCGGCAACGTGTTCCCCTAGCGTCGTTTTTTCCTCGATCAACTCGTTGGGATTGCGTGCGGCCCGCAAGCGAACAAGCTCCTGGGAGCTGTGGAATTGGCGGCCGAGGACAGTAAGCATATCCATGCCTGAGTGGGGTTTGCGTTCCAGCAGTACGGCAATATCCTTGCGATCGACCTCAATACAGACCGTGGGCTCCAGAGCGGTCGCATGGCTCATGTGGTGCAAGCCGTCGAGCATGGAAGCAAAACCGAAAAACTCGCCTTGCGCCGGCTCGTCGATTACGACCTCCTGGTCGTCTTGATCAACAGTTGCAACGCGGACCTTTCCGGAGACAAGAATGTATCCGCGCCCTCCTTCATCGCCGATTTTGTAGATTCGCTGCCGGGCGGCAAACTGCTTCATCTCTACCTGGCTGGCCAGAACGGCGGCCTCATCGTCATCCAAAAGGGCAAACAGCGGAACATTTCGTAGTAGCTCTCGATCACAGGACATCGATCACCTCGCGCAACTCAAGATAAGCACTAACCTATGAGTGTTTTTGACAAAGAGAAGCCCCGGTCCTGACCGGGGCTCATTCACTGGTAAACTCCATGGGAAATTCCGAATCACGGCCCGCGTCTAGGTCTGGAATCCAAAGCTCATCTTAATCCCCGCAACTTCGATTACGTCGCCGTCCGCGAGGGCTCGCTGCCCCGCGATCTCTTCATCGTTGATTTTCACCTTTATGCGTTTCTCCGAGGCAGCGATGAAATATCCGTTCTCTCGTTTCGAGATCAGAGCAGCCATTTTCGGAGCAAACCACGCCTTGAGCTTGATGGATGCCATATCGGATTTGCCGATCACACTCATTTTGCTGGTTAGGACATATTGGATGTCATCGGTCTTTCCACTCAGGATGGTGAGCGTTCCCACCTTCTCGCCTCCGGGGAGGTTTGAATACTGACGCGTAGGACTTGGGCCTGCCTCTTGAGCAACATTCGACAGGCGTTCCTTCATTCCCTTGGTATCGAGCATCACCGCTGGATCGAGCTTCGGCATAGGAGATGCGGAGGGCCCCGCAGCAACGGACTTGCCGGAACGATCTTCCCGCCAATCTTCCTTGAACGACAGAATATGCTTCCCGATCAGCACATTATCGCCGTCCTTGAGGGCACGACGATTGACTCGGGCGTTATTCACATATGTCCCATTCAGGGAATTGTTATCTTCGATTACATACTTCTCGTTGTCCCAATAGATCTTGGCGTGATGACCTGAGACGGCGAGGTTATCGACCTGAATCACGTTGTCCGGAAGGCGGCCGATAGTTGTCACTCCCTGGGAGAGTGGAATCTCTTTCAGCACGGCCTGCTCATACTTTAGGAAGAGTTTTGCCATGATTGTCCTCCGCCGAGCAGGAAGTTGAGGAACCTCTGATACCACGGCACTTCAACTACCCGCAGCAGCAGACAAGTAATGTTGTCGTCCCCGCCTTTTTCCTTAGCCGCTTTGATCAAATCTTCGCATGCGACATCAAGATGAGGCGAGTGCTCCAGAATCAGTTTGATCAAGTCGTCTTTTACCAGTTTGGTAAGCCCATCGGTCGCGAGCAGATAGATATCGTCGCGCAGGGCGATCAGCTCCTGGATATCAGGTTCGACCGCTTCCTCGGAGCCCAGGGCGCGGATGATGATGTTCTGCATCTCGGACTTCTCGGCCTCCTCCATCGTGATCAGCCCACGGCGTACCTGCTCCATGACGAGGGAATGATCCTGAGTGAGCTGCTCGAGTACGCCGTTCCGCAGGCGGTAAATGCGGCTGTCGCCGGCGTGGGCGATAGTGAGGAAGTTTTCCTGAAGCAGGGCCGCAACGATAGTCGAACCCATGCCCTGCTGCGATTGCTTGGCTTGGCCGGCCTCGTAAATTGCGGCGTTTGCGCGCCGGATCGCACTCAAGAGCTGCCGGCCCGCAGGAGACAGATCGCCGCCGACGTCCCCGAATTCCGGGTAGATTCCGGTCTCTTTACCTTCGCGGAAATATCCGAGCATCAGGTCGACGCCCATCTTAATGGCGACCTCGCCCGCCAGAGCGCCTCCCATGCCGTCGCAAACGACGTACAGGGATACTCGCTGGTCCCAGCCGAGATTGTCCTCATTATTCTTGCGGACGCATCCAATGTCGGTCTTGCCCGTTACTTCAGCCGCCAGGGTCATGCGAGCGTTGAGAGATCTCCCTTTCTACAGTGACTCCGCATTTCCTGTTCTTGATTCCAATGCGACGGTTGCTGCGTTCTTATGCACGGCTCGATCATAATTCGCGGAACGAGCAGAGGAAACTACGCTGTCGCCGCTACCGCTTGAGACAGTGATCGGATATCTGCCGCCAGCTCCGATCCACGTTGATATCGCTTCTCTGGATCCTTCTGCAAGGCTCGATTGACAATGTCGTTGAGCGCTAATGGCAGGTCGGCACGCATCGATAAGACCGGCGCGTGCGGCTCATTGGCAATGCGGAACATCAGTGTAGCCACGCTCTCACCTATAAACGGCTTCTCGCCCGTAAGGAGTTCATACATCGTAACGCCCAGCGAGAAAAGGTCAGCGCGGCCATCGACTTTCTTCCCGGCTAGCTGTTCTGGAGCCATATACGCAGGGGTCCCCATGACTGTACCCGTCGCGGTCTTCGATTGGGAAGTGATTCTCGCGATGCCAAAGTCCGTCACCTTGATCTCGCTGTTCTTCAACTTCATTATGTTTGCCGGCTTAATGTCGCGATGAACTACGTTCTGCGAATGGGCGTAATCGAGGGCATCTGCGACTTTGGCGATTACCTCCAGCGTCTCGCTCACCGGAAGCAGTTTGCCCTTCGTAGTGTGTTGCTTGAGGTCCGTCCCATTCAGCAGTTCCATGGCTATATAACTAATGTCGCCATCCTCGCCCGCGTCATAGATAGTCACAATGTTCGGATGAACGAGACGTCCAGCCGACTCTGCCTCGCGGAAGAAACGCTCCTTCATGCCCTTCATATCGCCGGCATCGAACTCGTCTTCAAAGCGCAGCGTCTTGATGGCAACTTCCCGATTGATCTTGGGATCCTTCCCTAAATAGACCACGCCCATCGCACCCTTGCCCAGTTCTTTCATTACCTCGTATCGGCCCAGAGTCGGCCTAGCCAAATCTGACACGCCGCCTTGAATCATTACCGTGGCTTCGGTGCCCTTCTTCAACCCAGCGGTACCCAGGATCACCGTCTCGCTGGCAACGCGCAATTTATCCATGCGCACTGAGATATCGCGAAAGTTCTTGTCGACGGTCATGATGTGCTCGAAGACCGAGACCGCCTTGTTGAACTGCCGCTTGCGCTCAAAATCGAGAGCGAGGTTATAGAGCGTGTCCTTCATTCCTTCATCTACCGGGCACTTGCGGAACTTTTCAAAGGCCATATCGAGCATGCCCTGTCCTTGGAAAGAAAGCCCGAGCATCTTGTTGGTCTCGACTGACTCGCCTTCGAGCCGCTCTTTCTGGCGCTCCGTCAGCAGATATCGCTTCGAGATGACCACGATGTATCCCGCAACCAACATCAGCGATGGATAAAAGATCTTGAGCCAGTATCCGTACGAGGTGAAGGCGTAAATGCCGCCGGCGACCGTCACCACAAGCAGAACACTGGCAAGGATCGCGCTTTTCCCTGCGCTCAAGTGGGGAATCGCGAGTGAGACGAATAGAGCAAAGAGCAACATCACTCCAAGCTCAAGCGTTTGCGCCCATGCGGGACGGATCAGATACGAATTCTGAAGGACCGAGTTGATGACGTTTCCCTGAATCTCGACTCCCGGAAACAGATCTCCGACCGGCGTGATGTGCAGATCGCCGGCCCCAGTCGCCATCATTCCGATCAGAACAATCTTGTTCTGGAGATTTTCAAGCGGGACCTTCTTGTTACGGATGTCAGAGAAACCGTATCTCGGGAACGTCTCACGGCTGACGTAGTTGACCAGCAATCGCCCATTGGCATCGACCGGGATGTGAGCTTTGCCAAGAACCAGCTCCCTGCCCGGCACAAAGCGATAATCATCCGATTCGAGCCCGTAATACGCGCGCAGAGCCTGCAGCGCAAATGATGGAAAGAGCCTCCCGTTGTAGTCGACTACGAGTGGAATGGCGCGCTCCACACCGTCCGGTGACGTGGAGAGATTGATTTGCCCGATCGCCTTCAAATTTTTCGCAAACAGATCATAAGGAGCAACGAAATCGGTGGCCGGCGTGACGCTTCCATCCGACTTCACGCCCGAGACGAAATTCTTAACGACAGCCTCGGGCGGCTGCTTGCTGCTGTTCCCCTCCCCGACCACAAAGTACATCGGCATCACTGCGTTCTGCGCCAATGCCAGTGAGTCGGCGAGCCGAATATCGTTGTCGAGCTTCTTCTCGGCGTCGTCGAGGATTCTCACAAATTGCTGGCCAGCAACCAGCGTGGCGGTAGCAGCTGCGGCTTGCTTCGCATCTCCAGGCTTTGCGTCAATCGTCTGATTTGCATACGCCTGCCTGATGGTGCGGATCTCGTCGAGCCCCGGATTGAGCTCTTTCTCATTCATCAGGACATCAATACCGATCACCTTTGCCTGAGCTTCAGCCAGCTGGTTCACCATCTCGGCCATGTAGGAGCGCGGCCAGGGCCATCGACCGATCTCGCGAATGCTCTGATCGTCGATTCCCACCAGCACAACAGCTTCGCCGGCTCGGGCACGCGCGCGTAACTTGGCGCGCATATCGTAAAGCTTGAGCTCCATGCTCTCGCCCCACTGCATATAAAAAGCCGCCAGCACAAGTAACGAAACAACTGCGCCCACAACCACGTCCGCTACTGCTAACTTGAATTTCTTGTTCAACATTCGGCTCCCAGGTAAGCAGATACCACCCACTCAAAGCGTCAGGCGGTAACTTGCACGCCAACCTGCCGCAGCAGGGGAGTGGAAATTTCCGTGCGGGAAGGCTGGGGATTCCAGAGGTTTTGACTCTTGTAGCTCGCGGATTTTACTGAGGAAATCGGCGGAGACGCAAGGGAAATCGCTGGCAGGAAAACGGGTTAACCAGCGAGACACCTTGCCGATCGGGTGCGCGGGTCATCGGGTGATCGGTTGAAGCGATCCCCACTTCAGCTTTTCGAGTGCCACACAGCAGCTTACGCCGGCTCTCGCAAACGGTTTATCCTGTTGCGCTCTTGAAAGGGAAAGCCTAATGCGATTTGTTTCTCTGCTTCTGCTCTGTTCCGCGGCCCTTGCTCAAACACCGGCGCAGGACGCGAAGGCGTACGTGAAGTATGACCAGCCGCTGATCGTGTTGAACCATGTCCGCGTAATCGATGGAACGGGTTCCGCTGCGAAAGATGACCAAATGCTGGTTATCGCAGGCGGAAGAATCCAGAGTATTTCTGCTGCAAGCGAAAACCCGCCACAAACGGCGCAGGTGCTCGACCTCACTGGCCACAGCGTGATCCCGGGCCTCGTCGGCATGCACGATCACCTTTACTATCCGGCGCCGGGACGCAATGTGGCGTTGTATCCCGAGCACGCCTGGAGCTTTCCGCGCCTATATCTCGCCGGAGGAGTAACAACAATCCGAACAACAGGCTCGGTTGAGCCCTACACAGACCTGCAGCTGAAGAAGGCCATCGATTCGGGCAAGATTCCCGGACCGAAGATGTACGTCACCGGCCCGTACCTGGAGGGCAAGGGCGCATACACTCCGCAGATGCACGAGCTCCAGGATACGGACGATTCGCGCCGTACCGTGAATTACTGGATCGAGGAAGGCGTAACCAACTTCAAGGCGTATATGAATATCACTCACGATGAGCTTCGCGCCGCCGTCGAAGAAGCTCACCAGCACAAGCTGAAGGTCACGGGGCATCTCTGCTCCATTGGCTTTCGCGAGGCTGCGGCGATCGGCATTGACGATCTCGAACATGGGATCGTGGTGGACTCGGAATTCGCATCCAGCAAGCAGCCCGACAAGTGCCCACCCCAAAAAGACATTCGCGACACGCTCGGGAAGCTCGACATCAGCGGCGACCAGGTTCAGTCGATGATCAAAGACCTGGTCTCGCACCATGTCGCCATGACCTCAACTCTTCCGGTCTTTGAAGGATTCGTGCCCAATCGTCCGCCATTGCGCCAAGCTAACCTGGATGCAATGCTTCCTGAAGCTCGTGAGCAATATCTTGCGACGCGCGACACCATGGCAAAGAACGCAGCTCAATCTCCCTGGCCTGCGTTATTCCAGAAGGAGATGCAGTTCGAGCATGCCTTTGCCAAGGCGGGAGGCCTGCTGCTGGCTGGTCTGGATCCAACCGGCAATGGCGCAGTCGTAGCGGGCTATGGCGATCAGCGCGAAGTAGAGCTGCTAGTCGAAGCCGGATTCACTTCGCTGGAAGCCATCCATATCGCCACTTACAACGGTGCTCAGTATCTCGGCGAGCTTGATCGCATCGGCACTCTCGCCCCAGGCAAGCAGGCCGATATCGTTGTAGTAAAAGGCGATCCCTCAACAAGAATCTCCGATGTTGAAAACGTTGAGATCGTGTTTAAAGATGGCATTGGCTACGATCCGGCAAAGCTGGTGAAGGATGCGAACGGTTTCGTGGGGTTGAAGTAGCTTTCATCACGGAGACACCGAGGCGAGAAACAGCCGGTTGCGACAGGAAACGCCCAGGATCTTGATACGTTATGAGAGAGACTCAGTGACGCCAGCAACTATTAATCTCAGCTTCCTTGGCTGTTCTCCGTGCCTCCGTGTCTCCGTGGTGAAGAGCGTTCACCCAGATCGCCCGTGACCCTGGTCTTGCATCCTGGTCTTCGCATTCACACGAGCTGTAATCTCATTTCGCACTTCCCATAATTCTTTATAGAGGACGTGCTCCTGTCTTTGCCTGAGAATGTCTACGGGACGACCCGTAGTGCCGAGGACATCACCGCCGATAATGCGATGCGCGAGCTTCATGTGATGGAAGCGAAAGAGCTGAACGCGCTCGTCGAAATCGAGCAATTTCTCTGCGACTTCGTGTAGCGCCAGGAATTCGTTGTTGCGTCGGTAGAGCTGCTCAACGCTGATTCCAGCGCCGTCGAGCTGACCGAAAAATGCTTGTCCCAATCTGGGAGCAAGGTGCAGCAGCGAGAGAAATCCCGGAGAATCCAGCCCACTGCCGTGCCCGAGTCCCGCGCGAATGATGTGGTATTCATATGGCGTTAGCGTCTCGAGCACGTGCAGGAGATCGATAGCGCGATCAAGCATGCGAAACGATCGATCCATCAGCTTTACCGCTCGGACATAATCCCCTGTCCCGATGGCTTCACGCGAACGCTCCAACTCGTTTGCCGTGCCCTTCAGCAGCAATTCCGACGCCTGATGCACGACTTGAAACATCAGCTCATCAGGGTGCGAGCGTTGCTCAGGCGACTTCTGCAGTGCGAGCAATTCGTCGGTCCGAAGATAGCGTTCGTAATCCGTGGCCGCCGTGCCAGCTAGAATCGGCTCGGTCATTTCGCGATTTTGCGGAACTAGCGGCTGGTGAGTTGGAGGCTTGCCTTTGGTCTGCTGCTTCCGAGTCAATCGACGATCTCTCCATCGCGCATGTGAATCGTGCGATCGCCGATCGCTGCGGCATCGGGATTGTGAGTGATCATCAACACCGTTTGCCCGAGCTCCTCGTTCGACTGACGCAGCATGTTGAGCACCACGTTGGAATTTTTGGTGTCGAGGTTGCCGGTAGGCTCATCGGCAAGAATGATCGCCGGATGATTGATCAGTGCCCGCGCCAGAGCGACGCGCTGCTGCTCGCCGCCGGAGAGTTCGCTCGGACGATGATGGAGTCTTCCTTTCAAGCCGAGCAGCTCGACGATCCTGTCTAAGTACTCGCGGTTCAAGTCACCATTCCTGCCGGCAATTTCGTGCGCGATGGCAATGTTCGTCATCGCGTCGAGCGTTGGCAGAAGATTGAATTTTTGGAAGACAAAACCGATTCGGGACTTGCGCAGAGCCGTGCGCTTCGCGTCGGACAGTTGCGCGAAATCAACGTTGTCGATCAGCACGCGGCCGCTGGTTGCCCGAGTTAAACCGCCGAGGATGTAGAAAAGGGTGGATTTGCCGCTGCCGGAAGGACCCACGATGCTGACGAACTCTCCGCGCTCCACGCTGAAGGTTGCGTTCCGCAGCGCAGGGACATCCACCTTGCCTACGTGATAGATCTTGCTGACATTCTCTGCCTGGATGATGTGCGGCATGCCAAACGTTCAGTCTACACGAGGTAGAGAGGCAGCATGCCGCGTCTGACACCATGCCGCCTGCTGAACTTACGCTGATTCGCATGTTCATACAGTCTCGCGGAGACGCAGCTCCATACAGTCTCGCGAAGACGCAGCATGCTGCGTCTCTACCAAACGATGGGAATTTTTGGGATGCCAATACGCGGCAGTCAACTCGCGGCTACTTGATTGCCAGGATTCGGGTGAGCCGCGGCGAAGTCATGGGCCAGAGTCTTCTTCGGTCCACGCTTCTTTACCAGCATCATGCGAATCCTCTCCAGCAAATCCAATGGAGGATAAGATCCTTTTGGCAGAAATATGTCGGCGCAAGTTCCTTTTTCGTACATTTTCACTTTGCCGCTGAAGAGGATCATTGGTGTGTCAGGGGCCAGTTCCTTGAGAACTCGGATTACTTCCGCGCCATCCATCTCGGGCATAACCAAGTCGGTTAGCACAAGATCGATGGCTCCGGAACTTTGAAACGTTTCGATGGCTTCACGGCCGCTACTCGCGGCCAACACGCGATACCCGCGCGTTTCCAGCATGAATTTTCGGATGGAGAGGGATTGTTCGTTGTCGTCGATGCACAGTATCACTTTCTTAGGTCGCATGAAGGTCCGTATATTTCCACTCCGCCAGGGCGGAGAGCAGCGGAAGGTCAGTCGCGGACCCGGAGGGACGCGCGAATGGACCCGAAGAAGAGGCACAGCATCAATTTAGATGCGCGACGCTCAGCTCAACATTCGCAGCGTCCGAACTCGCGTCCAGGACGGCCTGCCTGTTCTAGATTTTCTTTTCGAAAGGGCGATCGTTTCGTGAGAAACGTTTTTGCATCCTACGGCTGAGTGGTCGCTCGTGTAAAGTGCCTTGGCCGCCAATTGAAAAATTTTCTTGGCAAGAAACTGACAGAAAAAAATCTTGCAAAAATTGCCGAAAAATTGAGAGTAGCGACGCGAGTCGGCTTAGATCCAAATTTCTCCGTGCGCGACTTCCACACAATATCCACCGACGTGCACATTGACCACCTTGTCACCCGACTTTTCTGCACGCACATAAATGCGACTCGGACGGTGCACTTCGATTCCCTGTTCGATGATCGCGCTCTCGCCGCGTTCGATCACACCGTGCATCGCCATCCATGCAGCACAGCATCCTGCTGCTGAACCGGTCGCGGGATCGTCGCCGTTATAAAACGGCATGCGCGCGTGCAGCTTTGCATGCGGATCCACTGTCTCTGCAGTGACAAAGTAGAAGAATTTTCCATCGCTACGTTCAAGGTACTCGGCCAACTTGCTCCACGGCCCAATTTTGCGGATGACTTGCAATGAAGTGACCGGCACGATGATGAAAGACAAACCCGTCGAGAATGTTTGCGCGGGAAGATGCGGGGCGATGTCATTGAGTGACAATCCTGCAGCGCGCGCGATCTCCTCCTTGTCATGTACCGCTCCAGCCTCAGGATCGCGCTGGCGCATCTCGCCGAATGATTTCTCAGAGTCCTCCTCGCGAAAGTGCACCGGAATCTTCCCAACTTTGAGATCAAGCCATATCTCTCTGCTGCCTCCGAAGCGATGTAAGTAATAAGCCGTACCCAGCGTCGGATGTCCGGCAAACGGAAGCTCCTCCTGAACCGTGAAAATACGTACGCGCGTACCGTCGCGGCGCTCCTCTTCAACTTCCCGAGGCAGAATGAAAGTCGTCTCCGAAAGATTCGTCTCTCGCGCCAGCGCCTGCATCTGCTCCGTTGATAGTCCACGTCCATCGGTAAAGATCGCGAGCTGATTCCCTTCCAAAGGACGATCGGTAAAAACGTCCATCAACACGTAAGGCAGACGGCGACGAACGGCACTAATCATGACCTTATCCTAATTCCAGCACCGGATGGCCCGATAGCATTGGTAGAGACGTAGCATGCTGCGTCTTCCGAATGCCGACTGAGAGTTCCAAACAGCCGAGTTCATGGCCTCTGGGACAAACATGAAGAAATTTCCCAAGAAACATTTCCCCATTTTGATGAATCGCGCTAGAATCTTGAGAATCGAATTATGAGGATGAGCTTCCCAGTCATGTGTTGCGTTCGCTGTTGTCAGTCCATGCGGCTTGATTGCTGACCGGGAACTCGCGCAAGTTTTTCTTAAACCCACCCGGCAGTGCCGGGTGGGTTTTTCATTTGCAAGTGAAACTGAGGAGATTCTTATGAGCACAGAGACAAGTGTTTCCCGCATCCCGCGAATCAACGAGCCAGCTCCGGAGATTGTTGGTAAGTCTACGCATGGCGTGATTCGCCTTACTGACTACACCTCGAAAGGCAAGTGGGTGATGTTGTTCTCCCATCCTGCAGATTTCACTCCGGTTTGCACGACGGAGTTCGTTGAGTTTGGACGTCGTCACGCAGAGTTCGAACGCCTCAATGTGCAGCCTGTCGGAGTCGCCGTAGACAGCGTCTATGCCCACATCGCGTGGATTCGTAACATCGAAGAGAACTTCAAAGTGAAAATCCAATTCCCTCTGATCGCGGATCTGGATCAGAAGGTCGCGCAGGCCTTCGGCATGGTGCACGAAGCCGTCAGCGACACCGCCACAGTGCGCGCCGTATTCTTCATCGACCCGAAGAACACAATCCGTGCTCTTCTGTACTATCCGCTGAATCTCGGCCGCAATGTAGACGAACTCCTGCGCGTCTTCGAAGCGCTACAGACTGCGGACCAAAACGCCTGCGCACTGCCGGCAAATTGGAAGCCCGGAGATGCCGTAATCATTCCGGCGCCAATCACGCAGGCTGATGCGGAAAAACGCGTGCAATCGAACGGCAGCGGAGTCGATGTGACGGACTGGTATTTCACCAAGAAGAAGCTGGCAGCAGCGGCAGCAGATTAGAACGAGTTAGTCTCCAGATCGCTTATTGCCGATTGCCGTTTTCAAGCACCGGTCGCCAAGTGGCTAAGGCACGAGCCTGCAAAGCTCGCATCGCCGGTTCAACTCCGGCCCGGTGCTCCAGTTCCAGGTAGAGACGCAGGATGCTGCAGGCCTGTCCAAATTAACTCCTGCGAAGAGAGCATCGTCCGAGACCAGTGCCGCGCCTTTTGCGGCACGGTTGAGAACAGGCCGGAGTGAAACTCCGGGTTAGCGCATTTTGTGTTCGAGTCCCGCGTCGTTTGCGGGACGACTGGATTTGATTTCCCGACGGGAAAGGCAATTCAGCCGTCCGGCTAGAAGCCGGACTCGATTTCGGAACCGACGTTCCCCCGGGGTTGCACCACCGGGCTATTCTCAACCATGCCGCAAAAGGCGCGGCACTGTTCTGGGATGGAACCGCTAATTTGAACAAGCCTGCAGCATGCTGCGTCTCTTTTTTGTTTTTACAAGGCTCTTGGGGTGTTTCACGAAACACCTGCTATGTTGAACATATACGGAAGCGAATGGGATCCGGTGATCCTCCCGGTCTTCAAAACCGGCGCTTGTCAGGCTCGACCTGGCAGGGGTGTGTTCGACTCGCACACGCTTCCGCCATCTTCACTCACCCCGAATCTAGCGACACCGGCGATCTCACCTGCGAAGATATTCAGCTGCAGAAACAATCAAGATTCCCTGGAAGGGATTGAGAATGAGTAGAGCATTTTTCCGCAGCCTATAAAGCGCCATCCGGACCAACTCGCGAAAGGTGGGGACAGAAAGGCAGCACAAATGAAGAAGCTGATAGAAAATGCAGAGCGATTGTCCCAAAAAAGGTCAAAGTGAATCACAAGTTGAGAGACTCGATCAATGTCCTTATGCAGCAGAATGAGTATGCATCGGCCTTGGATGTGATCCGCAAAGCTGAGCTGTCAGGAGAGCCAACATCGGAACTGCTTGTCTGGGAAGCAAGACTCTTGCAGCTAGGAGACGAGGGAACCCCTGAGGAAGTCGAAGAAATTCTTAGACGTGCGATCAAGCTTGAACCTGGCTTTGTGGAGGCGCATGTGGAGCTAGGCTGGTTCCTGCTAAATGTTCAGGATTCTGCAAGTTTGGCCCAAGACGCGTTTCGGCAGGCGCTCAAACTCCAGGTCGAAACAAACTCAGAAATTGTGCTTGGATTACTGAAGTGTTCCCAGGAAATCTCACCTGACAAAGTTGGCTCGGGTCTTCGGGACGAGTTGATCCAGTCCCTGGTCGATTCCAAAAGCATCAAAGAAGGTGCGGAATCGTAGACGCGAAATTCAAAGACATGAGCCATTGCAAGGAAACAATCGGGCAGGAGTATGACATTCCTGACGGTCAACAGGAGATATACCGAAAGGTCGCTGAAGCGACTGGAATTGCGCTCATCAAAGCAGCAGATGAGGCACTTCAAGTGTGACAAGCCGGTATCTGACTCCGTGGCCTGAAGCCTACCAAATTACGTCATGTATCTCCGATTCGTCACAACGCGCATTGACGAGGACTCACACAAGCCGCAGGCAAATTTGTAAAGGTCGAAGGGCACATAGCCTTCGCGTTCCTCAACTAGGAAATTCTTCAGCCCTATCAGCAGGTTTCGCCATTGTTGTTGGTTATCGCTTTCCTTGAGGTCTTCGAGAATCGTTGTTGAGGAGCAAATGTCGAAAACGACCACAGTCTTTCGTTCTCGGAGGAGGTCTTCTTTGGGATTGGTCATGGCGGTCGAGTAGGAGGATTTTACCCCTACCGTTCTTCCGGAGAACGGTGCGCTCTATCCGCGCTCCGTTTATCCGTTTAGGCATGATTCCTAAGGTTTCTGATGTCATCCGCTGACTTGCATTTGAAACTGCGTTCCACTTTTCCCGTGCTGTTTCCGTGCCGTTCACGCTGCCTTACATCTAAAACGGTGTATTTCATGCCATCTGCTGCGCTGTAAGTTGTTGAGTTAACGTTTATGCGCGGATTCGACTCGCACACGCTTGCGCCATCTTCACTCACCCTGAACTAGCAACACCGGCGATCTCACCTGCGAAGATATTCAGCTGCAGAAACAATCGCGATTCCCTGGAAGGGATTGAGAATGAGTAGAGCATTTTTCCGCAGCCTATAAAGCGCCATCCGGACCTCATGTTAGCTACTCGCAACGCAACGCCACCATGGGATCCACCTGTACCGCCCGGCGTGCGGGTAGCAATGCGGCGAGCAGCGCGACGACGAGAAGTAAAGAAGAGCTGAAGACAAAGACTCGGGCATCATGAGTTGTCACACCGTAGACCATGCTCTTGACGAGGCGGGAGGAGGCCCACGCCAGAACAATTCCGACAGCGATGGCGCCGCTTACGAGGCGCAGTGTTTCTCCAAGTATGAGGCTAAGAATGGTTCCTCGATTGGCTCCGAGCGCCATGCGAATCCCAATCTCGCCGGTGCGCTTTGTCACGGCATAGGCGAGCACACCATAGAGGCCAAGGGCGGACAGTGCCAATGCCAGCGACCCAAAAAAGCTGGATAAGACTGCCATGAGGCGTGGAGTTGAGAGGCTGTGATCGAGCTGGCCTGTCATGGTGGTTACATCGAATAGGAGAAGACTAGGATCGACTCTGCGTACGACGGTCCGCAAGTCGTTTGCGGCGCCAACAGGATTCCCGGTAGTTCTGATCAGCAAAGTTTGTTCTGAACCGAAGTTGCCGCTTGGAACCTGGAGTGAAGGAACAAAGATGGCTTCCTGGCGTTCGTCCTTCACGTCGAAGTAGTGGGCGTTGCGGACCAGTCCAACTACTTCAGCGACGTTTGTTTCACCGCCGGCTTTGAATATTGAAGACAGCAGGATTTTTTGCCCCAGCGCGTTCTTCCCGGCAAAGAAGTGAGTTGCCATGGCTTCATTTACGATCGCCACGAGCGGAGCGCTCTCGTCATCCCGTTCTGTGAAGTCGCGGCCGGCAACCAACGGCATCCTCATGGTCTCAAAAAAACGCGGGCCCACGTCGTACTCTACGGTCCAGGAGTTCGCCACATCCTCTCCGG
>QIBC01000020.1 GCA_003225215.1 Acidobacteriota bacterium
GTGCGAAGCCGCATTTTGCGGCTGGAAGCACTCGCGCTTCATTCCAAGAAAGGCTTGTAAAAGGACTGGCCGAGCAAGATGAGTACAGATCGACAACACGGTTTCAGTTTGCTGGAGATGATGATCGTAGTGGTGATCATCCTGGTGATGGCCGGCCTCATGGCGCCGAAGATGCTGGCTGTTATCGACGACCAGAAGGTGCGGGCCAACGCACAGGCCTATGCCGGTTTATTGCAGCTGGCGCGATCCCGCGCCACCCAAGACAACGCCACATATCAGGTGCTGACAACTACGACCAACGGAGTCCCGGTCGCTTACGTCGATCTCCACACGCCCGACGTTGATGACGGCAACCGCACCTATGAACCTCTCGGCTCGACGAGCAATGGGAACAATCCGGAACCGGCGGTGCTTCTGGCAGCTCCGATCACCATAGGCGATACCGGCGTTCCCGCAGGCTTCGGCGACAACACCCTGTTAGGAATGCAGCCATTTTCAGATTCGACGTCGCCGATGGTCCAAGCGACGTCTGGCAACGCTGCCCCTGGATTGGCATTCAACGAACGCGGACTGCCCTGCCAAAGGGTAGATAAGACTTTGACCTGCCAAAATGCGCCGCTCATCAGCGGGAACAAGAGGCCGATCGCATATGTGACCTACCTGCAGTACGCGACCAGAGCAGGTGGGACGGCATATGCGGCTGTAACGGTGACACCGGCGGGCAGAATTAAAACCTGGATTTACCAAGGCGGGAATTGGCAATGAGACGCAATCTCCAACTCAAGCGGCGCGGTTCTAATTCGGGATTCAGTTTGATCGAGCTTCTGCTCGCCATGATTGTTCTTGCCGTAGGACTGCTTGGAGGGATGATCGTAATCCTCACTGCCATCGCCAGCAATGCGCGCAACCGATTCGATACCGCGGCGGTTGCGCTGGCGCACAGCACAATGGATCGCATCATCGTGCTCACGGCATCAGCCGCCATTCAGCAGACGCAGATTACCGACTGCAATGGTACCGTCCACGCCATGAAGACTGACGCTAACAGCGGCGCCCCGCTAGTCGACCTCTCAGGCATATCCAATGGATTGCAGGCGATCGATTTCAGCAAAGATCCGGTTGACGGTTACCAGATGCTTTACACGTTATGTGCAACTGGGGCGGCAGACGGACTCCCCACCGGCAATCCGCAAGTCTACGACGTGCGCTGGAACGTGAGCGACGTCGTGAATAAGGCCAACGGCGGCTCGACCGAGCTGATCATTGTGGCTGCCAAAAACGTTACTGAAGTGGGAAACGGACTGCAAAATCAGAGCCGCTTCTTCGCCGTACCTGTAACTCTGCGAGCGCTGAGAGGGAATTGAGATGAAGCATTCCAGGAATCGCAGACAAGGAAATCAGGCAGGATTCTCGCTGATCGAAGTAATGGTCAGCATCCTCGTGCTGGTAATCGTTATGGGAGCGGTGTTTTCGCAGATCAACCAGGTCCAGGCGAAGGCCAAGACTGAATCCATGAAGCTGGATCTTACGCAGGAAAGCCGCGAGTTCGTCGACCAGTTTGTCCGCGACCTGCATATGTCTGGCTATCCCATCTCCAAGCTCTACCAGAACGCGACTGGACAAACCGATGGGAATGTGGCTGTCGGCCTGGTGTTTGCGTCTCCGATCTCGCTGCGTTTCGAAGGCGATGTCTACGGAGACGGCAATGTGTACAGCGTCCTCTACTCATACGTCGCGAAGGATAACGCTGATCCAAACTGCCCTTGTCTGCGGCGCAGCGTGGTGAAAAAGAAGCCCAATGTCGACGTCGCCTATTCTGACGGCGATTTGGCACTTGGCGGCAAACCCGGACAGGACCTGCCGCAGTACTTTACTGAGGTTCAAAACGTGATTGACCCTCAGGGAATGGCGCAGGGTCTGTTTACTTACTTCCAGGGAGATGGAACAGCGGTCAATGTGGGAAGTTGCACAGTCTCTAGCGGCGCCCTCGTTTGCCCCGGAATTGATATCGACAGTAGCTCGGCAACGATTCAACTTATCGACGCGATCAAGGTGAACTTGAACACGCGGTCTAAACAGTTCGACCCCATAACTGGGCAGCCAGCCGTGAATTCTGTAACTACGATCGCGGAATTGGAGAACTAGCTCATGAAACGACCAACCAATCACTCCGAACGCGGCATTGCGATGCTGGTGGTGTTGTTTGCTTTGATCCTGGTGTCCGCGATCGGTTTGGCCATGATGTTCTCCATGAACAGCGAGACCGGAGTTAACTCCGGTTTTCGTCAATCGAACCTTTCGTATTTCGCAGCGCGATCTGGAGTGGAGGAGATGCGCGACCGCATGCGGATTCCGGTTGCCAGTGGTGGCATTTCCGACATTCTTCCAGCGGTTCCGATCGGCCTAGCCGGCGGTGTGGTCTACTTGACGAATCCGCTTGGCAGCGAGACAGTTGCGCCCTGGGATTCAACCAATCCTTATTTCGATGACGAGCTGTGTCACCAAACGGCAAACAACTCGGCCACAGGTATTGTTAATAGCCCAGCAGATCCCAGCAAGCCCTGCCCAATCGCCGCGAGCTCAGTGCCAACCACCGTCGGATGGCATGTCGATAAGACAGCCGAGTCTATGCCGGGCAGCGCGTATGTGCCATACAAATGGGCGCGCATCAATTTGAAGCTGGGAGAGTCGAGTTCTCCTTGGTGCATCCTCGGATACAGCAACGTTCCCGGATCGGGCTCTTGTGCTCCCCAGCCTGGCCCACCAGCGGGAGGCCCATCAGCCGATCAGGTTTGTTACAACGGCAAGAATGAATTTGTGTTGGCTAGTTCGACTCCGATTGAGGTTCCCGGCCGGACTCAGGGAGTGAGTCTGCCGTCGCAGCTTGCCTTGGCCACTGGTCTAATTGGAACCGGCAGCAGCTCGAGCTCAAGCTCCACCGGGCTGATCGGAACCGGCAGCACCTCCAGCTCAGGTTCAAGCGGTCTCATTGGAACCGGCAGCACGTCCAGCAGCTCAAGTTCTTCCAGTGGCGGAACCGCTCCCTCGTGTGGAGCGGGCTCGCCACCGCTTTCAGGCGCGCTGCTCGGGATTGGGGCTACGCCAGTCAACGCGGCCTCTTGTATAGCAGCGAACTCACAGCCCGTCTACATGCTCACGGCACTCGCGGTAGCGCCAACTTCGGCTTCTACGAATAAGGCTCGGCGTATGGTGCAATACGAAGTAGCTAGAATCGCTTTACCGCCCATGCCGGCAGCCTTAACAATCGCCGGACCTATCGGCGATGCAACGCACTTTGGTGACTCGAACAATTTCGCCGTCGATGGTCGCGATGCCTGTGGTGGGCAGAACAGGCCGGCAGTTGGAACTGTGCAGGACGTCGGGAATGGTACTGAGAGCGCCATCCAGGTTGCGTCGGACTCTCAGAATGTGATCATTAATAATCTAAAGAGGCCGAACAACTACACGGGTGTCGACGCATGCAAGCCAGACGTGCAGAACGTGCAAAATCTCGCAAACCAGAATTACCAAACGCCGGACGGCTTGAACGCACTTGTTCATGACGTGCAGAATGCGGCCACTCAAACCATCAGTATGTTGAATCCACCTGCAAGCATTGACTTTGGCAGTCCATCAAATCCTAAGATCACAGTGATCGATGGAGACTACACATTGCCGAAAGATGCGTCCCAGGGCGCAGGCGTTCTGCTGGTAACTGGAGTGCTCACGATCTCAATAACGAAGAAGCCAGTCCTTGGGCCGCCCGACTTCCACTGGAACGGCGGCGGAATCGGCGGAGTCACCTACGATAGTTGCAAGATTCAAGCAGCCAGACAAGCCGCTAACTACACGGTAATCGCCCGTAGGGAAATCACCTACTAACCATGACCTCTCACCCGAAGGCGCAGCGGATTTCGCTGCGCCTTTCATTTTGTCAGGCGTCTTGTTGAACGCCGCTTCGAATCATTGATTGGCGACTCTTTCCCAAATCGAACTCCTTTCCTCTTCGCAGGCTGCCGAGCTCTCCCAGGTTGAAAGGCGGCGCTATGAGGCGGCTATATCCAAATCAGAGTCGCGCAACCTGGCACTCTGGGGGATTCTCATGTCCTCTGTGTTTGTCGCGTCGGTGTTTCGCATTGCTGCCGTCTTTCAATACAATCCGCTGGAGGTGCTGATTACCGATCCGGGAAGATGGTGGGAAGCTGCTACCCACCTGTCGAACATCCAGCCCATTCACGCGATCGACGCTCCCGGATACCCGCTATGGCTCGCGCTCTTTATCCAGATCGCAGGCAGCAGCGCGACGGCGATTGCGCTTCATAATTCGGCGCTGTCTATTATTACTCCCTGGATGTGGCATCGGCTGGTTCGAGAACTTACCGACGATCGCGACCTCGCCCTAGCTGGCTGGGCGATATTCTCGTGGCTTCCATCGTGGATCTCTATTTACTCGTACACGATGAGTGAGACGCTCTTCCTTCCGCTCTTCGGCGCCGCGCTCTGGTGTAGCGTCAGGACTTATAAGAGCGGTTCCAGCAGATCTTATCTGGGGTCCGCGTTGCTGTGGGCAGCAGCTTCTGCGACCCGAGTATTTGCCCTGCCAGTTTCTCTGGCCTGCTTACTCTGGACAATTCGGCCACACGGAAAACGCGTTGCAGAAACTAGGGTAGGATCAAAGCTCGCATACGCAGTCTTCGCGTTTGCAATTGTGGCGGTGCCGCTTTCCATACGCGCACATCACATCCTCAAGGTTTGGGATCCGTTTGGATTCCCGCGGATGAACCAGATCTACATGGAGAGCGGAAGAAAATCGCTGCGCTTCAACATCTCTCGCGATTCCGGCGCTTATGTTTGGGGGTATGAATTCGGCTCTCCTTCGCTCTATCAGGAACCTCTATCTCCCGTTTCACACTGGATCTCTTCCCGCGATGGAATCACTTCCTTTTCAATCAACGAAGACAACGGACGATCGGATTGGGACCAGGCATTGCAGCGATACCGCGCGTCGTTCC
The DNA here is from genome assembly GCA_003225215.1 of Acidobacteriota bacterium. Lineage (GTDB taxonomy): Bacteria > Acidobacteriota > Terriglobia > Terriglobales > Acidobacteriaceae > Gp1-AA112. Next base: position 5,013 of record QIBC01000020.1, read on the forward strand.
GACAGAAACTTCGAATATGGAGCGAGAACTACGTGATGTTCATGTTTGCGCCCTCGTGGCCGGATAACAATCCAGGCCGATTTTGGGATCACGCAGCCATCTGGCTCCGCTGGTGTTGGCTACCCTTGGCAATCTGGGTGATTGGAATGAACATTCGTCTGCGAAAGCAGCTCGGCACCGGCATGACTGGTCTGGTTGCGCTTGTGACAACGGCTGCCTGGACGCTCACGCCATTGTTGCCGGCCGTTATGGAAGGCCGATACCGGAAGCCTATCGAGGGCTTGCTGATTGTGAATCTGCTGTTGCTCGTTCAGTGCAGCAAGTCCCGCCGAATGACGCGACGGGCGCCAGTAGCCCGCCACGGCTGAGTGGCGGGAGATGCAAAGAGGAGCATTCAAAGTCCGGCTTCCAGCCGGATGGTTGACAATCCAGGTGTTGTGGACCCCCAAATGGCATTTTCCTGCCCTGTTTTCCGCGTCGTGTTTTCCCCGAAATCTCGCCTCGAAGCGCAGAATTCTCGATCGTCCGGCTGGAAGCCGGACTTTGAACCGTGCTTGTTTTACCCACCGCTCAAGCCGTGGTGGGCTATGGTCACACGTCCCGCCGATGGGCGGGACTTTGGATGGAGGTGGCTATCGCGCCCAGCTGCCCCACTTTTCTGCCACGTTACTGAAGGACATGTCCGGCCGTACAACGGAGGGACATAGCCCTGCCCATTCTGGGAAGAGTGGCAAGGCATTTGCCGAAACGGAACATTAAGGGACGTGACCTTCGTTTCGCCGACAGTGCGCCAACAGTGCTTGCTTGTGTCATGATTTTCCCGTGCTCGGAATTCCCCGCCCGAGACGGAGGGAAATTGATGCCAAGCACGAAGCGCTACTTATTCGTCCTGGTCGCCGGATTAGTCCTCTGCCTTAGCGGGACGCTGGCGGCCTCAAATGGCCATGAAGGCCACGAAAGCGTCGAGAAGTCGTCCTTTGCCGGCCAGCTGTGGATGATGAATCCATGTCCTGGCATCGATAAGTCGGCTTTTCCGATCGACGGAACCAACCTGCTCCGCTATCACGAAGGGGGCAACAATGTCTCGATTCACCTGCGGTTTACTGGCAAGGGTATGCATGGAGACAATCCTGTAAAGACCTACCTTCATGCTAACGCTCATGCCGCTGCTGGGGCTTCGTTCTACGACATGCCCTTTGAGTCCGTGTGGATTGAGAAGGGATCTCCCAATTTCAAATTCTTGGGCACCATTCGCGTGGGATTCAACCCGGACGGCACGGGCTTCGCGAATATCCAGGGTCAAGACGGCTACCAGCTGTTGTGCACCAACGACCGCGACGATGACGCCGATCGCAAGCACGAAGACAACGATAAGGACGACAAGGACTAGCAAGAAAGCTGTCTAAAACCGAGGACGAATCGAGGCATGGTAACCGGGAATATCGGATGCCGTGCCTCCGGTTTTTTTGGTTTGGGTTTGGTCCGGCTACACCAATGTGAAATCGGTCTAGCGGGAAAAGGGCTCTTCGTTTTAGCTGGCCGGTACTTCACTGTGGGCTATTGCAATCCAGCCGCGCTTTGCCTCCTGCCACACGGTCGTCATATAGAACCGTTGTGGAGCAGGCGAGGACTTAGTCTGCACCGTGGCGACATAGGTAACCACCATGTCGGACCCGTGCGGCTTGACCTCCAATTCGCCAAGGTCGACCCGGGTGACGTTCAGGCTCTGAAAATACTGCACCGCCTGTTGGCGATCCTTGATTCCTGTGGAAGTTGTGAGGGTGTACATCGAGGCTAGCCGCCATTCGGCGTTCTTGAAGTCCCCGTCCTGAATCGCCTTCCACCACAGCCGTTCGTAGGCCTCCGCACCCGTCGCCGTGGACCAGTCCTGCGATTGCGGCGGCTTGCCTTCCGTACAACCAAAGACCAGTGGCAATAAAGCGAAAACTATGAGGGTCTGCAGACGAGGCATGTCGGGGATTGTACTCGCTGGATTTGTGTAAGCAGCGTTGAGAGGTGATCGGCAGGCTTCACCCATAATTCACTGTTATTCACTGTTCCTAAAAGGGGATTTGCGAATTTTGGGCAGAATTCGATAACTTTGACACCGCGCTCGTAACCAAATAGCTCGCTCTCGAGCAAAGTATCGGGAATCGCCGGACAATTGACCTTTACGAACGGGCCATCGCTCCACGGCGACTGCTGGTGGATCATTCGCGCAAGCACCTCTTTGCCAGTACCGTTTTCGCCCGCGATCAGGATCGGAACATTGGTGCCTGCGACTAACCCGCAGCTTGCGCTGCCGCATCTGCATGCGGTCTGTAGTGCCGAAAACGACTGTCGCGGGCGGAATTCCTGCTGTAGAAAGGCCGAAGCCGTTACTCGTTAAGGCGGTTGCGCTCAATGGCTAAGCTCCCGAAGGCTTCGTGTACTCGAAAGAACGATCTGATATCGGTGCACTCCATTGCACATTCGCAACCAACTGTCGAAGCTTCCAATCCGGGCTGTGGAAAACTTCGCGGGGTGGGAACACAAAGCCTAGAGCTGTCAGGCCATTACACGAAGGATGGCGGAATTAGCCGATGACGAATCGGGTGCTCTCGGCCGATGTGTGCGGGGATAGCCGAAAATATCTCTCATGAAAACATTTGCAGAAGCGGAAACGAGTTTCTCCACAGCAATTTGCTGTAGAGCAAGTTGCGTCTCCGCTCTCGACTAAAATGTTTGAATTGAGGCAATCGCGTTTTCGAGCCACATAACCAAAAATGCTGGTTGCTAAAACTTGAGCGCAAGCTCCAAACTCTTCCGGCAACAACAAAGTTCAAGGGACCTCGGTGGAATCTCCTTTGTGTCTTTTTGTATCTAATAAAATGATGTGCCGGATATTGGTTACTCGGCGTTCCATTTGGTGTGCACAAGTTTTCACTTACGTGTCAGTGGAAACTGTTAAGAATCTTTGGAAATGCCTATATCGCTAGGCGTTTATCCTCATTGCGCAGATGGTTAGGAAACTGCAATTATCTCGAAAGCGCCCAGCCGGACGATGTGCAACGCTTTAGTCTTGCGGACACCGAGTAAGATTTTTCCTGATTTTTTGGTCATGTTGCCGACCTGTTGTCAGGCCTTATGTTGGACAGAGCTGATGGCCCCGAGCATGGAAGAGTAAATCTTAGGAATGCAGGAATCTTACCCGTGGATGAGAAAAGAGTGCTCCCAAGGTTTCCGTTAGAGATGCCGGTTTGGCTCCGGCTTCCGGGATCCGATGCTACCGTACATGCCAAGACTCGCGATGTGAGCGCCAGTGGTGTGTTCTTTTACGTCAACTGCGAGATTCGTCCCGACGCTGAGATCGAATTCACGATGACTCTGCCTCCGGAATTAACCCGCACTGCGGCTATCCAGGTTTCATGCAAGGGCAAAGTCGTGAGGGTTCAGAACGACCCTGAGACTGGAAAAATTGGAATCGCCGCCGCAATTCACAGCTATGATTTTCTCGCCCAGGCGGCCTCCACGCTTGGCGATGCCTAACTCGTTCGCTCAGAGCAAAACTTCTCAATGGACAAGGGTTAAAGCCCAGGGACGGTAATCGTTTCCGGTTACTAGTGTGTTTGCTTTCAGTAACTTCAGTACCACACGCCCAAACCTTGTCTTGAGAAATGCAAAGTATTGCGATATCGTAGGTCATCGGTTGGCCGAGCAGATCACTTCGAGGCTAAAACTCCTCCCTCAGCGTTAGGAAATCCCTGTTTCGGTAAAAATTTAAGCAGTTCCCGGCTGCGGAGTCCCTGCCGGAAACGGAGATAAGCGTGTCTAGTTCCCCTGGTCAGGCGGTCGCGAGCACGCCGACGTCTGCCACTCGCCTTGAAATCGAAGATTCCCTTAAGCAGGACATCTTCCGGCGCACGATCGCCTTGGCGTCTGCCGCGCACGAACTTAAGACTCCTTTATCCGTCATGACCGGCTATACCGATCTGCTTTTAGGGCAGTTGCTGGGTCCTCTTAACGAACAACAGCGGAAAGTCCTGGAGGAAATGAAACAAAGCGGTCTGCGATTGCAGCGCTTCGTCCAAGATTTTTTGGCCTTCAGTGCGCTCGAGTCTGGCAAGATCCGAATTTCAAAAGAGTTGGGAGACGTGAACGAGTGCATTGCCGAAGTCCTGGAACACTGGTCGAACCGCTTCGAGCAGAGGAAACTCCGGTGGGAGTTCCGTCCAGACAGCAATCTCCAACCGTTGCTTTTCGATCCGCTCAAACTCCAGCATGTAATTTCCAACCTGATCGACAACGCCGTGAAGTTCACGCCTCAGGGTGGCAAGATTCGCGTGAGTACCAGCACTTACCTCTGGGAGCGAAGAACGTACCGTCAAATGTTGCCGTTTGCCAACGAGCGTCGCCTTTCCGGTGATCACCAGCGAAATGCAATTCGCATCTGTGTGGCGGACAGCGGTCCAGGAATTCCTCCTGAATTCCATCAAGAGATATTTAACGAGTTTTTGAGACTGCAGCAGACCTCCGCTTCACACGGCATGGGGCTTGGACTGGCCATTGCACGTCGTCTAGTGGAAGCGCATGCAGGAAAGATTTGGGTTGAAAGCGAGCACGGGCATGGGAGTACATTCTGCGTGCTGCTGCCGATGAGGACCAAAGAGTAAGTCATGAGCGTAAACGCGACCATTCTGATCGTTGATGACGAACCCAGCATGCTTCGTTATACGAAGACCCTGCTCGAAGTGGACAACTACTCCGTGGAAACCGCCGGCAGCGGCTTTGAAGCTATCAAGCGAGTCCAGGAGGGACTGAAACCCAGTCTTATTCTGCTCGACATGGCCATGCCGAGCATGAACGGACTGCAGACCATTGAAGAGTGCAAGAAGATTCGTCCGGAACAGAAGATCGTTGTCCTATCTTGCGTAAGCGACACCAGCACCGTGGTGCAGGCCATCAAGCTGGGCGCGCTCGACTACGTCACGAAACCTTTTTACAAGTCAGAACTGGATGCCGTATTGAAGCGCTGTCTTGAGCCGGACAAATCGGCAAAAGGCACAGTGGACATGCAGCGTTACACGGTCTCAGGCGACGTACAGATCGAGAGCCTCGAGGACGATCTCTTCTTCCTGGCGGCCAGCCCGCAAATGAAACAGATTCGCGCCCAGGTGTCGCTGGTCGCAAAGGTCGATGTTCCTGTCCTGCTGCTGGGGGAAAGCGGAGTCGGAAAAGAGATTCTGGCGCGGTTGATTCATAAGATGTCTATCCGCGCACACCGGCCGCTGCTGAAGGTGAACTGCGCGGCCTTGCCCGCGGAACTGCTGGAGAGCGAGCTGTTTGGATATGAAGCCGGGGCTTTCACTGGCGCACAGCGTTCTAAACCGGGAAAGTTTGAGCAGTGCAATCGGGGCACGATTCTGTTGGACGAAATCGGCGAGATGAGCACTGCGCTGCAGGCAAAGCTTCTTCATGTGCTTCAAGATGGATCGTTTTCGCGCCTGGGTAGCCGCTCGAATGTTACCGTCGATGTCCGCGTGCTGGCCGCCACCAACATCAACATTGAGGAAGCGATCGCCAACAAGACCTTGCGCGAGGACCTCTATTACCGTCTGAACGCGTTCACCATGCACATTCCTCCGCTGCGTGAGCGACGTGAAGAGATCCCGCTGTTACTCAAGCATTTCATGAATCGTTTGTCGGAACGGTACGCGAACGCGCCCCTCAGCTATTCCGAGCGGCTCGTGCGGGCTTGCATGCTGTATCACTGGCCCGGCAACCTGCGCGAGCTTGGCAACTTCGTGAAGCGCTATCTCGTTCTTCAAGACGAAGATATGGCCATCTCCGAACTTGAGACTAAAGGAAAAGGGCAGGGGAACGGATCGACTGGCGCTTCACTCAATGGTGGAGTGGTGGCCGCGCCAGAAGGCGGACTCAAGTCGCTCGTTCGCACTCTCAAGGATGAAGCTGAGCTTAAAGCCATCGAGCAAGCTCTGGTTGCCACCAACTGGAACAGGAAACTCGCTGCGGCACGTTTGAATATCAGCTACAAGGCCCTGCTGTACAAAATTAAGCAATATCAAATCGTCCCTCCGGGATCCACTCGCCTATCGGAGCCACGCACAGGATTGAGGTAAGCTGTTCTGCGTATGCCAGAACGGGACGACGTGAAGGTTGTTGTGCATTTAGCCGATGGATCGCTGGTCAAGGGTGTCCTTACCAATTCAGAATCTTTCGATCCTCTCTCTGCCGGACTCATAGGACAAACTCTACCCTCCGAAGTAGCACTTGAGCTTAGCGGCGGTGTTCGCCAAGTCGTCCATCTCAATAAGGCCAAGGCGCTCTTCTTTGTGAAGACGCTCGAAGGCCGCTCTGACTACATCGAAGTAAAATTTTTCGAACGCAATCCGCAGATCGAAGGACTCTGGATAAAGCTTAAGTTCAAGGATGGCGAGGTGACGGAAGGAATCGTTCACAATTCCCTTCCCTTCGTCGCACACTCCGGATTCTTTCTCCGTCCACCCGATCCCCAAAGTAACAATCGGGTGGTGTACGTCGTAAAGAGCTTTCTCTCCGACTTCCGCATCCTTGGAATCCGCAGCGAGTACTAAAATCAAGATATGCTGGCAAATCTGTTAGATTGCGAGACGCTGTATCAGAAACGCAATCGCAGATTGCGAATCCCGAAATCCACTTAATTCTCATGGCCCTATATCTGATTACCGGCGTCGCCGGCTTTATCGGCTCTAACCTGGCGCATGAACTCGTGCGTCGCGGAGAACGCGTTCGCGGCTTCGACAACTTCGAAACCGGCAAGCGTGAAAACCTGGCGGGCTTGGCCAGCAAGATCGAGTTTCGCGAACTCGATCTTCTCGATCCGCAAGGCATGGCAGAGTTTTGTCGCGGAGTCGATTACGTTCTGCACCAGGCTGCGATTCCGTCGGTTCCGCGGTCGGTCGAAGATCCGGTTTCGAGTCACAATGCCAACATAACTGGGACTCTCAATGTGCTAATGGCTGCGCGCGAGGCGAAAGTGAAGCGGGTGGTCTACGCCGCATCCTCATCTGCCTATGGAGACACTCCCAGCCTTCCTAAACACGAGGCCATGCTTCCCAACCCGATCTCCCCGTATGCGGTTCAGAAGTTGGCAGGCGAGCTGTACCTCAACTCGTTTTACCGCGTTTACGGACTTGAGACCGTGTCCCTCCGCTACTTCAACATCTTTGGACCGCATCAGGATCCAACCTCGCAATATTCTGGCGTCCTGGCAAAGTTCATTACGCAGATGCTGGCTGGAAAGCCGTGCACCATCTTCGGCGATGGTGAACAGAGCCGCGACTTCACCTACGTCGAGAACGCCGTAAATGCCAATCTGCTGGCGTGCAAAGCACCCACAGAAAAAGTGAGCGGACGCGTCTTCAATGTAGCTACGGCCACTCGTTTCTCGCTCAACGAAACCTTTCGCATCCTGGCAAAGATCATCGGGTACACAGGGCAACCAAAGTACTCCCCACCCCGTGGTGGGGACGTGAAGCATTCGCTCGCCGACGTTGCATCTGCGAAAGAGGCGATGGGTTACGAACCCACTGTGAGCTTTGAAGAGGGACTCGTTCGAACTGTGGAGTGGTATAAGCAAGCGCTGGTGCCGGCGGAAAGTACTTCGAGGTAGGCTGTAACGCAAAAGATTGTTCCGATCACACGCGAGAGAACCGTCATGGAAGAAGGCTGCAAGCCGAGTTCCTTTTGCCACATCGTAATTCCTTCTCCGGATCTCGAGAGGGCCAAATTGTTCTACGAGCGGATTTTTGGTTGGAGGACGCAGGCTTACGTGCCGGGCGAAAAGTATTGGTTTTTCCAATCGGGAAATGTGGGTGGAGCATTCGATGGCCACCGTAGGCCCGCGGCGAAATCCGTGGTGCTCGTAATACGAGTCCACGATCTACAGCGCACACTAGAAACCATCGCGAAACACGGAGGCAAGGTGATTCAGGGTCCTGGCCGCATTGGCGAGGCAAGTCCCGGTCACGACGCTTATTTTCTCGATCCGAATGGGAACGAAATGGGACTCTACTCAGCGGAGTAACTGAATCAAGTGATCTAGTTCCCGATTAGGGAGCAATTCTAGCCAACATGAACCACTATTTGCCGACCAAAAACGAAGGCACGGCCGTAGCCGTGCCTTTGGATGCGAGGAACGAATTTCAGCGATGCCGAGGTTGCAGCTGCGGAGCTCCAGTCGTATCCTGCGCCGTGGTCGCAGGCGATGCAGCCGAATCGCTCGAGGCGGTCAACTCCGAATTGCGATACTTCGGCGCGCTGATATAGCCGTGAATGTGATCCTTGCTGATGCGGTTGATCACCAGCTCCAGCGGACGCGACTCTTCACCGGGATAGAACATCGCCGGCTCGTACAGATTCAGGTGCTTCTTCGACATCTTGAGATCGTCAACCATCAGTTCCAAATCAGCATACTCGTGCTTGGTATTTGCCTTGCGCAGGCTGATGCCGACTGGGCCGGCATGCGAGAACTGCTTGGATTTATCTATATCGAACTCGAAGTAGTTGCGCTCGCCCTTGCGCTGCAGGACCACGAGTTCATCGTGCGTTTTGGCGATGGAGCCTTGCAGCTCGGTCCGCGCTGACGAAAGGTCCTGACGCGTAGATTCGATATTGTTGCGGGTTTCTTCAATGGCCTTGCCCTGCGTATCGAGCTGGCTCTGGAACTTCTTCCAGCGTGGATCGGGCTTGCTATGGCGAAGCACCGACGGACGGATTTGAGCCGCCGAAACGACGGGTTGGCTTACTGATACCGGCTGGCGTTCCGCGGCAAGGGAATCGAGCTTGGCGTTTAACGCGTCCATCTGCGAGCGGGTTTCTTTCAGGGCGGCGGTTGTCTGGTCGTTCTGGTCCCCAAGCTGCCGAGCCAGATTACGCTCGTGAATTGAGTATCCGAATAGCCCAACGAAAGCCAGCAGGGCTACCGCCAGCACCCCGAAGCGAAAGCCCGACGAAGCAGTCTCAAACTCCTCCGCCGCTTCTAGCTCTGGTTCTTGTTCAACCTGCGGTTTCTCTTGTTCTTGCATGACAGGAAAACTCCTGAGCGCAATTGCGCCCTGCACTTTAGTTCAGCAACTTTCGTTCCATGAGGCGGGATTCGTAAATTGCTGAGGATAATCAGTTTGGTTCGTTCACTTGGTTCTTCGGAAGGTCAGATTTCATGCATTTTGTGGCGTGCCCTGGTGGCTTTTACATGCTTGCGAAGAAGTTGCCTAGCGCTACCGAACCGGTTCCTGTAGCCCTCGGCTGGAAGCAACGTCAAAAGCAACTGCATTACGCGGATGAACGCGGATTTTAGAGATTCACGCGGATTTTTGGCTGGTCGGTATGACCTAGATCATAGGTTAGGAACTTAGGTTTTCGTGATCCGTGAAAATGGCGAAATACGCTTACGGATCAGGACAAGGTAAATCACATACGGGCACAGGCAGCCCCAAAGATCTGCGTGAATCCCGAAATCCGCGTTCATCTGCGTGAGCAGCCGCTATTGATGTTGGGTTCTCGATTGCTTACGCACTTCGCCGGGCGAGGGCACCTGGCGCTCCCTTCTGCGGCCGGATCCACTTGCGGCTTCAGAATCCGACACGCTTGCCCGCCTTCAAAGCATCCATCATCTTCCTGATCCGCGACTGTTTGGTTTCTTCGCGCTTGGCTTCACCGATGGCTCTTACCCATTCTTTCTGGTGCGTGTATGAGAGCGAGTTCCACGTTATTTGCGCGGCTTTGTTCGAGGCGATGACCTTCTTGATCTCAGCGGGGACGTCGACGAGACGCTCGTCGCGGTCGCGCTGAAGCACAACTTCGACGATATCGCCAGCCTTGCATTTCCCGCCTGCGCGCATTTCCTTATTCACTGCCATGAAATGCCCATCGCCCATGTTGCAAAGGGAGCTGCGAAACGGAAATCCATTCACCGTTCCACGCACAGGAACGCGAGCCTTGGTGCCAAACACAGTGGGTACATCGAACGGCGGACGCATGGCGGCAACTTCCATGTTGTCTGCTCCTTCGAGCTTCACGCGGAACTGAAACGGACCATCACCGGGTTCAAATTCAGCCTTCTTTGCCATCGCTCGCCTCCACTTCTGACACAGGTTGGGAGTTATCAGTAATTCGGAAGCTAACTATCACGCACCGTGAGGCATTGATTCAATAAGCGGACCCAACTACCCTGCATCTATATACCCCATGGCCTACTCGCGTCCAGCACGCCCGAGCCTGGATGGCTCAAACTTTGAAATCGCCATCATCGGTGGCGGAATCAACGGGGCCGCGATTGCGCGCGAATGCGCGCTCGCCGGACGTCGCGTGCTGTTGATCGAGCAAGCTGATTTTTCCAGTGGCACCACAAGTCGGGCAACTCGCATTATCCATGGCGGGCTTCGCTACCTGGAGCATGGAGAGATTGGCCTGGTGCGCGAGTCGTTACGCGAGCGCGAGCGCCTGCTTCGGGAACGTCCGCATCTGGTTCACCCGCTGAACTTCGTGCTGGCCTTGCCCACACATGGAATCAAGCGTAGCGCACTCGCGATCCGAATCGGCATATGGCTCTACAGGCGTGCAGCCGGAGCGCGGGCTTGCAAAACAGAGGGAAGCCTCGCGGCGTTGGAGTCCGGCCTCGATCGTGGGTTGAACCTCAGCCTCTTTCCCTACGAAGACGCTCAATGCGAATACCCTGAGCGGCTCGTCGCAGAATGGGTGACCGAAGCCGCAAACGCTGGAGCCGTAGTCCGCAACTACACGCGCGCGCTCGAGATTCTCACCCGTGAAGGCAAAGCCCGTGGATTGCGCCTGCGTGACTCGATCACCAACGAGGAGAGCGAAGTTAGTGCCGATTGGATCGTAAATGCCAGCGGACCGTGGGCGGACGAGATCCTGAAATCTTCGCAGCTCGACCAGCGACAGATGATTGGCGGTGTTCGAGGCTCGCACATCGTCCTTCCGGTATTCGAAGGCGCACCTGCAGAAGCGGTATACGCGGAAGCCGCAGACGGACGAACGGTGTTTGTGATTCCCTGGGCTGGACAGATCCTGGTCGGTACAACTGAAGTGCCCCAAGAGGAAACACCGGATCGCGCCGAGCCCACACCGACCGAAATCGCATACCTGCTGGCCACGCTTCGTATGCTATTTCCGACATCCGGAATAGAAGCAAGCGATATTCGTTATTCATACGCCGGCGTAAGGCCGTTGCCTTATAGTCCGCGTGAATCGTTGTCCGCAATTTCCCGGCGTCATACTCTCCACGATCACATCGAGGATGGAGCCGCCGGGCTTATTACAGTGATCGGGGGGAAACTCACTACCGCAGCTTCCCTTGCACGAGACTGCGTGCGCATGATGGGGGTCAAAGCTCACGACGCTCCTGCGATCATGATCGCGGTCGAACCTGGGTTTGAAATCAACGCAACGCTTGAAAAATGGGCACGAAGCGTTGCTCTGGCCGGAAATATTCCCGATCGCGCCGCCTCGGCGATTGTGGAGTGGCATGGGCGGCGGGCGGAGTCGATCGCACGAACGGCAGCGAGCGATGAAGGGCTGCGTCGTCCGCTGTGCACTCATTCGGAACACATCGTGGCCGAGGCCGTCGAAGCCGTGCGGCGGGAGTCAGCGATCACCCTTGCAGATATCCTGCTGCGTCGCGTTCCCGTCGCACTGGGAGCGTGCTGGGACGGTGCATGCAGCCGGAATGCCGCACAGCGAATCGGTTCGGTTTTGGGATGGAGTGAGAAGCAACTGACCGCCGAGCTTGAAAACTTTGAAGAAGAACGACGGCGGTTCCTCCACCCAACCGTCGCGGCTAAGGCCGGAGAGTCACTTTTCGCCGAACGTACGCGCTAGAAGCAGCGTGTCATCGGAGATCAACGCGTCCACTTCCAATTCGGCGAGACGCAACATCTCCTTCTGCCGGTTTACAGTCCAAACAAAGACTTGCTTGTCCGCGGAATGGAGTTCTTCCACCAGAAAATTCGTCGCAAGCTTCCTCTCTAATATGACGGAGCGAATCGGCATTGACGGCCAACGCCTGAGTTGACGCGCGTTCTCGCAAATTATCCCCAGGGGAATGTCATTGTCAGAGGCGTGAACTGCCTGCAAAACGTCTGGCAGAAATGATGAAATAACAAACTTTTTGCGATCGGCAGCACGCAGGGCATTCAGAATTAGGTCGAGCCGCCCAGAAGCCTTCAGTTCGATATCAAGAAATGCGTGGCCGAGAAAGCTGCCGATCACCTCGTCGGCGCAGGGCAATGAAAATTCGGAGAGCAAGTGTTTCTCGATGCGCCGACGCCGATAGAGCGGATTGTGACAGATCACGGGACGGAAATCACGCGTGTAGCGCACATCGAATTCGAAGCCGTCGCAGCCATGATCGAGCGCAAGCTTAAAGGCCGCAACCGTATTCTGAGGCGCATATTTCGAAGCGCCACGATGGCCGAGCAGGAGTGGGCGGGAGGAAGTCAATGGAGTTGCGTCCGGTTGAACTCTGGATGGCACGGCTACACGGGCTGCGAGAAAATGCTGCGGAATTGTTTGTATCAGGGCATCGACTTCAGTCGTGCCGATGTACTCAGCCTCGAGTCTCGCTTTAGCCGCTGCGGCCTCGCATCGTTCTACGAGCCCAGGCTCCTGAGCCGTGCCGAGGAAAACCCCAGCGGCTGAAGCCGATGGCACAGCTCATTGTGCGGCACGGCTGAAAGTCGATGCCCTGACACGAACCGAAAAAGAAATTCACAGCACTTTTCCGCAAACTGTGAATCCAGACTCTCCAAACCGATTCACCCTTCCCACACGAACGCGTCGAATACCCTTCGAGTATGGAACCCGAGGCGCTCGTAAAGAGCGACAGCATTGTGATTCGCCCCAGTCACTGTCAGCGAAAGCTCAGAAAACTTGCGTTCGAGAAGGCTACGCAGGCAAGACGCCATCATTGTGCGAGCCAGCCCCTGGCCCCTATATTCAGGCAGCACGCAAACCTGGGTTACGTGGCCCACATCCTCGCGCACGCGCGAGCACAATAGCATTCCTATGACGGAACGCGAGGCAGTATGCACGGCAGTGAGCGACGATGCCGGATCGAATGTACCGCATCCGGGAAAGCGGACGATGTTGTTCAGGAACCGCAGGGAACCGGCAATACTTCGATATTGGTCATTGATTTCGGAGTCCACATGACCGGCATAGGACTGCATGATGACGTTCGCGCCAGCCTGGAAGTCTTGCTCAGCCCAGGAACGCAGGATGATGCCTCGAAGTTCTGGTGCTCGGAAGTCCGGAGCAGGCCGCAGTGGAAGGGACATGAACAGGCGGGGAAAGCGCCGAAATCCCCGACGCACGAAGGGCGCCACAGTGGACCCGGTATCGTGCAACAGCAGCTGCGCTTCGATTCGGTGGATCCCGGGAGAATTCTGCAGCGTCTCCGTCACATGGTTCAGCAAGCGCTCGTTGAGATCGGATTGCGATTGCCTCGCAGTAAACATGTCCCCGACTACGCCCTTGCTGCCCTCATAAACGAAGAACGAATAGCCGACGACTCTGCCTTCGTCAACTGCGGCATATCCGGGAAGTATTTTGGAATCGAGGTAACGCAGAATCATTTCGGCCGAGCTCTGGTAATCCCAATTCATGCGTTCCGACCAAAGCCGAGCTTCCTCCATCAGCAGAGGACGCAATTCAGCAGCGCCGAAGTGTCGAAGATCGATAATTTCCACGGGCAAATAGTCCACAGCTTCGCGGACTCGTCTTACAGCGGCTGCGCTCCTGGCGTGTCTCAGAGACAAAATCCCACTCCTGTGCAAGTATCCAAACCCTGCCGCCTGGGACGAAGACAGGCTTGCAAGAGTCGGGAACCAGAGTCTAAGAGTAGCCGTGCCCGCGCGGAAAGCGATTTCCTCTGCGGGAACCACAACGTGCAGCCGTAACCATTCAGCTTACCTTGGGAGCGATGCACTTGACGAAATCCATAGCACTTCAAGATGTTGCGGATTCTCCTTATCGCGAAATGGAGAGCCGAAAGAGATGAACTTGCGATTGGGTCCAATAAGCTTCTCAATCGTATTGTGCTCACCGCCACGTGCGACCAGAATATGCTCGATGGGAGGCACCTCTCCGCGCTCATAACGCTCAATCCGCTGGTCGAGATAGAAACCAAGACCGTACTCCACATCGCGCCGTGTATCGAGCACCGCAACCGGACGAATGCGGGTTTGGAGATTATCACGTTCGATCTGTTTTATGTACTCTGCAACTTGACGACTCGAGTACGCCTCGCCCAAAATCCGGCCGGCATAATGCAGCAGAAAGAAGATCCCAAAGGCCACCGGAACTATGGTTGTCCACAACAGCATCCTCGCGCCCCGGCGTCGCACCAGGAGGAAGATGAAACAGAAGACAGCGGCGCCAACAGCGCTTGCATAAGTTAACGCAGCGCTGGGAGGTACCGATTTGGGATTAAGAACGAGATGCGGGACCAGCAGCACTGCGGTCGTCAGCAGGGCCGTGATCAAGGAGTGGCCGAGCAGCAGCCCAATGCGCATGGCGGCCCGCGTTCTGCGACGAAGATAGTCGGCCGTAAGAATCGTGCATGGCGGGATTGACGGCAAAATGTAACCCGGCAGCTTCGACTGAGAAAATGAAAAAAACAGAATTGGGAACAACGCCCAAATCACGAGAAATTCCGGGAAGGAATCTCCCACCTGTTCGCTTTCGCGTACTCGTCCCGGAAACGAACTGCGCCAATCTTGCCAAGTCTGCTTAGCTGCGGAGCCGAGCGCGGCGATTGCGTATGTGGTCCATGGGAGCAACGACAAAAGCAGAACCGGCAAATAGAACCAGAATGGCTGCCGGTGTTGAAAGAGATCGGTTGCGAAGCGCTCGAGGTTATGTTCGAGGAAGAATACCTTGAAAAACTCCTTGTTGGCCATCTGCACGGCGATATACCAGGGCAGCACAATGACGGAGTAAATCAGCACTCCGGGCCACCAGACGGTTCGCCACAGCAGTTTCAAGTCCCGGCGAACCAGGGCGAAAATCAAGACGATAAAGAAGGCTAGACCAGGGGCGACTGGTCCTTTCGCCAGCGTGCCGACCGCGAGAAAGAAGTAGAGGTCAAAAAGCCAGAACTTCTTTCCCGTTTCGAACCACGCGTACCAACCAAGCATGGCAAAGGCAAAGGGCGCCGCCAATTGCATGTCGGTCGAAGCTCCTCGTGCAAAACCAATCACCGCAGCCGATGAAGCCGTGATAAGAGCTGCGCCGAATTGCGCTCCCGGGCGAAAGCGCCGCATGTGGAAGTAAATGATGATGACGAGCGCTGCAGCGAAGGTCGCCGACGGTAATCGAGCTGCCCAATCATGCGGGCCGAATGTGCGAAAAGCCGCGGCCGCTCGCCAGTAATAGAGTGCCGGCTTCTCCAGCCAGGGAGTCCCGTGAAGGGTCGGCGTAACGAAGTCGTTGTTGTGCAGCATCTCGCGCGCCACTTGCGCGTAGCGCGGTTCGTCCGCACCGACCAGGCCAAAGCTCCCTAGACCGTAGAAGAAAAGTAGCAAAGAGAGCGCCATCACTGTGGCGACTTCGATGAGGAGAATGCGCGATTTCGAATTCGCGCTCTGCTGGATTGGGTCTTCTACTACCAAGGCTGTGTCCGGCGCGCGGATGCTTGAATGCACGCGATCAGAGAGAGCAATCCCAAGAGTCTTTCCAGAAAAAAGATTGTTAGCGTGTGGTCCTCTAGGATCATGAATTCAGGCCGTTGCCTCGGGGCCGCGTCCGCTGGGAGAAAACACATTCCGGAGCTGGCCGAGAATCAATTCAAGGGATGTTGACAGCGGACCGGATACCGCGCATCCGCTCGCGCACATATGCCCTCCGCCAGCAAATTGCTCAGCGACTGCGGCAACGTTGACTTGGCCCTTACTACGGAGACTCACACGGTATCGCCCGTCGGCAAGTTCGCGAAAGAATAGCGCCACCTCCACTCCCTGAATACCCAGCGCGTAATTCACCAGGCCTTCGCAGTCTTCTTCCAATCCGCCACTACGCTCCATCTCAGCGACTGAGATATGCATGTAGGCCAATGCTCCTTCGCGATGAAGGTTCGAGAGCGCCGCCCCCAGCAGCCGCATCTTTGATGTTGGGTTGGAGAAGTATACGTGGTGAGCGATGTCAACCGGCTTGGCCCCACTGCGCACAAGTTGCAGGGCCAACTCAAATGTGTGGTCGTCGGTACCCGCGTAGCAAAACGAGCCAGTATCGGTTAGGACGGCAGTATAGAGGCAAGTTGCCATTTCGGGAGTGACATTCGCATCGGCGGCGCGTGCCAGACGATGAATCATCTCCCCAACCGCGCAGGCATTGACATCGATCCAGTTAACATCAGCGAAGTTGCGAGCGCTGGTGTGATGATCAATGTTGATCAGGAACCGTCCCTCGAGACCCTGCAGCCGCGTGCGCTGGATGCTGTCGCACTCCAGAATGATCGCAGCCTCCGGAGCGTCCTCCGGAACGCAGGTGCTCTGGAGGATCACTTCAGCATATGGCAGAGGGCCATAGATGAGCGGAACCGCATCGTTCATTACGACTTGAGCAGTCTTTCCCTTTTGCCGGAGTACTTGATAAAGAGCCAGCAAGGAACCGATGGCGTCTCCATCGGGACGAGCATGCGACGTCAGCAAGAAAGCTTCGCGCTGCTCGATTTGTTTGAGCACCTGATCCATCATGACGGCTAAACGAGGATGCCTCCCGCTCTTCTATGTTTTCTTTTTCCTCTTCGTGCGTCCGAGCAGTTGGTCGATGCGAGAGGCATATTGCTCGGAGCGGTCGATCACGAAGACGAGCTCGGGCGCATGACGCAATCCCATGCGATCTACCAGCTGATGACGGATAAATCCTTTTGCCGCATTCAGTCCAGCCAGCGACTGCTCTGCCTCCTCATCATCACCATCCACGCGGACGAACACCCGCGCGGTCTTGCCGCCCGGCGCCAGTACCACTTCGCTCACCGCCACTAAGCCAATCCTGGGATCGCCTAGCTCGCCTTCGAGAATAAGGTCAATCTCCTCCCGAAAAGCTTCCACCCGCCTCTCGCGCTGATGTTTTGGGGCGCGTGGCTCCACCATGAAACGCTCCCGTAGATAAAACTCATGAGCATACCAGAAGATTGTGTGATTTCGTGATGGGGTGATAAGAGGAATTGTGTGATCAGGAAATCGGGTGATCAAAGCCGGATCTGGAAAGGGAAACATAGCAGGCACTTACATTTCTTGCCGCGAGTACGAGAGACTGCCTTATGTATTCAAATCGCGAAATCACACAATTCTCATGACTCATCTCCGTTTGGTTGACGAAGCGGTGCGCTGGCTGCGCTCGAAGTATCGCTGTGGAATCGTTTTGTCGGAACAGAGCTGTTCCAGCGGAGAGACTCCGGACGCTGTTGGTTGGAAAGGACGAAACCACTCAGTAGTAATTGAGTGCAAAATTTCACGAGCTGACTTTCTCGCCGACGCCTCAAAGCCGTGGCGCCTTGATTCCGATTGCGCGCTCGGATGCGAGCGCTTCTATCTTGCTCCAGCGGGACTGATCTCAACTGAGGAGTTACCGTGCGGGTGGGGACTTCTCGAAATCCGCGGATGCGCCTTAACGGTTACGCGCAAGTCCAAGAAGAACTTGCGCACTGTGACAGGCTTTGCAAACGAGATGAATTTGCTGCTTGCGAGTCTGCGTCGCGTTGAAGTGAGGATCGAGCCGCAAACGATCACCGATTTTCTGAAGTGGAAGAACCGGATGGCGAGATATAACGGCGGGACTCTACCCTCAGGATTGGGGTCGTCCGAGAGCAATCTTTACTTGTCTGGGGACTGATACTCCAGAACTGTTCGCTTGCGAACACCCCCAGTGCTTGCCAAGTATGGGCTTTTGCGAACGAAGAAAATTCTCGATCGATTTTCCCTGCTCAGGGAAAAGAGCAGGGAATTATTCCCGGGGGAAAAATTTCTAATCACGGGAGCCGCATGAACACAGGCGATTCGAGATTCCCCAGGGAATTAGCAGGGAAATAGCAGGGAATTTGTCTCATAAGCATCGCGAACTTTGCACCCTTATTCAGCTCATCAACCAGCTAGCCGAGGCCTCCGACTTGTCGCATAGACGGCTTCACGGCTCTACAACTCTGCTATCACGGACGCTTTCAAACGAAAAGAGATTTTGCGATAACCGGAGCGTGAAAACTTGGGATCTGAAGACGCAGACGGTTCGTCTGGAAGGGCAGATTTGCTCCCTATTTCCGGTCTGGTTACGTCTAAGACTCGGAGGCGGTATTCGATGAACAATCTCCTGCAGGACCTTCGCTACGCTCTCCGGACCTTGCGAAAGAGCCGAGGCTTTGCGGCTGCGGCATTACTGGTACTGGCACTTGGCATCGGCGCGAATACCGCGATTTTCAGCGTGGTAAATGCTGTGTTGTTGAGGCCGCTTCCCTTCCCGCAGCCAGAGCAGCTCGTGCAAATCTGGCACACGCCGCCGCAAAAGAGTTTTCCCGGAATGAAGGAGTTCGCCGTATCCGCCGCCAACTATCTGGACTGGAAGGCGGAGAACCATGTCTTCGAACAGATAGCCATTTATAAGTGGACTTCCTACAACCTCTCCGGAAAAGGGGAACCTCAGTTCATTAACGGTCGCGGCGTCTCGTCGGAGTTCTTTCCGCTGCTCCGGGCCAAGCCCATTCTGGGACGCCTATTCTCACCAGACGAAGACCAGCCCGGCCACAACCGAGTGGCGCTCTTAAGTGAGAGCTTTTGGCGGAACCAGTTCGGAGCGGATCGCGATATCGTCGGGCAGGAGATTACACTCGACGGCGCTGCGTACAAGGTAATTGGAGTCATTCCCTCGAAGTCTCAATTCCCGATCGCCTCCGATCCAACTAATGCCGTAAAGCTCTGGACGCCAATCGCGATGACCGATGAGGAGCGTTCCGTCAGAGGCGAGCACCACTACGCGGTTATCGCGCGCCTGCGGTCCGGCACGAGCTTGCAGCAGGCGCAAGCTGAAATGGACACGATTTCGCACCGCTTGGAACAGCAGTACCCTGCCGACGACAAAGGATGGGGCGCCATAGTGAAGCCTTTGCGGGAAGAACTCGTCGGCGACGTTCGCAGTCCTTTGCTGGTGCTCATGGGAGCGGTTGCATTCGTGCTTCTGATCGCTTGTGCCAATACGGCCAACCTGGTTCTGGCAAGAACGGTCGCACGGCAAAAGGAGATTGCGGTTCGCTCGGCGCTGGGCGCGTCACGCGTGCGTATCGTGCGGCAGGTGATTTGTGAAACGGTGGTTTTGTCCATTGTGGGTGGAGTGTTGGGGCTCTTGATCGCTCACTTTGGAGTGAAGCTCATCGTATCGTTTCTCGCCGCAAAACTGCCTCGGGTGTCGGAGATTTCCGCAGACGGCTGGGTACTTGCTTTCACGGTATGTGTCGCGATTTTGGCAGGTGTCCTGGCGGGATTGATTCCTGCAGTACGGCTGAGCAAAGTCAATGTAAACGAAGCCTTGAAGCAGGGGACGCGCACGAGCTCGGATGGGGCGGGCAATCGGATCCGCGGAGTTCTGGTCGTCTCCGAAGTGGCGTTATCACTGATGTTGCTCATTGGAGCTGGATTGCTGATTCGCAGCCTATGGATGTTGCGAAATGTCGATCCCGGCCTCGATCCCAACAATGTTCTCGCCGTGAATCCGTCTATTTCACAAACAGCCTATCCTCAACCCGCGCAGGAGATAGCTTTTTACAAAGAGTGGATCGACAAAGTGAAGGCGCTGCCCGGAGTCGATTCTGCCGCGGCCATCGACGCGTTGCCGCTGAATGGCGGAGGCTCCACCCAGCCGATTCAGATCGAAGGACGACCGGTGCAGGCGATGGCCGATCAGCCTGAGGTCGCGGTGCGACTGATTACCCCCGGTTATTTGCACACCATGCACATTCCACTCCTGCGTGGCCGGGACTTTGGCGATCAGGACAGCCCTGCAAGTCCGGGAGCGATCCTGATTAGTGAGGCTCTGGCCAAACGCTTCTGGGGCAAGGACGATCCAGTGGGAAAGCACGTCACCATGACTTTCTTTCCCGAGAAAATCCGTGAGATTGTGGGAATCGTTGGCGACGTGAAGGATCGCGGACTCGATGCGCCAGAACCGGAAGCAACTCTGTACCTTCCGATGAGTCAACTGGCTGCGCCTGCCACCGCTGCATGGCGTTCGTTCCCATTATGGTTTGTTGTGCGCACGAACTCCGAGCCAAGTGCCGTCACGGCTGGGGTAATTGGCGTGGCGCACCAGCTAAATCCAGGTATGCCGATTGTGGATGTAAGTACGATGCAGGATTTTGTAGCCAACTCGCTGTCGCAACAACGATTCAACATGCTGCTGCTGGCGGTCTTTGCCGGAGTTGCACTGTTGCTCGCGGCGATTGGCATCTACAGCGTGCTTGCATACACAGTTCGGCGGCGCGTACGGGAGATTGGGATACGTATGGCGCTCGGCGCACAAACATCCGATGTGGTGACAATGGTTGTTTCGGAGGGAATGAAGCCAACCGCTGTGGGCGTCGCAATCGGAGTCGCGGGCGCACTCGCAATCGGGCGCTTCATGTCCAGCTTGATTTATGGCGTGAAGGCAAGCGATTTCGCCACATTTGCCGCCGTATCGCTGATGCTGATTGCGGTGAGCTTTATGGCCAGTATCATCCCGGCATATCGCGCAACGCGGGTGGAACCTGTATCGACGCTTCGCGAAGAGTAGGGATGAAGAGAAGAATAGGAATGAAGAAAGGAAGAACGAAGGAAGGGACCGCCGCGCGCTCTCGCGCGGGTGTTTGTCTCAGAAACCAGAATTCAAAGGTGGTCGAGAAACATGATGTCACGAGTCCTTGACTATTTCGTGATACTACCGAAATCCGGCGCGAGGGCGCGCGGCGGTCCTTCCTAAACCGCGAAATCAATCCATTTCCACGAAGCTGTCTGTCAGCTCTGCGCCGTTGTCGTTAGCTATGCGGCTGGCGGCGCGCTCCACTTGTTGCATCAATCCTGAAAGATAATCGCGCGAACTGGAAATGCTAACCACTCCAATCGTGGCTCGCTGCCAGAGGTTGGTCTCT
>QIBC01000380.1 GCA_003225215.1 Acidobacteriota bacterium
AGAAACATCCGTTGGATATTCTTCACCAAATCGATTCCTGGTTTGCCGATTCCATCGAGATGTCCAATGAACGGAGAAACATACACGGGGCTTGCGGTTCCCTTGGTGGCCGAGTAGACGGCTGCTGCCTGCGCTTGCGAAAAGCACAAGGTCATATTCACTCGCATCCCACTTGCAACCGACATTTGTGCCGCGCGAATCCCTTCGGCTGTACATGGATATTTGATGTACGCGTTGTCGATCCAGGCGTACATCTCGCGTCCCTGTTCAAACATGTGCTCGGCGGAAGTAGTCGCGTCGGCGAATACTTCTATGGAAACGCCCGCAGATCCGACCAATGGGGAAATGTCTTGAACGATGGTTCTGTATTCCTCGCTCTCCTGGTGGGAAGTAAATCGGCGCCCTGACGCAAGATATTTCACGATGTGTGGATTCGAGGCAATTAGAGACGGGTTCGTTGTTTGTCCATCCAGATACCCAAGCAGGCCTCTGATTCGGACCGTCTCACCTGAATCACCGCTATCGAGCAGGATACGAGTTTTACGCCGATTGATCATCTTGTACACCTATGGCTCTGGCGAACGGGACTTTGCTATTTAGAATCTGCAGGGCCGTGATGGATTTCTTCTGGCTTCGCTGCGACGTCACTGTTAACCAGCAATCCTCTGAAACGAGCTTGAACAGAACAGAAGAAAAAGAACCACGCCAAGTATGATTGCGATTCCGATCGCAGTCATTGAGACTCCGCCCATGGCTAATAGCACTCTTCACCACCCAGGCGGCGAAACGTCTGTCCGAAGAGACCTGTGGGGAGAGTATTGCTTTTCCACATCCCCAGGCGCTGAGCTGTTTTATACAGTCCCGGTTCGTCGGCAAGCGCCTAATGGAATTGCGCATCAGGAAATCAGGACCAGAATGGCCTTCCCAAATGTCATATTTAGGCGTCAGACAGCTTCTGCTGCCCTCAACCAAAGCTGCAGAGTCTCAGATCTTTATCATCTGACTGCGGATGACGGGATGCAGATCATGGCATTCGCTTGCGTGCCAACCATCGCCGCCTTTCTGATCTGTTTCGCAATAACCATGAGCCGCTAGTTCGAAGCATAGAGACATCTGCAGCCACACGAATGCTCGCAACTGGTGTTTCGAGCGAGGATCGGACATGAACTTAGTTATATTCGGCGCGACCGGAGGTACCGGGCGCGCTCTCGTGGAGCAGGCGCTTGACCAAGGGCACACTGTCACAGCTTTTGTGCGCAAAGCTTCTCGAATGTGCGTCAAGCACCGACGACTGAGGCTCGCAATTGGGGATGTGCTCGACTATGGCACGGTCGAGGCTGCCATCGCCGGACAGGACGCAGTCCTCTCGGCGCTCGGCCACAAACGATGGCTAATTAAGACTTCCATATTGTCGAGGGGTACCAGGAATATCGTTGCGGCCATGACTAAGTGCAAGGTGCGAAGGTTTGTGTGTGAAACCTCGCTTGGAGTAGGTGACAGCCGGGGTCGACTCGGGATCCTTTACACGTTCTTTCTTATTCCTCTCCTGCTCTACTTCTACTTTCAGGATAAGGAACTGCAAGAGAAGTGCATCATGCAAAGCAGCCTGGACTGGATTATTGTTCGGCCGGCCGCGCTGACCAACGGCAAACAGACTGGTGTAGTTCGCGAAGGCAAAGACATCGGAAGCCTCTTGTTCACCCATAGGATTTCGCGGGCCGACGTCGCGTCATTCATGCTGTCAGAGCTGAGAGATGATCGATACCTGAAAGATACCCCCGGCGTTGAATCCGGCGCGGGCAGCTTGACAACTGGCTACTTGCGTTGAAAAAACCACCTTCAAGCGCCGCGTGATACGGGATACAGTCAAGCCGAGCGCAGTCATGTGCAGAATTGCTCAGCACACGTCGCTAATTGCTGCGTAGGATTCAAATATGTCTAGAAGACTGCAGAAAAGCAAGAGACGGCCTAAGAAAGTAAAGAAACCGATCGTCGTGCACGCCCCGGCCGCAGCATGATCTGGAGGTAGTGCGTTCAGAACCGGGGCGGGCGCCCAGCAACGTGTGCACTTCTGCTCAGAACAGAGTTGACACTCAGAGTATTGTGCCGACATGACAACTGCGAACATCGCGCAATGTCCTTTGTGTAAGGGAGTGGGAACGGTGAATGGCGCTATGATTTGCCCAAGATGCGATGGTGATGGAATTCTGGACGCGAAAGTTATCGCATCCGAGCACCGCGCCGGGCGGCAACAAGCTCAAAGCGTTGATTTCTAGCCGTCCGACAAATTGCGTGGATAAAGGACAATTCTACGCGCCACTGCCGCGGTCGCGTCACCGCGGCATGTAGAAAACTGCTCAGCGTACCATTTGCACTTTTTCCTCCACAACAAAATTGACCTGATCATTAGCGATCATATCTTGCAAGATCTTCCCGGCGCTCAATTGATCGATGAGATGAAGCGGATTAAGCCCAACGTGCCCTTCCTCATTCTGTCGGGACTACAAGCTTCTCCCGACGGCGCCGAACACGCGGATCTCTTCTTAACTAAGGGCATGGCTCCGCTGAATTGCTTGCTGCCATTAGCAAATTGCTCAGGCAGAAACAGTAATGCCCAAGCCACATAGGAGTTATTGTTCGTTTGACTCCTGAGTAGCATCAGCGTAG
>QIBC01000021.1 GCA_003225215.1 Acidobacteriota bacterium
GTCGTGATCGCGACGAAGTTCGGATTCCACATCGAAAATGCCAAGCAATCTGGGCTGGACAGCCGTCCCGAACACATCAAGCAGGTGGCTGAAGCTTCGCTGAAGCGCCTGAAGACCGATGTCATCGACCTGTTCTATCAGCACCGCGTTGATGACAGTGCTCCCATTGAAGATGTTGCTGGAGCTGTCAAGGACCTAATCCAAGAAGGCAAGGTGAAGCATTTTGGATTGTCGGAGGCAGGCGCCCAGACGATTCGGCGAGCCCACAAGGTGCAGCCTGTCACTGCTCTGCAAAGCGAATACTCGGTCTGGTGGCGAGAGCCGGAGCGAGAGATCATCCCGATTGTAGAAGAGCTAGGCATCGGATTTGTGCCATACAGCCCACTTGGCAGGGGCTTTCTTACGGGAGCCATAAATAAGGATACGCAGTTCGACAAAGGCGATTTCCGGAATATCGTCCCTCGCTTCTCGCCAGAAAATCGCGACGCAAATCAAGCTGTGGTTGATCTGATCGGCGAATTTGCCAAGGAGAAGAAGGCGACACCAGCCCAGATCGCGCTGGCGTGGCTACTCGCGAAGAAGCCGTGGATCGTTCCTATTCCAGGAACAACGAAACTGCACCGGTTGGAGGAAAACATTGGAGCTGTCAGCGCGCACCTCTCTGCCGATGATCTCCGCGAATTCGAAATGACAGCCGGAAAAATTCCGGTGCAAGGCGCCCGCTATCCCGAAGAGCTTCAGAAGCTGGTCGGCCGCTGAAAACGAAACGAGAAGGAAAGGAATGATGATGCGAGGAGCTGTTCTTTATGGGCCACGCGATGTGCGTTTCGAAAAGCGCGATGAGCCGAAAATCATTAAACAGACGGATGCGGTTATCAGGATTTCATCCGCATGTGTGTGCGGATCTGATTTGTGGCCGTATCGCGGCATTCAGCCTATCGAGCAGCCAACACCGATGGGACACGAGTATTGCGGAATCGTCGAGGAGGTAGGGCGCGCGGTCAAATCCGTTAAACCCGGCCAGTTCGTCATCGGCTCATTCTTCGCCTCCGACAATACCTGTCCGACCTGCCGCATCGGTTATCAGTCATCCTGTCAGCATCGGGAGCTTGTCGGCGGCGCGCAAGCCCCGTTCTTACGTGTGCCGCTTGCGGACGGCACGCTGGTCGCCACGCGCGATGTCCCCCCGCAAGACCTCATCCCGAGTCTATTAACGCTGTCCGACGTCATGGGCACCGGGTGGTTTGCCGCCGATGCGGCAAACGTGAAACCAGGTTCGGCCGTTGCAGTCGTCGGTGATGGCGCCGTCGGATTGCTCGGCGTGCTCTCCGCAAAACAGATGGGCGCAGAGCGGATCATCGCGATGAGTCGTCACGCGTCTCGCCAGAAGCTGGCACGCGAATTTGGCGCTACTGACATTGTGACTGAGCGCGGCGATGAAGGTGTTGCGCGCATTAAGGAGCTAACGAAGGGCATCGGTGCCGATTCGGTACTGGAGTGCGTCGGCACGCAGGAGTCGATGATGCAGGCGATCAACTCGACGCGTCCTGGCGGTTATATCAGCTATGTCGGTGTGCCGCACGGCGTCTCGCTCGACGGAGAGCAATTGTTCTTCTCTCATGTGCACCTACATGGCGGTCCGGCTCCGGTGCGTCGCTACTTGGTACGAAGCCAAACTACGACGCGCGGCGCTTCCGGTCCGAATCCACAGCGAACTTCCTCTGAGAGGAGCGAGAACATGAAGATCAACATAAGAGTCGGCGGCAAGGTTCTTACTGGCAATCTGTCCGACAACGCTACCGCGCGGGATTTTGCTTCGGTTCTCCCTTTGAAGGTGTCCATGAACGATTTGTTCGGGCGCGAAAAGTACGGCGACTTGCCCAAAGGGCTTTCCGAACACGGTCCCAGGAAAACTCGGTACGAAGTCGGCGACATCGCTTATTGGTCTCCGGATCACCAGTTCGGTGTCTACTACCGTCAGGATGGACAGTCGATACCTTCGCCCGGCATCATCCCCATCGCAAAGATCGACGCTGTTGCAGACGTATTCAACGTGCTGGGCTCCGTGAAAGAAGTGACCATTGAACTCGCGAAGTAAGACAGCAGCAGAATTCAAGCAGGAGCGGACTAATGGATACGAACGGAAAACGAGATTTCAAGGGAAAGGTCGCATTCGTGACTGGTGGAGGGAACGGCATCGGGCGGGCTGCGGCTCTGGCGTTCGCACGCCAAGGAGCGAGTGTGGTAGTAGCCGACGTTTCCGAAAATGGGAATCGAGAAACGTTCCGCATGATCGAGGAACAAGGCGGGCGGGCGCTCGCCGTCCGGTGCGACGTAACACGCGTCGAGGACCTGAAGGCGGCTCTGGATAAGACCGTCGAAGCTTTCGGACGCCTGGATTTTGCCTTCAATAACGCAGGCATTGAGCCAAGGAAGCCCGCTCCGACCGCGGACTACGACTTGGAGGAGTGGGAACGGATCATCAACATCGACCTCCGCGGCGTATTCCTGTGCATGAAGTACGAGATCCCCCTCATGCTCAAGCAAGGAGGCGGCGCGATCGTCAACACCTCCTCGGGTGCCGGCGTCATCGGAATCAAAGGCAGCCCAGCTTATACCGCTGCAAAACACGGCGTGATCGGCCTCACCCGGGCGGCGGCCCTCGATCACGCCGCGCAGAATATTCGCGTTAACGTCGTTTGCCCTGGCTATATCGACACGCCGATGATGGATCGCTTCACCGGCGGCACCGACGAGGGGCGCGCGAGGGTGATCTCTGAGGAACCAATCGGACGGATGGGGCGGCCCGAAGAGATCGCCAATGCCGTCGTCTGGCTGTGTTCGGATGCGGCTGGCTTCGTCGTCGGCAGCGCCATGGTCATCGATGGGGGCCAAACCATTCAGTAGGGACTCGGTGTTTGAGATGACCGTAAAGAGTACCCTAATTAACGCACTACGCGAGGAGCAGAAAGCATGAGCTCGGCTGAATGGAGTCGTCGAAACTTCTTGAAAGTTGCCGCAGCCGCGAGTGCAGCGGTTGCAGTTCCAGATCCCGCAATCTCGCAAGTCCCTGCTGAAAGCCATTTGCCGGCGCTCACTTATTTGTTATCTGTGCGCAACCCGAAGGCGGACCCATTCGAAAAGTCCAATTGAGAGCTTGAACAACCTCGCTTAAGTCGGCCTACTTGTGACTACGAAGTGCTTTCGAGGCATCCCCCAACAACGTCTAATAACAAGGAGTACCAGAAATGCCAAAGCCATCCGATGGAGCCAAGAAGCTGATTGGTGACTTCTCTCCAAAGCTGGTTGAACTCACTGATCGTGTGCTCTTCGATGATGTCTGGGAGAGAAATGAATTATCTAAGCGCGACCGCAGCCTTATCACTGTGGCAGCCCTGATTGCGCTGAATCGTCCCGATCAGTTGCGGTTTCACCTCGGAAGAGCCGTAGAGAATGGAGTCAAGAAAGAGGAGTTGATCGAGGCCATCACTCATCTTGCGTTCTATTCTGGTTGGCCGAATGCAATGGCTGCCGTCATGCTCGCAAAAGAGCTTTTCGAAAAGCCCAAGAGCCAATGACCCAGCCTCGCCGTTCGTCCGACGGATCAGTACGTGTGGCGTTAGTGACAGGCGCCAATCGCGGTATTGGATTCGAAGTCTGCCGTCAACTTGCGACCCGCGGCTTCGCCGTTTTGCTTACAGCACGTGACGCTGAAAAAGCACAATCAGCAGCGAACCGCCCTGGCCGGTATCGGTCAAGTCGAGCCCCTCGCGTTGGATGTGGCCGATGCCAGTAGCATCAAGAATGCCGAAAATGAGGTAGCGACCAAGTACGGCTATCTCGACGTGCTCGTGAACAACGCCGGAATCAATTACGACACTTGGGAGACAGCAGAAGACGCCGACATAAACGGCACGGTGATGCAAACGATCACGACGAACTTGTTAGGTCCATGGCGCGTCTGCCAGGCGTTCCTGCCGCTGCTACGGAAGAGCCGAGCAGCGCGAATCGTGAACGTGTCATCAGAATCGGGGTCGCTGGCGGAAATGGGCGCTGGTCCGCCGGCGTATCAAGTCACCAAGGCCGCTCTGAATGCGTTGACGCGCACTCTCGCAGGAGAGCTTCGTCACGCTCACATTCTTGTAAACGCCGTGTGCCCAGGATGGGTCGCAACCGATATGGGCGGCGCTGGTGCGCCACGTTCTGTTAACGAGGGCGCTGAGGGAATCGTCTGGGCAGCGACACTGCCCGACGATGGTGGCCCCACTGGCGGGTTCTTCCGTGACGGCAAGCCGCTTGCGTGGTAAGAAACAGATCATTCCAATCGCTGACTTCTCAGCACAAAGCGACTGAAGGAGGGAGTCAGTCACAGGCGACAACATTTTGAGTCCTCGGATTATGGATATAATCCAATAGCCCACTGATATGCGCTACGAACCGGAACACAAAACGCGAACCCGCGACCGTATCGTGCGAAACGCAGCTCGCAAGCTCCGCGCTGAGGGCCTGGGCGGCCCTGGTGTGGCCAGCGTAATGAAGGCATCCGGTCTGACCGTCGGCGGGTTTTACAAGCACTTTCGGAGCAAGGACGAATTACTCGCCGAAGCCATTGCGCAGGGATTCTCCGAATCTAGCGAGAAGATCCGTTCTTCTCTGCAAAATGTTCCGCATGCAGACAGGTGGAAAGAAATCATTCGGTGGTATCTCTCGGCCGAGCACTGTGATCATCCTGAGGTTGGCTGCCCGGTTGCGGCTTTGGCGCCTGAGATCGCTCGCGCCAAATTCAGTATCAGAAAACGAATTGCCGGCTTAATGAAAGAGTGGGTGGAGTTCATGCCGGGACCGACAGCAGGAGAGCGGGAACGAAACTTCTTCGTCATCTTCAGTGCGATGGCGGGTGCCGTGTCTATCGCTCGCATACTTACCGAGCCTGCCGATAGGCAAAGACTCTTGGCGAGTATGCGGGATCATCTTTTGCACAGCTTCTGATATTTTTTTGCGACCGTTGGATTATGTGCATAATCCTATCGAGCATGCAGATGAAAGGATTTCTATGAATCTCCAAAATCGCACCATTCTCATCACCGGGGGCTCCGCCGGAATCGGCCTTGCGTTCGCGCTCAAGTTCGCCGAACTCGGCAATGAAGTCATCGTGACTGGTCGTCGCCAAAGAGTGCTGGAAGAGGTAAAGGCGAAATACCCGAAGCTCCATACGATTCAGAGCGACGTGGCCGATCCCGCGCAAATCGCCGGTCTCGCTGCGCGCGTGAAGGCGGATTTACCCAAGCTCGACGTGCTGATGAACAACGCAGGCATCATGCTCTACAAAAATCTCAGAGCTCCGGCGACCGACCTCGCCGCGTTAATGACGGAGGTGAACATCAACGTCGGCGGCGTGATCGGCATGACCTCCGCCTTTATCGACATCCTCACCGCCAACAAAGGCACGGTGATTAACGTCTCCTCCGCGCTGGCATTCGTTCCGCTGCCAGCCGCGCCCATCTACAGCGCCACCAAGGCGGCGATTCACTCTTACACGCAATCACTGCGCTTCCAATTGGAGGAAAGCGGCGTGGAGATTATCGAGCTCATGCCGCCCGCGGTGAAGACGGACATGACGGCAGCGCTTCCGGAGGGCGCGATCAGCCTCATCACAACTGATGAGCTGGTGAAGCAGTCTTTTGCGTCCCTGAAGGCCGGCGCCCTGGAGATCCGACCCGGGCAATCCAAGACGCTTGCCAGGATGCGCCGCCTTGCTCCCGATTTCATCAACGGGCAACTCTGGAAGGCTTCTAGGAAGCTCGTGCCCGTCGCAGTCGGACAGGCCGGCTAATCATGAAGGCTTCATGGTCGAGCGGTTCGAAGGGGAGTATCGATGACGCAATTGGCAGAACATCCCACGGTTAAACAGTTCCGCGAGCAGAGAGCAGGTCGGACACACCTACCAGAAACTCAAGTTCTCGACGTTGCCTGGCTTCGCCAATTGTGCCTGGAAGCCGGAGCAGACGATGTGGGCTTCGTCGAGAGTGATCGGCCAGAGATCGCCGACCAAAAACCAGAAATCCAATCGGTATTTCCACGCACGAAGACCCTCATCAGCTTCGTTTGTCGGATGAACCGCGACAATATTCGGACACCTGCTCGGTCGATCTCGAATCTCGAATTCCACCACACGACAGACGAAACCAATGACGTGGCCCGACAAATTGTGTCGAGTCTCGAAAAAATTGGAGTCGGGGCGATCAACGGCGGAGCGGCTGGCTTTCCGATGGAAACGGACCGCTGGGGATCAAAGATGTGGGTCATTTCGCACAAGCCTGTTGCAGTTGCTGCCGGGCTGGGGCAGATGGGGATTCACCGCAACGTGATTCATCCGAAGTTTGGCAATTTCATTCTCCTCGGCACGGTTTTAGTCGATGCGACAGTCACGGAATACTCGCATCCCATCGTGTATAGCCCATGTCTTGAATGCAAGCTTTGCGTTGCCGCCTGCCCGACCGGTGCGATCAGCCCCGATGGCCAGTTTAACTTTTCGGCTTGCTACACCCACAACTACCGCGAGTTCATGGGCGGATTCAGCGACTGGGTGGAGAACATTGCCGACAGCAAAAACGCTCGCGATTATCGCAAGAAGGTCTCAGGAGCTGAGACTGTATCGATGTGGCAGAGCCTCTCGTTCGGTGCCAATTACAAAGCAGCGTATTGCATGGCTGTTTGCCCGGCTGGCGAAGACGTGATCGGGCCGTTTCTTACGAATCGCAAGCAATTTCTGAACGATGTCGTTCGGCCACTACAGAACAAGCCAGAGACGATCTATGTCGTTCCGAATACCGATGCTGAAGAGTATGTCGCACGACGATTTCCACACAAGAAGACAAAGCGTGTATCAAACGGTCTAGCTGGCCAAGGCACCATTCGCAGCTTTCTGCGCGGCCTGAACTTCGTCTTTCAAAAAGGGAAATCTAAGGGCATCAACGCGGTTTACCACTTCACGTTCACCGGTAAGGAAGAAGTAAAGGCAACGGTCACCATCCGCGATGAGAAGTTGCTGGTTTCGGAAGGTCACGTCGGACAACCCGATCTGAAATTGACCGCGGATAGCCAAACGTGGCTGCGGTTTCTGCGCAAGGAAGCCAATCTCGTATGGGCATTGCTCCGGCGCAAGATTCGCATCCAGGGATCGCCAAAATTGTTGCTGGCATTTGGCCGGTGTTTTCCATCGTGAATTGGGCACACTGATCGCTGGAAGGGGGCACCCGGCAAGATGATTACGCCAAGCAGCGTAGCGGCTAGTTCCCAAGTGGGTCGTTTTTATTGTGGTGGGATTCGCGACATAAAACGGGCTCCACGCTGCGGCACCTTCTCCGGCTACTTATGGAACACGCAATATTCATTAGCAAAGCTTTGAGGTGTGCCGTAAGTGTGCCATACGCTTCGAGCCGATACGAGCTAAGTCGCGCCTTTTCAATACCGCGTCGAAAGTGCTTCCGTGCGGGCTTTTTCTGGCGCAAATCATTGAAAAGAAATGGTGAGCGCGGAAGGAATCGAACCTTCAACCTACTGATTAAGAGTCAGTTGCTCTGCCAGTTGAGCTACGCGCCCATCGTTACGATGAGGACCTGCAAATGAAGTGGAATGTGCGCCGATTTCAGTGACTCACAGATGACACGCGGTTCCGGCGAGATTCGCACACCAGATGGCCTGCGCAGGGATGCGTTGACCTGAGACTAATCCTAAATGAGTGTTTGGGTATCAGCAAGTCGCCATTCGCTAGCGGCACTCTTCCATGTGCATTTGGATAGCGGAACTTGAGAGCATGAACGAAATTTCCATCTGGCGCGCCCTGCGATACACTTTCCTTACGGATCCCATTAGACAAATCGTTATTCCCCTTACATCTGAGAATGCCGCCTCTTTCGACCGACAGAGCTGAATATTTCCTGAACCGTGAGGTTTCCTGGCTCAAGTTCAACATGCGCGTTTTGGAGGAGGCTGAGGACGAAAATAATCCGCTTCTCGAACGCGTGAAGTTTCTTAGCATCACGGCATCGAACCTGGACGAGTTCTTTGAGGTTCGTCTTGCTGGTCTGCTGCAGCGCATTGAGGATGGCCACACCACGCCCGGTCCGGACGGTCTGCCTCCCGAGCAGGAACTGGAACTGGTGATCAAGCAGACAAATGAATTTGTGGATGCGCAATACGCCTGCTGGAATGACCGTCTGCGTCCCGCTCTTGCTGAGAGCGGCATTCGGATTCTTGAGCTAAGCGAGTTGGATACGAACGCAGCGGACTTTCTCAACGACTACTGCGAGCGCGAGGTAGATCCGCTGCTTACGCCGATCACCATCGACCCTGCACATCCTTTCCCGCGAGTAGTCAATAAGGCGTTGTGTTTGGCATTTCTGTTGCGTCGCCGCCGGCGGTCCTCCGCTGTGTACATGGGTGTGATTACCGTCCCGCGGTCGCTTCCGCGGATTCTGCGAGTCCCCTCGCGAGAGGGGACACATGACTATGTCTTTCTTGCCGACCTCGTTGCATCTCATGCTGCCAAGATGTATCGAGGATACGAAATTGTATCGGCCGCTGCGTTTCGCGTGACGCGCAACAGCAATCTGTATTTGCAGGAAGAAGAGTCGCGCAATCTTCTGGAGTCGGTCCGTACGGAACTTCACAATCGCCGCAAAGGCGACGCTGTAAGACTTGAAATCGAAGCAGCTGCGGCGCCTGAGATTGTCGAGCGCCTTCGTGGGAATTTCGGCCTCGACGAATGGCAGATTTTCCGCACACCCGGGCCGGTAAATCTATCGCGAGTTTCGAGCATCTACGAGCAAACTCAGCGATCCGATCTCAAGTTCAAGCCTTTTGTGCCGCGAGAACTGCACCTCACGGGAAAGTCTCGGGACATCTTCGAGGAGATCCGTAAGCACGATATTCTGCTGCACCATCCCTTCGACTCATTCAATGCGGTTGTGGGATTTATTGAGACGGGCGCCAAAGATCCTGATGTAATTTCGATGCGCCAGACTTTGTACCGCACCGGTGAAGAATCGCCGATTGTGCAAGCGCTGAGCGAGGCTGCGGCGAGCAAAGAAGTGACCGTCGTAGTGGAACTGAAAGCGCGTTTCGATGAGGCTTCAAACATTCGCTGGGCGCGTAGCCTCGAAGATGCGGGCGTGCAGGTATTCCACGGTCTGGTCGGACTCAAAACTCACTGCAAGCTCATCCTGCTGGTACGCCGCGATCCTGATGGCGTGACGCGTCGATACGCCCATCTGGGCACAGGCAATTACAACGCGGTTACATCTCGGTTCTACACCGATTTGAGCCTTTTCACTGCTAATGAAGAAGTCACCGAAGCAGTGCAGGAGGTTTTCAATTTCCTCACGGCATATGCAGATCATCCTCATTACGATCCGCTGCTCGTCTCTCCGGTGGATTGCGCCGAGCGCACGATTGCACTGATTGAGCGGGAAGCTGACCATGCACGGGCCAAGCGTCCGGGACGCATTATCGCGAAGATGAATGCGCTGCTCGACAAGTCGGTAATTCAAGCGCTCTATCGCGCGTCGCAGGCTGGAGTGGAGATTGATCTGATTGTTCGTGGCATGTGTGCTCTGCGCCCCGGAGTTCGTGGGATTAGCGATCGAATCCGTGTGCGCAGCATTGTAGGGCGGTTGTTGGAGCATAGCCGTATCTATTCCTTCGCGAACGCTGGCGAGGAGGAATTCTACCTGGGAAGCGCAGACTGGATGCCGCGCAACCTATATGAGCGCGTCGAGGTCGTTTTTCCGGTGCTCGATCCATTACTGAAGCAGAGAGTTCGCCAGGAAATTTTGGAATCCTATCTTGCTGATACAGCGAAGGCGCGGATTCTCGATGCCAGCGGCGATTACGAGCGCGTCGGCGCACGCGTGAATGGCCGCCGCCGAGCGCCGGTCTTATTCAACGCCCAGGAATTCCTGATAGGATTAGCGCAGGGTAATGAGTCATTGGCAGCAATTCCCCCGCCGGCTGCCCGACCGCAGCGTTCTCGCTATCGTCCCAGAGTTGAGCAGTTATGATCGTCTATTTCGTCCGTCACGCTAGCGCAGGCCAGAAGAGATTCAGTCCTAAGAAGGACGAAAAGCGCTCACTGGATGCAGAAGGCGTTCACCAATGTACTCAGATGGGACGGATTTTGTCAGCGATGGAAGTTGCCGTGGACGCAGTGATTTCCAGCCCACTGAAACGCGCTACTCAGACCGCGTCATTGATTGCGAATGAGATCGGTCACGAAGGAAAGTTGAACATCGAGAACGCGCTCAGGCCAGAAGCGAAGTACGAGCATTTCCGGGAGATGTTGCGCAAGTATTCCAAGTTCGAAGCGTTGGTGCTGGTCGGGCACAATCCCAACTTCAGCGAGTTCCTCGGCAGAATGATGGTGGCGAATGGAGATCGTGCGTATGTCGATCTGAAGAAAGCCGCCATCGCGAAAGTTGAGTCCGAGCAGAAGAAGTTCGTGCTGCATTGGTTGCTAACTCCACGGCTCGCCAAGGCAAGCGCAGATGCGAGCGTGAGCGAAGGCTCATCCGGGCAGATCGCCATCTCCCAAAATGGAAGCGGACCCGGGCAGGACACACCTGCTGAAGGCAAAAAAGGCAAGAAGAAGAAAAAGAAGCAGCTTCAAGCTGCTCGGACCAGCAGGTCTCGTCCAACGACGTCGCGAAAATAGCCGCGCTCTTTTTCGGCCGTCCACACCTCGAGATCCATTCCCGGCTTTCCTCGCAACTCAAGCGTCACCTCCGCTCCCGATTCTCTCGCGCGAACCTTCTGCACAATGCCTCGGCGCCCCTGGTTCAAGGCGCGCGCGATTCTGAGAAGCACAACCGCGCGATCGAGAAATTCGCGAGCCGACGGACGCAAGTTACGGACCTCGCGGTCGCGCTCACTGGGCCGGGACTTCCCCATGTATCGGGAAATCGACGCTATGATGTGACGCTGTTCCAGCGAAAAGCCAAAGAGTTCCGAATTGGCAATCAAGTAATAGGTGTGGCGATGCCTTCCGTTACGATTCACATATGAGCCCAACTCGTGAAGCATCGCCGCTGCCGCGATCCACTCCGTATATTCGGTGGGCAACCCGTGAATTCCCTTAAGCGCTTTGAATAATTGTTGAGACAAATCCCGAACGTGCGTGGCGTGGCGGATATCCACGCTGTACCTCTTGCACAGGGAATTCAACGCATCCTCTCGCTCGGCCTCGAGCTGTCGATGCTGGCGGGTTCCAATATCGGCGTCTGCCGCCATTTGTGCAAGCAGCCCATCCCGCAGCCCAAGAGGCGAGTACTGGAAGGAGGGCAAGCCATAGTGGGCCATCATCTCGGCAAAGACGAAAGCACCGGCGACGATGATCTCGGATCTGCGAGGACCAATCCCAGGAAATTGTGCGCGCTCCTGAACCGACTTCTCGGCAAGCTCGTGCGCCAGTTTTGTGGCGATCTTGCGCGAGACTGTATACGAATACTTGGATCTTGCCTGCAGCGCTCGAGCAGCTCCCGCCAAAGCTGCCGCGGTGCCTGACGTAGCAATCGCAAGGTCGACTCGATAGCGTCGAATCGCGGGAGCGATACGATTGACTTGCTCCGCGATGTATTCACGCATCCGGGCAACTTCCTTTGTCTTTGCCGGATCATGAAGCAGGAACTCCTGCGTGAGTCGTACTGCACCCAGCGGCAGGCTGAACATCTCGCGAATGTGCCCTTTTTCGGAAATTGTGACTTCGCAACTGCCACCGCCAAGATCAAACATGAGCACGTCTCGATTGTCGATACGAGCGTTGGAGAGCACGCCCAGGTGGATGAGTCGGCCTTCCTCCAGGCCGGAGATGATGTCGATTTTCCATCCGACGGCGGATTTTACCCACTCAAGGAATGCGCGGGAGTTTTTTGAGTCGCGCAATGGGCTGGTGCTCACTACTCGTACCTGCTCGACCCGAAATTTCTGCGTGGCTCGATAAAAGCGCGTCAGGACCTTTACCGTGTGCGCCATGGCATCGGGCGCGAGCACGTTGTTGCGAAACACGGATTCTCCAAGGCGCGTGACCTCGCGGTCCTCGTGAATCACTTTGAACTTACGTCGAATAAGTTCAGCGATCTTGAGTCGTACAGAATTTGCGCCGATATCTACTGCCGCAAAGACGGGCATAGGGGTCGCGAGATATTACGTGGATTCAGGCCGCAGGCGAGGAGCTGCGGCCTGTACGCGCACGCTTTGGTTCCTTTTTTGGAACGCGAGCTGCCGGTGCGAGCAACTTCCTTTCACACTTGGAGACGGCACGCAAAGATTCCCGATATTTATTGTGCGTGTATTCCATTAGCTTCGCATGCAGGGCCGAGTCGCCCAGGACGCTTTGGGCCAGTTCCGACAACGTGAGGTAGTCGTGCCACTCGCCGATCACGTCCTGCACTGCTTTCCACTCGGCGATCAGCATCTCTCCCTGGGGAGTCTTTCCCGCAAGCTCGGCGGTGTATCGAAAGCGCTTGCACTCGAGTCGGTATTCATGCAGATTCCCGCCTGAGAGAGGGCCGCGGCGCTGTACAAATGCGCGGAATTCCTGGAGCGCCAACCCTGCAGCGGCGTCTATGGGATGCGTCGGCTCACTGGGCTGCCCCGGCGATTCGTCCAGAACGCGGAGAGCTCGCCAGATCCCACTCAGAATGGAATCGCGCAGTACGGACTTCAACTTCTTGCGGTAAGACTTTTTACGTGCTCTCAAGCTCTTTTCCAGCCGCTTCTTTTCCTTGGATTCTAGGTCCTTGAGGCCCGCCAGCAGATCGAGATGGACTTCGCTATCGCGCAGCTTGCCCGTGGCCCGGCGCAGCCTATCGAGAAACTTCAGCGTTTGCTGCTGTTCTGGGTCGATGTGGGGATGAAAAATCTCACTCCACGCCTGGAATCGCCGGAGGCTGGTGCGATAGAAGTGTGCACCTTTGGACGTGGGCTGATGCCGCAGATTGGCTATGGAAGCCAGCAACCGTTCCAGCGGCGAGTGGAATTCATCAGTTCCGGCCTTACTGAGGATCGGCATCTAGAGGGTTCACAAGCTGCGGAAAAATCGACCAGCAATACTAGATAACAGCGAAAATAACAGCGAATTCTTCGAAAATAACGTAAAAGTTCTAGAATTCCGCCGAAAATATGCAGAACTTCGTTTTCGGAACAGCGATTAACAATGAATTATCAGTGAACTTTGCGCTGCGGTTCTCCTAGAACGTAAACGCCAAGCCACCCCGCACCGCTCGCGCAGACTGCACCAGGTAAAGTGTACGTCCGTCCGGACTGAGGAAAGGACGATAGCCTTGGGCCAGTAGGTTGCGCACGTTGAGCACTGCCTCCACATGTCCGGGAATAAAGGACCCACCAGGTATCGGCTGGCGAATTACAAAACTAAAGAACGGATCGGCATGTCCAGGAGAGGCGTTAAATAGGTCAACCGGGGTAACTGCGTTGGAGCTAATCAATTTGTAGGAGGCCGCCCACCGCGTTCCAGACTCAGGGATTGCTCCGTTTAGCTTCGCAGTAACGGAATGCGCGTTTTCCACATGGAGTGCCTCGCGCACTTCCGCCCAAGACCCTGTCGAGTTCCAGTCGGGAGCTGTCACAGCTCCCCCATAGGCATAGTCCAGAAGTGCGGTCAATTCAGGCGAGAAGGTGTGCTCCGCCACCAACCGGAATCCGCGGGTTTCAAGATTGCCACCATTGAACGTGAAGGTATCGGAGGAGACGTCGGGGATTACGTCCGAGGCGATCGAGGAGACATCACCCGAACCGGTCAAAGCAAGATTGGAGACGCGATCAAAGAAGAAAGCCGCCTGGAACTTTGTGTCGCCATGTTTGCGGGAGAGCGAAATCTCCTGGTGACGATCACGCTCCAGAGCCGGTGCAAAAGCTACAACCGACATTCGCGGCATCGGCACGGCCTCATCATCACTCCCGCCGGGATTGTCCAGCGCACGATCAAAGGCACTCGCCGGTTCGGCCGTAGCGTAGCGATATTCCAGGACCATGTCCTTGCGGAGATGAATCCCAGCCGTAGCGAAAGGACGAATTCCACTGATGTGGCGGATAAATTGAACGCCCTGCACTTCGCTCCCATAGCTGAGGTCGACCAGCCCACCGATGTTGGTGGTATTCGAGAAAGTAAAGGCTACCGAACTGAGTGCATTGGCAGTGATACTGCCCGGAGGCGCAGTGTGCCGAAGCGTAACCGCCACTGTAGGCGTGTCGCCGTTGGCAAACTGATGCCTGTAAGCGGTGCGGATCACTCCCGCAGGTTGACCGTTTCCGTTGCCCACGCGACCGTCGAACGACAACGTGTCTGCCGAAAACAAGGCTTGCTGGACGTCGAAACTGGTACCGTAATCCGGAGCGCTACCAAATCCGTCAGCCTGCGCGCCAGCCACAAATGCGACCTTCCCCTTTACGCCATGGCTATCGCGAGTTTCGTTGTTTGCCGAGCTGGCAAGAATAAGCCCATTATCGTCATCAAAGCGCAGAATAGGGCGGTTGGATGCCGAGCGAAGTATCCACTTCCAGTCATCCTGGTCCTGGTCGGAAAGCTGACGCGGAGGCAGGAAGCGTATTGCCTCCGCGAGGGTATTCAGGGTTACGTTGATAATGGCGCGTCCCCCAGAACGTATGACCACATTCTCGATGAGCGACGGCAAAAATGAGGCAGCTGTAACCTTGAGGCGGTAACTCCCTGGCGCGAGACTAGCGACTTGAAAGGAACCCGCCTGACTGGTGAAGGCTACGATCGGTTGAAGGTTTCCCATGGCGAAAACTTCAACCAGTGCGCCCATTTGCGGAGTGCCGTCGGCGCTCTTCACCATCCCTGCAATGGAGCCCTGGGTCGCAGCGCACACTGGGAGCGCTGCGCCTAACAGCACAACCAACCACTTGAGCCGGTTTGCCATTTATCCACCCCTGGATAAGGAACCTATGCCCGCTCCATTCAAGAAGCGGCACGGTTCATGTCGACCGCCCGGTCCCCAGTACGAAATGGACTCAAGTTCCTGCTGAACTTCCTACTGAACCAGGAACTTCGCCGTTGGAGCGATCGACTGCTTGGAGATATTGTCGTTCACTTTGATCGTCAACTCGTACATGCCGGGTTCAAGGCTGGCCAGCGACATGCTCTTCTCGAGTGTGATCTGGTCGCCGGCATTGCCGAGTTGATCGGTCGTTTCCACTGTGTGCACAACAGCCTTCTTGGTGGCTGAGTTCACGATGTTGTATTCAATTTGCGCTGAAGACTTCTTGTTCTGATCGTTGATCCCGAGGTTATACACCTGCATCCAGAAGTTAAGTTTCTGGTTCCGATTGAACTTCGCGGGAGTGCCGTCAGCACTATCGAGCCGAGGCCGAACTTTGGTTGTGCCGATCACGAAG
Organism: Acidobacteriota bacterium; assembly: GCA_003225215.1. Classification (GTDB taxonomy): domain Bacteria; phylum Acidobacteriota; class Terriglobia; order Terriglobales; family Acidobacteriaceae; genus Gp1-AA112. Next base: position 15,430 of record QIBC01000021.1, read on the forward strand.
TTGCCGGCGCCTACCGACTTAGACGGAACCTTCTCCATCACGTCAGCAAGGATAAGCGTCGAGTTGGTCAATCCTTTGTCGTCGCTCATGTCGGGAACCATGATCCCGTGCGACCAGGTTCCCATCCGATCGCCATTCACGTCCTTTACCACGATGTCGAAACGATAGCGGCCCGGACGCAGCGGCAGTGCCTTCCAGTAGATAGAAGAATTCTCGAGAACCTTGGACAACAACTCCACCGGCACATCATCCTGAACGGTATCTTCGAATGTCTGCGCGATGCGGCCAGTGAGAGTGGTGACGCGACCGTAGATATTGAGCGTTCCGCGTTCGACGCCGTCCTTGTTAACGTATGTCACATTCTTTTTCCGGATTTGAAGGGTCACCGGTACCAGGACGGTATCGCTGGTCACACGTACAAAATCGGCTCGAACGTCGAAGGGAAGGAGGTTGTAACGAACTTTGCTGGTGACAACTTCGTCCAGATCCTTGAACTTGATTGCGGGCGGACGATTCAGCTTCGCAAACTCTTCTAACCGGTCGAACTGCTTGCTTTGGAGGTTCTGGTTGAACGGTCCAGCTCCCAGTTGCTCAAGGCCGCTATTAGTGAAGCGGTCGGCTTTGTTAGCGAGTCCCATCTGCTCGTAAAGCGTTAGGCCCGCGCCGGGAACGTTTTTCAACGCGTCCTTTTCGGAGCGGTCAATCGTCATGTGAAAATCGCCGCACATGCAGGTATCGACAAACTCGATGATGATTTCCTGCCCGATGCCCTCCAGATAGCGATAGCGCCAAGTCTCAAACGGATATGTCGAAGTCTCGCCACCGCCTTCTTCCATCGGACGTTCATAAGTTCCGCCGCTGGGATGCGAGTCGATCTCGTCGGGCTTGCCATACATGATGTACATGCGCCCGCGATCGGTCTTCCAACCCGGAATACCGGCGGCAAAATGCTCGTTGGCGTAGGCGATGCGAGCGTAGTGCTCTTCTTTGAATTCGTTCTCTACCGTGTCAGGCGTGGGATCGCGGCGAGCCCAAAAGGCTTCGATGAAGTTGTCACGTTCTTCGTCGTTCGAGAGTTGCTTGAAGGCAGACTTTTCTTCATCGGTGATGATGTAGCGGACGTCCTCGTCGAGCCATTTCTTGTAGACAGTCTCGACTTCTTTCTTGAAGCGCTTTTCCTGCTCCTTCTTTTCCTTATCTGTCAGCTGCCGTTTGCGCTTGTCGACGTCTGGCGAACTCTGATCGCTCTGATTGGCTTTCGTCGTTGCCGTCTGGTCTGTTTTGGGAGTGCTGGAGACATCGGCGGAGGCAGTCTGTGCTGCCAGCCAAACCGGCAAAATTAGCAGTAGAAGAAAAAGAATAACGCCCGAAGACTTACGGATTAATGACGAGTACATACTGCTACCCACTCCTCAGAGACACACGTTGGGCTTCATTATTTTAGGCACTTCCTCGCATCGGAGCAAGCAAACGGTCACAATTCTCTGGGGCAAATGAAGGCGGAGTCTCTGGTTGAAAGTTTACACCCGCCAACGGCTTTAACTCACGCTATAATTAAGATTCCCGGCCAGTTGAGTTCTTCCTCGCCTGCTCCCAGCCGAAGGACTGTCTATCCTCGACTGCCCTAGAAACTTTTTGTCTGAAGTTGGCGTATCACTGCCTGGAGGGTGCATGCCAGACACGCAAACACTTGATCTGCCGGTAGGTGGCCCCAGACCGTCTGTCGTCACCAACACTTATGGCAGTCCAGAACGCAAAAAAAGAAGCAGCAACACCAAGAAGATCATCATCGCCATTGCCGTGGTTGTCGTCCTGGCGGCACTCATTGCGGTCAGCGTCCGCAGTAGTCAGAGCAACGTCATAACCGTAACCACCTCAAAGGTCATGCGGGAAGACATCTCGAGTGTGGTGACAGGCTCCGGGGAGATCAAGGCTAAGACCTACGTGAACATAGGAGCCCAAGGCTTTGGCAAGATCGTGAAACTGTATGTAAAGGAAGGCGAGACGGTTAAGCGTGGTCAAAAGCTGGCGCAACTCGAGAACGTGCAGAGCTCGGCGGATGTGAACGCGCAGCGCGCAGGAATCGAAACCGCGCAGAAGGACCTCGACTCGGCTAACGCTGCCATCGAAACCTCAATCGCGGAGGTTGCTCGCGATAAAGCCGATCTGGAACAGAAGATGCTCGACTACAACCGAGCCAAGGACCTTTATCAAAGCCAACTCATCTCCAAATCCGACTACGACGCAAGAAAAGCGGCTTACGATGTCGCAGTAGCAACCTTGGCCGCGGCGCAAGCCAAGGTTACACAGATGAACGCACAAAAAGCCTCGACCATAGGACGCGTAAGCCAGGCGAATGCGACTCTGAGTAAACTGACCGACGTTCTGGGAAAGACCGAATACATCGCGCCGTTCGATGGCATTGTGACGAACCTGCCTGTGCGCGAAGGCGAAACCGTGGTTGTCGGGATTCAGAATTCACCCGGCAGCACACTCATGACGCTAGCCGACATGTCGGTAGTAACCGCTGAGGTCCGGGTTGACGAAACAGACATCGTGAACGTGAAGCTCGGCGAAAGCGTGGATGTAACCATCGATGCCCTTCCCGATAAGGTATTCAAAGGGCGCGTAACCGAAATCGGCGACCAGGCTCTGGTACGGTCTTCCGGAGTTGCTACCTCGCAAACAACCGCGGGAACACAAGAAGCCAAGGACTTCAAAGTCGTGGTCACGCTCGATAGTCCTCCAGAAAACCTGCGTCCTGGATTTTCGACTACCGCAAAGATCACTACTGCCAGTAAGAGCAACGTGGTCTCCGTTCCCATTCAGGCATTGACCATAAGAACCCAGGGCGACTTGGATGCGCAACGCGCGGCCGCCGCTGGAAAGAAGGGTTCTGGCGTGGTTAAGGCGTCTCAATCCGGCACTAAGGATCCGAAGAGCAAGAAGGAAATTCAGGGGATTTTCGTAGTCGACAAAACCACCAAGAAGGTAGATTTCAAACCGGTTGAAACTGGAATTCAAGGCTCGACCGATATGGAAATCACCGGCGGTCTGGCCGAGGGCCAGGAGATCGTCACTGGTAGCTACAAAGTCCTGCGTACTTTAAAGGTCGGCGCCAAAGTTAAAGTAGACAACAGCATTGCGAAAAAGGACGACAACTCCTAGTAACGGTGGCTACTTTGGAACGTCTATAGCCTGAATAGGGTGTTTTCGTCCAATATTGGGGAACCGAATCTAGTGTCTCCCCGTATTGGTGTTAGGAGACCGGAATGGCAACGCAAATGGCAGAACTGACGACGATGGACGCGATTAGCACCCGGCCAGCGACTTCCACGATCATCAAGGTCGAGGATCTCTGGAAGACCTATGACATGGGTTCAGAGCAGCAGGTGCATGCGTTGCGCGGCGTCAACATCGACATTAAGCGAAACGAGTATGTCGCCATTATGGGTCCTTCCGGTTCGGGTAAGTCCACGTTGATGAATCTGATCGGATGTCTGGACTCACCCAGCAAAGGCAATTACTGGCTTAACGGACATTTGGTAAGCGAACTGGACGACGATGAACTCGCCCGCATCCGCAACAAGGAAATCGGATTCGTCTTCCAGACCTTCAACCTGCTCGCCCGGGCAACTGCTCTGCATAACGTCGAGTTGCCCCTGATCTATAACGGGACACCCTCAGAAGAGCGCATTCGCCGCGCCAAGGAAGCTCTTCGCAAAGTGGACCTTGAGCCACGCATGATGCACAAGCCGAACGAGCTCTCCGGCGGTCAGCGCCAGAGAGTCGCGATCGCCCGTGCCCTGGTGAACAATCCTTCCATCCTGCTTGCTGACGAACCTACCGGGAACCTCGATTCCCAAACCGGCAACGAAATCATGGCGCTGATGGATCATCTACACGCGCAAGGCAATACCATCGTGCTGGTGACCCACGAACACGACATTTCCGAGTACGCGCATCGGGTGATCTACATCCGGGACGGCGTGATTGCCGACGACCGCAAGACCGGGCGCCAGGTTTAGGACACCCTTCTGAGTGACCGTGGGCGCCAGAGCTAACGCTGGACGATTCACCACTGCTTCCGAAACTATATAGACACTGTCATTCCCCAGGCCGCCGGATAATTGTTGGTGTACTCCCAAAGCTGATGCGGGCTGGGATCTGCTTTTCCATCAGTAACCAAACAGTAGAGTTCTCTGCGGCAGTTTTTCGGGCTGTCCCTATTCTTGCGTCACCAGTGGAACCTCACTTCGGGAGATGGTTCAGGCGACATGGCTACGCTGGCTGAGTTGGGACGCCGGAAAGGCGTTTCCCGATCTGGAAGAGCGGCAAGAGGAGCCTGTTTCATACCGGGAACCTGCAGTCTGTGAGTATAGGCGGTGAGTTCGCGAATCGGTATGGTAACGGAACGATCGAGAACCATCTCTACCGGCGTTCCTACAGGCAGAGAGATATCGTCGCCGCGTTTGAACAGGACTTTGCCCGCGCCGAAGCCTGCACCGATCAGGGCTCCTATTCCAGCACCAAAGCCTCCTCGGCTAAGCGCGCCGAGCGCCGCTCCCGCTGCCACACCGCTGAGGATGGTGGCTGCGTCCTTATCGATTTGATCGACCGGCTGAATGGCGCCTTCGCGATTTGCGCTCTCATATAATCTCGACCCAGGCAGGCTTTGCAGGCTGCCCGCGATCGAGACCGTGTAGTTGTCGGGCAGAATCAGACTTGTAAGATGAAACTGAAGTTGGCCACGGCCCCTCGCGCGCCCGGGACGCGCTTGCTTTTCCACCACTTCCTGCACGAATGTCCTGGCGGGAATCACGAGGTGATTCTGCTCAATTACGTCTCTTGTTGTTTCCAGATAAAGCCCTGAACCGGTCCGTGCCGAAACGGTATGCAAAGGGCTCCTCAGACTCGTCAGCACAGTGGTGCCGGCAGGAATTGTGATCGAAGTGGGAGGAGTTTCTTCACCAGCCGCTGACTGCGCCGTCTGCCTCGGAATTGCCACTGATTCAGCCAGAAACTGAGCAGTTGAAGATCTTTGCATACCAATGAGCACTGCCATGATGAGAAGTAGTCGAAAACGAGTCATCGTTGATTCTCCTTACGCAATCCTTCGTTGCGATTCAGAGGATAGGTGCTGCAGATGGAACAGCGCTGAGAGGTTGTGACAGTTTCTCGAATGTCACAGCCGATCAGGTAAGTGGCTGCTTAATGAAGTCCTCGTAGCCGCGCAGCTCGGCGAGAGACGCTTGAGCGAGCAGGGGGAAAGGAATAGCGCGACACTGTTTCGGCACGCGTGTCGCAGTTAAAGAATCGCAGATCACCGCTGCCGCCTGACCGAGTCCCTTTTGCCATCCACCCTGTCGCACATCGCGGACCAGAAGACCATCTGAGTCAAAACCTGCGGCGATTAACATGGTTCGCGCCCGTTTCAGGAAGTCGGGCCAGCCCGAAGCAACGGCAACTAGCGTGTCCTTGCGCGCAGGCATCCACGGAACCAGCGACTCCGTGACCGACCGTACTCGCAGCCTGATGCACTCGACTCCCTCCGGCAACTTTGCGCGAACACTTGCCACCTTGCTGGGCATAGCGATGGGAATGGCGTTCTGCAGCCGCTCCGGCGAATTGCATGCGCTTAAATCTGATGCCATTACGGGAAACGTGACTGCCTGCTGAATCTCGGTCGTCACAATGTTTGCCAATTCCACATCGGGTTCAATTAAAAGAAAGTGATCCGGCGGCTGCAGGTCGAGCCAGTAGCGCAGGCGCTTGCGAACAATGGTAAGCGAAATACCGGATTGTCGGGCTGACCTTAATACGCTCGCGATCAGCCGATCAAGAGCTAATTCGGGCGAAAGCGACTCTTGCTTCGACGGCTCACGAATGTAGACTCCGCTTCCGTGGCGGAGCTCGAGCCATCCGGCTTTTTCCAGGTCTTTGTAGGCACCGCTGACAGTATTCGCATGAATCCGGAACCGTCGCGCCAGTTCCCGTGTGCTGGGCATGCGTGCGCCGGTCTTAAGATCTTCGCTCAGGATCGCGAGGACAATCTGAGTTACTAGTTGCTCCCGAATCGGCACCTCGCTGGCATGAGAAATCCAGAAGCGCATGCGCACCGTTCCCTAGCATCCCGAATGGACATACATTGTCCGCCATTTAAGGGACTGAATCTCCGAAATTCCCTGTATCTTGCCTTGTTATTCAAGGTACAGAGATCCAGGGACTCCTCCGAGTGACGCCTTGCAAACTAGGGACGCTTGCTCTTTCAGGTGTCCAAATTAGCCGTGCCATCCCAAGAAGTGCCGCGCTTTTTGCGGCACAGCTCTCGGACGATGCTCTGTTCGCAGAAGTTAATTTGGACAGGCCTGTCGCTCCTTAAGTTCTAAAGCGGAGCATTCGCTGGTCCTCGTAACGACGCAGCCTGCTGCGTCTCTACGATGCAGCCGAACGGGCTCAGTCATATCGTTCATAAACGATCTGCTTGCGCTCCCAACCCAGTTCCTCTTTGAGCATCTTCCGTGTTGCCGAGATCATGTCATTCAAGCCGCAAACGTAGGCATCCATGTTCGTTCGTTCTGATTCGGGACGAGCCATAATGATCTTGCGCACCTGGTCCTGCACATATCCCCGTTCGCCCTTCCAGTCGTCGGGAGCTCGGCTCAAGGTAATCAGGTAGTGGAAGTTTGGAAAATCGTGGGCGACCAGATCGAAATAGTCCTTGTAATAGATATCGACGGGATAACGCGTGCCGTAAACCAGATGAATCTGACGACCCTGGTGGCGCGAGTCATCAGCAAATAGCCATTGCACAAACCCGCGAATTGGGGCAATCCCGGTACCTGTCGCAATCAGAATGGAATCGCGCAGCGGATTACGCAGAACGAAAGTCCCATGTGGACCGTGGAACTTTACTGTCTCTCCCTCCTTCATATCGCATAGGAAGTTGGAGAAGAAGCCTTCTTCCACGCGATTCAAACAGAGATCGAACTCATTGTTACGCGGCGCCGAAGCGAGAGAATAGGCGCGCGTAATCGTCTTGCCATCGCGAGGCGCGACCAGCGAGATGAACTGGCCGGCGGCAAAATCGAACCGCTCCATATCCTCGATTGCGAAAACCAGGTGCTTGGTTTCGCTCGATTGCGAGAGCCACTCCTGCTGCACCAGGCGCGCGGTATGCAAAGTCCGCTCGATCAACCCTTTTCCTCAAACAAGCGCCGAGAGGATAGCTGTTGGGCACTCACCACGATGAACCGTTTGCGTCGTACATTCTTCAGGCAACCGCAGGAACACACGCAGGCCATCCGCTACTTCGGAGTGCGTCGTCCCTTGGGAGTTATCTCCTCTTCTTCCGCTTCATTGATTGGTGGCTGGTCATCGTCGGCCACCGGCGGCGGCTCCTTTGGTACACTTCCCTCGCCCAATTCGAATAATGCCATTATCTGGTATCCTGCCGCCTCAGCTGCATCGATTCGGGATTCAATCTGCAATTCCAGCTCATGCAATTTCTGCGGATCCGGAGTAGGCGATTCTGCGATCCGTATCAGCGCAGGCAGTGCCATCCACCAGAGGAGACATTCGTACATCTCCTTGTTAAAGTAACGAACGCCCTGATAGTCATGAACATTGATCAACCACAAAACATCGGGATCATGCAGCCAGCTATGCGGAGATTTGGCTGAGCGCGGCGCTCCGGGCAGCCACGCCTCATTCGCCAGCACAGCGCGGGCCCGCGCGCTTGCGCGCCATTTTCCTTCATCTTCAAGACCAAATCGGGAGAAGGCATCGGCCAGTGGTTCGCGCAACCTAAGCGCGTCGAAAAGCTTCGCGCCGGCTTGTTCGGGCTCAGAAACACTCAGCAGTTCGCCAAGAGCATGCAACGCTGCCCAGGCAATCACAGTGGCCCACCGCGCCAGGTTCTCCCTTGCGGCGTCGTTGGGAAGAACCGAGCAGGCATGGGTTGACCAGGCCACGCGGAAATGTTTTTCCAGCGATGGGATGCGGCGAGCCGCCTCCACCTTGCGCGTGAAAGAGGCCAGGGCGGCTTCCACGCTCCCTTGCCATTGGCTCTGCGCGGGCACTCCCAGCGACTCCGCAGATTCACCCAAAACGAGCGATTGAGCAGCCTGCAGCATGGCTTGCACGCGAAGAGCGAGTAGATCGAGCGCCTCTTTCCTGCGTTGCAACGCGTGCCCATCGCCGATCGCAGTTGCCTGTGCGGGTAGGGCTGGTGGCGTTTTCATCGTCGAAACTGCAGCAGTTTCGGGAGCCGGCGCGGTTTTCTTGCCGGCTTGTCCGCTCTGCGGCGCAGTCACTTCGAAAAGGCTTGCGATGAGCGGAGGATCGAGAAGAGCGCGCAGCGCATCGTGCACTGGTTTCAGCTGCAAATCGCGCATTGCGTCGGCGAGGCTGGCGACACCTTTGCCACGCAAGTGCTCGTACAGCTCTCGCCAGGGATGATTCAGGTCGTCGCGCAGATGCTTCCAATCGAGAAAGACGTGACACTGATAGCCGCCGAGATCGAATCGCATGCCCTTCTCTCTCAGCTCACTTCCGCTAAATATGTGTTCGAGCCCGGTAACCGTATCGCGCGTAGCCACGAATTGAGCCACGTCGCCGCTGGCATTCAGGGCGCTCGCCAAATCGCGTTGGCGAAGCGCGCGGCCTCCATCGGGGAATTT
>QIBC01000169.1 GCA_003225215.1 Acidobacteriota bacterium
GGCATCGTTGTTCGTCTCGGCAAGCGTAGGGGTTTTCTTCGGTGTGTATCCAGCCAGGAAGGCGGCTATGTTGGACCCCATCGTGGCGTTGAGGTCCGAGCTCTAGGATGCTTAACAGAGACCATCTCGAGACGATCAACATGGCGATGGACACTATCGCCAAGAACAAGCTGCGCTCGGCGCTCACGGTGCTTGGAATCGTCATTGGTGTGATGACGGTAATCGCCATCTCTTCGGTGGTTCGTGGCTTGAATTCCCGCATTCAGGAGCAGGTCGCGGAGATGGGATCGAACGTAGTCTGGATCTATCGTTTCGATGTCTTTCAGTTTGGCCGTCCGTCCACCGAGCTTCTCACCCGCAAAGAGCTGACACTCGAAGATGCGATGGCTTTGCGCGATCTGCCACACGTGAGCTCCGTCGGCGCCGGTATCCGCATGTTTATGCCGCAGTTCGGTTCTGGTACTTATTCGGTTAAGTACAAGGGCCGCAAGGCGAGCAACGTGATCCTTGAGGGCGACACCTCTTCGATCAAGGACGTATATGACATCGCTCTCAAGGAAGGCCGGTTCTTTACTGAGGAAGAAGACCAACGTCGCGCGAACGTTATCGCGCTCGGATACGACACCGCTGAGGAGGTGTTCGGAGCAGCGTCACCGCTGGGCAAAGAAATCAACATTGAAGGCGAGTTGTTTTCAGTAATCGCGGTCGCCGACAAGCGCAAGTCGGGCGTTGGTGGAGGCAAGAACCCCGACGACAATATCGTCTATTTCCCATTGCAAACCTTCAAGAAGATTCATCCGGAACTCAAGGACCACTGGGTCAGCGTGAAAGCCGATTCCCACGCGACGGTGGACGCAGTAAAGGATGAAATCCGCGAGGTGCTGCGTCGGCGACGTCACGTGAAGTTTAATCAGGCAGACAATTTCGCCATCTTCACGCCAGATGCCTTGTCCGACCTGTGGGGGCAGCTTACCGGCGGGATCTTCGTATTCATGTTCGCTGTCTCGAGTGTGGGCTTGATCGTCGGCGGTGTGGGCGTGATGAACATCATGCTGGTTTCGGTTACGGAACGCACGCGGGAGATCGGAGTACGCAAGGCTATTGGGGCAACCAAGCGGAATATTCTTTTCCAATTCACCCTGGAAGCCATCACTCTCTGCGCACTGGGAGGGGTAATCGGTATCTTCATCGGAGCGATGATCACCTGGGGCATTCGCTCGGCTTTCCAGGCCTTGCCTGCAACCATGTCGCTGTATTGGACCGTCGCGGCGTTTAGCGTCTCCTGCTCGATTGGGTTGCTGTTCGGGATTTATCCGGCATGGAAGGCCGCGAATCTGGATCCCATCGAGGCGCTTCGGTACGAGTAGACAAGTTCCCTGGACATCAAGAAAAGGGACCTTCCAAGCCAGCGAGAATCCATTCTTTCTGCATCTAACCACGCGGTTCTCTGTTTCTCGGCCTACCCACACTTCGTCATGGAACGCTACATTTGTATTCACGCACACTTCTATCAGCCGCCCCGCGAGAATCCGTGGCTGGAAACCGTGGAGGTTCAGGACTCCGCTTATCCTTTCCACGATTGGAACCAGCGCATTACCAATGAGTGCTACGCGCCTAACGCGGCGTCGCGCATTCTCGACGACCAGGGCTGCATCGCCGCTATCACCAACAACTACGCGAATATCAGCTTCAATTTTGGCCCAACGCTGCTTTCGTGGATGGAAGCGCAAGAACCCGAGGTGTACCGGTCGGTTCTCGAAGCCGACCGCCTGAGTCTGGAACGATTCTCGGGTCACGGCTCAGCGATTGCTCAAGCGTACAACCACATGATTCTGCCGTTGGCGAACGATCACGATCGCTACACGCAGATTTATTGGGGAATTCGCGACTTTGAGTCTCGTTTCAAGCGGAAGCCGGAGGGCATGTGGTTGCCGGAGACCGCCGTGGACTTGCAGACGCTCGACATAATGGCGCAGCTTGGAATCAAGTTCACCATCCTCTCTCCGTATCAGGCGTGGCGTTTCCGCAGCTCATGCACATCGCCACCGACGGCGAGAGCTATGGACATCATCATGCGCACGGCGACATGGCACTTGCTTATGCGCTTCAGTACATTCAGGAAAAGGGGATCGCCCGCCTGACGAATTACGGCGAGTACCTGGAGAAACATCCCCCACAGCATGAAGCGCAGATTATCGAAAACAGTTCCTGGAGCTGCTCGCATGGTGTTGGACGCTGGCGCGAGAACTGCGGCTGCAACTCCGGAGCGGCTTCGGGATGGACTCAGGAATGGCGCGAACCATTGCGCAACGCCCTCGATTGGCTACGCGACACGGTGATGCCCTTTTATGAACAACGTGCGGCAGCATTCTTCGCCGACGTATGGAAAGCGCGCAATGAATATGTGGGCGTCATCTTAGACCGCTCGACGGAGACCCTCGAGCGCTTCTTTGTTGAAAATGCCTCACACGAACTCTCACAGGACGAACGTGTGGCTGCTCTTGAGCTGCTCGAGATGCAGCGTTACGCCATGCTGATGTACACGAGCTGCGGCTGGTTTTTCGACGAGATCTCGGGCATCGAAACCGTTCAGGTAATTGCTTACGCCGGTCGCGTGATCCAGCTCACGAAGAAACTTGCAGGCGATGAGGCCAACTCCATCGAACAGGGATTCGTAGAGCGCTTACAGCAGGCAAAAAGCAATGTTCCCGAGCATCAGAACGGCGCTGAAATATACAGCAAGTGGGTTAAGCCTATGGCAGTCGGACTGGAGCAGGTGGCAGCCCACTATGCCATCAGTTCATTATTCGAAACAGGCGCCTCACGATACTGCTACACCATTGAACCGAGCGACTATCGAACTTCTGTCTCGGGCAAGATGCACCTTGCGGTAGGTCAAGCCGGTGTATGCTCGCGCATCACGCGGGAGTGCGATCAATTCACCTTCGCCGTGCTGCACATGGGCGATCACACACTCAGTGCCGGCGTGCGTAAGGGCGCAGAGCAGGATCCATACGATCAGACCGTACGGGAATTGAACGAGTCGTTCTCGCGAGCCGATGTCCCCGCAGTCCTTCGTGTGCTCGAGCAACGCTTTGGTGGAGCGACTTACTCACTCAAGTCATTGTTTCGCGATGAACGTCGTCGCATTGTCGATCATATTCTCGAGTCCACCCTTCAGGAGACTGAAGCAAGTTTGCGGACAATCTATGAGCACAATGCGCCGCTCATGCGATTTTTATCGGACAGCAACTTCCCACGGCCTAAGCCGCTGGCGCTCGCGGCAGAGTTTGTGCTGAATGCGGCCCTGCGCCGCGAGTTTCGCAAGGATTTTCTCGACTTGGACGAAGTTCGCAAACTCTTCAACGAAGCCAAGGACGAAGGCGTTCCACTAGATTCTGCGGGGCTAGCATATTTGATGGAGCGCAAGTTGAACGTCTTGATGCAGCAGTTCCAGCGCCGTCCACAGAATCTCGGCCTTTTGCGCAAAATTCTCTCACTGCTTGAGCTACTCAAGGACCTGCCATTTGCGGTCAACCTCTGGAAGGTTGAAAATCTCTATTACCAGACGTCCAAAGCCACATATCCGGAACTGGTGAGCTCGGGCGCGGTTCCGGCTGAGTGGTCCAACGACTTCCTCAAACTTGGGCACGCACTGCGCATCCGTGTCGAGGCTGTTGAGAGTCGCCCAGAAACGCAGTTGGCCACAGCCAGCTGATTCGCTACAGGGGAGGCACACCATGGATCCGTTCGAACGCTTCGATTTCCATCTTTCTTCCCGCACAATGAAATGGGTCATCGGCGCCGGGGCCGTGGCTGCCGGTGGTCTCGTGCTAGGCGCAGCCGCAGCCGGCATAGCGGCTTCGGCTCTGTTGCGCAGTACCCGTAAGTTTCCGCTGACTGGCAAAGTTGTCTTTATCACAGGCGGATCACGTGGACTAGGACTCGCGATGGCAGAAGAGTTCGCCCGACGCGGAGCCAAAATCGCGATCTGCGCCCGGGACAGCGAGGAACTTGTAAGAGCACGGCAGTGCATCGAGCGCGAGACCGGCGGCACCGTGATGACCTTCGTCTGCGATGTCTCTGATCGAAGTCAGGTCGAGAGTACCGTTCAAGAAGTTCAGAATCACTTCGGCGCAATCGACGTGCTGGTAAATAACGCGGGCATCATCTCGGTTGGGCCAGTAGAGAACCAAACCTTGGGCGACTTTGAAGAAGCCATGAAGGTCAATTTCTGGAGTCAGGTTTACGCTACTTTGGCAGTGCTGCCCGAGATGAGGCGCCGTTCAGAAGCACGCATCGTGAACATCACTTCTATTGGCGGCAAAGTAAGTGTGCCACATCTACTCCCGTACAGCTGCTCTAAGTTCGCAGCGGTCGCTTTCTCAGAGGGTTTGCGCGCCGAATTGGGAAACACTGGCATAAAGGTCGTCACCGTCGCTCCCGGCCTTATGCGGACGGGTTCGCACATCAACGCCGATTTCAAAGGCAAACATAGCCAGGAATTCACATGGTTCAGCCTGAGCGGCACAAATCCCATGACGTCGATCAGCGTGAGTCGAGCAGCCAAACAGATTGCCGATGCAACGGTTACGGGACGTGCAGAGCTGATCATCACTTGGCAGGCTGAGCTGCTGGCGCGTATCCATGGCATCGCTCCTGGACTTACGACGGAGCTGCTTGGTCTTGTGAGCCGCACGCTTCCAAGTCCCGGCGAATCGGACGAAAAACGCAAAGGCCGAGATAGCGAGAATGTCGTAACCAAATCTCCTCTCACTGCGCTCGGGCAAATGGCGGCGAAGCGCTACAACCAGACGCCCGCATAAATCCTCCAACGAGTTAGGTGGAGACGCAGCAATGTTGCGTCTCCGCCGTCATGCCTGTAAGGGCTAGTTCTCCGGTGCGCGAATGCCGCATCGAAAAGACGCAGCATGCTGCGTCTCTACTCTTTTGCAAACGAGATTTCTTATGCCTACGAAGTCCTCCCGCAAAATTCTAGGTAAGAGCGAAAAGAAAACGGCTAGCGTGATGCAGTTCCCATCGCGCAACACCGGTCAGCAACAAGAACCAAAGTCTCCACTGCCGGCGCAGCACCAGCCCCGTCCAGGAATTGAAGCCAAAATGAAACCGCGGCCGCGCTACGAAGCTCCGTTGTACAAAGGTTCGGAGAAGCTGAAGGACAAGGTGGCTCTGATTACCGGCGGTGACTCAGGAATCGGCCGTGCCGTTGCAGTGCTCTACGCGCGAGAAAGCGCACATGTCGCGATCGTGTATCTCCCAGAGGAACAGCAGGATGCTGAGGAGACGAAGCTAGCGGTCGAAAGAGAAGGACGCGAATGCCTGTTGATCCCTGGAGATGTGAGCGATGCGGCATTCTGCCGGCGTGCGGTCGTACAGACCGTACGCCGGTTCGGACAACTCGATATTCTCGTGAACAACGCCGCGTATCAGCACCGGCAGGAAAGCCTGGAGAAGCTCTCGGAGGAACAACTGGAAAAGACATTTCGCACTAACGTTTTCGGCTACTTCTATATGGCGAAGGCTGCAATACAGCACATGAAGCCGGGAGGCGCAATTCTCAATACCAGTTCCGAAACGGGCCTCGAAGGCAACAAGCAATTGCTCGATTACTCGGCGACCAAAGGCGCCATCAATGCCTTTTCCAAGTCTCTGGCTCAGAACTTGGTCGACAGGGGAATACGCGTGAACGCCGTCGCCCCCGGACCGGTCTGGACGCCGCTCAATGTAGCGGACAAGCCTGCTGAGGAGGTCGGCAAACACGGGCAGGATACGCCACTGGGCCGGCCCGCACAGCCCGAAGAGATCGCGCCAGCCTATGTTTTCTTTGCCGCAGAAGTTTGCTCCAGCTACATCACCGGCGAAGTGCTCTCGATCATGGGCGGCGAAACTACAGCGGCATGATTGGCGTGGGTCACTCGGTGGTTGGAACTCAAGGTGAGCCGGATCCTCCCGACTCACCGCCCATTCCCATCAAGGATCCACCAGCCAAACCCCAAACCGATCCGCCAGCTCCGGTTCGCGAGCCCGGTCCTGTTCCTCCGACTAAACGATAAGCAATTGGATTCGTCGCTATCATTTGATTTGCCGCAACTTTCCTGCGTGTGTTACCTTCCGCCAAACTGTATTCGTATTACCGGGTAAGCTTTAATCCAGCGGTGTCGTGCAATTTCTGGAGGCAGGAATGGGCGTTGCTCTGATTGCGATCATTGTCGTCGTTGTGCTCGTGTTAGTCGTTCTCTACAACAGCCTGGCTGGATTGCGTGTGCGCGCCGATAGCGCGTGGAGCGACATCGACGTGCAACTGAAGCGGCGGCATGATTTGATTCCCAATCTGGTAGAGACAGTTAAGGGCTATGCAGCCCACGAGAAGGGAACCTTTGAGAATATCGCCCGTTACCGCTCGGCAGCCATGTCGGCGACTACCGTTGACGAGAAAGCCCAAGCCGAGGGCCAGCTAACCCAGGCCTTGCGTGGGCTGCTCGCGGTCGCCGAGAATTATCCCCAACTTCGCGCGTCAGAGCAGTTCACTTCACTGCAATCGTCGCTCAGCCAGACCGAAGATGCCATCCAGAATTCGCGCCGTTACTACAATGCAGTGGTGCGCGATCTAAACACGAAGATCGCTACGTTCCCCGGCAACATGATCGCGGGTATGTTCAGCTTTCAGCCGCGACAATTCTTTCAGACCGAAACCGCCGAGGATCGGGCAACACCAGTGGTCAAGTTCTAATCGTGCAGCTAACCAGAAGGTTGCGAAACGGCTACCTACTCAGAGGACCTCTTGTAGAGCGCCGATCCCCTGCAACGAATCTGCGTTATGGACTCGATGAACGACACCACTTCAATGAACCACACCATTTCAACGTACTGTCAACCCTCGCGCGAGCTGTTCGCGCGGGGGATCTGCTGTTCTTCCGTGTAACCACACAGAAACAGCAGATCTCCCGCTCCGCAATTGAGCTCTCGCAGCGGAGGCAGCGTCGTGGCCGAGCGAGGCATGACAGTGCTTGCAAAAGGTATGGGCATGGAGGATACCGTCTAACATCGATCCTCCTCACACTAGGAATTCTGTGCTGTTCCGTTTTGGCGCATGCACAAGAGCGCAGCTGGCGTATTTCCGACTTCAGCGCTGACGTCGAAGTTCACAAAGATGGTTCGGCCGACGTGGATGAGCGCATCTCACTCGTCTTCATCGGAGCATTCCACGGAATTCACCGCTACATTCCCGTCGACTACACAGGACCAGAAGGCAGCAACTACTCGCTGTTTCTAAAGGTGCGCAAAGTCACAGACGAGGAAGGCCAGACGCTGAAATATTCGAGCAAGACCCAGAGTGGCTATCGCGTCCTGACCATCATGATTCCGGGTGCGACTGACACTAGTAAACGGATTCACATCGTCTACTCCGTCCGTAACGCCGTTAAGTTCTTCGAGGACCACGACGAGTTCTATTGGAACGTCACCGGCAACGGTTGGCCCGTGCCCATCGATGCGAGCGCGGCCTATGTGCGCTTCCCGCCTGAGGCAACCGGCAAATTACGGGCGCAGGCATTTGCCGGCGTTTTCCATTCGAACGAAAGGGCGATGACGGATATTCAAGGGGCAAACGTCATGGCTCAGACTCTGAATCCACTACCTGAACGTGGCGGGCTCACAGTGGACGTCTTCCTGCCTAAGGATGTCCTCGACCCGCCTGGCCCACTTACCAAGGCGTCTTGGTTTATTGGAAGCAATCCGATCATCTTGCTGCCTATTTTTGCATTTGTTGTCATGTTTTCCCTTTGGTGGAAGAAAGGGCGAGATCCGCATGCTGGGCTCTCTGTGGCTCCAATGTATGAGCCTCCCAAGGGAATGAGTCCGGCAGAAGTCGGGACGCTCGTCGACGACAGGACCGATCCACGCGACATCACCTCCGTCCTTGTGGACCTCGCGGTGCGCGGATACATCAAGATTCGTGAAGAGCAGGTCTCGCAGCTCGTCGTCTTCAAGAAGAAGGACTACATCTTTGTTCAGCTCAAAGGTCCGGAACAGTGGGGAGATCTCGCGCCATTCGAACGTGTCTTGATGGAGAACTTGTTTCCCGGCGGCGTGACCGAGACTCACATCGCTGACCTGCGCAATCGCTTTTACGTGGCCATCCCAACGATTAAGAGCTACGTGATGTCGTCGCTCAAAGATAAGGGCATGTACACACTCGACCCGGAGAGCGCGCACGGATACTGGATTCTCGGAGCTGTGATTACCGCGGCTCCATTCATGCTTGCCGGCTATTTTCTCCATGTTGACTTTACGCAATCAGGATTCTGGATGTTTGGCGCGATCCTGCTGGCCGCACTTATCATCTTTCTGTTTTCGCACTTGATGTCGGCCAAGAGCCTGAAGGGCGTGCGCACACGCGTAGAGATCCTGGGATTCCAGGAGTTCATGAACCGAGTCGACGCCGACCGGCTGAAACGCATGCCGCCAGACACGTTTGAAAAGTTCCTACCTTTCGCAATGGCGCTAGGAGTCGAGCATCGATGGGCCAAGGCGTTTCAAGGCATCGTGCAGAATCCACCGACGTGGTACGAAGGTGGCTACGGTCCCAACTTCAACACCTGGATGTTTATGCACGATCTGAGCGCGATGACATCCGATACGACTTCAGCATTCGTTTCTACTCCACGCGCGAGCTACGACAGCTCGGGATTCAGCGGAAGTGGCGGTTCCAGCAGCGGCGGATTTTCAGGTGGAGGCTTTGGTGGCGGAGGCGGTGACGCATTTTGAGGCTACATAATGGAAACGCAGCATGCTGCGTCTCTACCAAGAACCTAATCGAATCCTAGATGCCAACCCTGGCTTCGCTCTGTTGGCTGGAGGATTCGCGCGACTCTGCCGGCAGCGACACTCGATTCCCGCCGGCAGTCTTGGAACGGTACATCGCCTGATCAGCTTCCCGAATTAACTCTTCGATAGTGCCGCCGTGTGCCGGGAAAGTGGCGACGCCGCAGCTTCCCGTTACTTTTCGCTGAGTCAACAAAGTGTCGCTAGCCAGAGCGCTTCGCAAACGCTCGCTAAGCGTACGAGCTTGGTCTAGAGACGTTTCGGGCATCAGCACAATGAACTCGTCGCCTCCATAGCGAGCTACAACGTTCGAATGCCTGCACTTCTGCTCCAGGATTCGTCCGACACGAGCTAGCACCAGATCGCCTTCCAGATGTCCGAGGTTGTCGTTGACAGCTTTGAACTTGTCGAGATCAATCAGCACCACGGAAAACGCGCGGCCTGTGCGCGAGGCCCGGCTCCACTCGGCTTCGATGGATTCGAGGAAGTAGCGGCGCGTCTTCAGGCCGGTGAGGCAGTCGGTGATCGACTGATATTCCATCTCCTCGAAAGTCATTGCGTTGTGCAGGGCTGTAGCAAGAACATCGGCCAGCGTGCCCAAGGTGAGAATCTCTTCCGGAGCGAATCCCTCGCGTGTGAAACATTCAACTGTGAGGACTCCAAGCAAAGTTTCACCGTAGGTAATGGGATGACAAAGTACGGCGTGGTTTTGTTCGACCGGGCGATCGCTGGCGAGTCCGCCAGGTCGCAGCTCGTTTCTCTGAGCTGCGATGCCCAGAACTCCCGCCTCAAGAGGCAGACGTTTGCCTAAGCCGATTCGGTACTCATCGCGACCACCTTCGGCGCGAACCTCGATCTCTTTGCGACCGTAGTCCACCAGTCCAATGCTGATGTGGTCGAACTGGAAAGTGCGCTGCACCTCATCCACAACCTGATTTAATAGCTCGACTGGCTTCTTGCTGGTGATGGCCGCCTTCGAAACGTTGTTTAGAAAGGACAGATATTCGGCACGATTGTGCTCGTCCTCTAATTGGCGGATGTTCGCTAACGCGGCTCTGAGCTTCGTATCCTGTTCCTGCGCCTTGCGGCGGGTACGGTGAACGTACGGCAAAGCCCAAAAGATTCCCAGTAGAGCGGCTCCTGCTAGGAAGGCGACAATGGCGATGATGGTAGTCAGTTCCATCTGCGGAACCACGAAAGGGCCATTCATCATCAGCCCTGGCCGCCAACTTGCGAGGCCGGGGAAGTGCACAGGAGCTGAGGAATTTCTTCTTAATTTTAGGTTATAAGTTGCTGAGGGTCAATAACTTCCGGAGTACAGGTGCGCAGCTCTGACGGTTTTGCGGCATTTGATCCATGGTAGACGCGGCACGCTGCGTCTGCACGATGCCGCTTGGGAACGCGTAATTTTCTGTTGCTCAAATTCTGCATCGAG
>QIBC01000022.1 GCA_003225215.1 Acidobacteriota bacterium
TGATTTGAACTAACGAGAACATGCCGCCGCAAGGCAATTCACTTGGCTGACTTCGTCCTCCGTCATCATGCCTGAAGATTCCTTCTGCTCCGCAACTGCGGTGCAGGAGGAGACGTATGCAACATGGCTGTATGGAGAGACTCAATCGCAAGCGAGGTCCCGAAGTCTGGCAGTTTCGCTGGTCAGTAACCAACCCTGACGGCAAGCGTGGTTACCATAAAAAGATCGTAGGCACAGTTGAGCGATACCTGGATGAGACTGCCGCGCGCCGCTCCGTTGCGGGGCTGGTCCTTGAAATCACACTGATGGCGGAACAACGGATTCCGGCCCACTGACTGTTGCTCAACTCTGCGATCATTTCGAGCAACGCGAACTCGCGAAGGAAAACACCTGGCGTAGTCATGCTACCAAGAAAGTCTACAAAGCATACTTGAGCCGCTGGATTCGTCCCCATTGGCAGAAACACGAGCTTGCAGAGGTTCGAACCATACAAGTTGAATCATGGCTTCGCGGACTGCCGTTAGCAACAAGCAGCTGCGCCAAAATTCGAAACCTGATGTCCGTTCTGTTCAATCATGCCTGCCGATATGAGTTGTTCGACCGCAATCCGATTTACCTAGTTCGCCAGAGTGCAAAGCGCCGTAAGCCGCCAACCGTCCTCGCACTCAGTGAGGCGTTGGTGGACCACTTAGACATGCGAGAACGGATGCTGGTTCTGCTTGCAGCCTCGACCGGGCTGCGACAGAGCGAGATGTTCGGCTTGAAGTGGAGTGACATCGATTTTGCGCAAAGAAATATGTTCGTCACCCGCTCCGTCGTATATGGAGTAGTCGGTCCGTGCAAAACCGAGTCTTCGCAACGGCCCGTGCCCATTCATCCGATTCTCGCGGAAGCCCTGCTGGCCTGGAAGAGAGGCGCTCACTACACTCAGCCAGACTTCAACTTTGCGCTCAACCTTGGACGTATACACACAGGCGGTCACTCCTGCGAAACATGCGGCGCAAGCAGCAGTAGTGTCACTGGTGTTTTTTGAAGGCGCGGGCGGAGGATCGGTCATCGCTGAGGGAGCGACTGCTTCTTTGTCACGGCAGGAATGAGGGCACAAAAAGGGCGAGGAATGCGCCCTTTTTCGCGCCCTCGATGGTTTCAAAGGAATTCGATTAACTCTTTTGGAATGAATGGCGGGGACGACGGGACTCGAACCCGCGGCCTCTGCCGTGACAGGGCAGCGTTCTAACCAACTGAACTACGTCCCCCGCTTGTTTTCATCGGGTTAGTGGGAAACCCTTGATTTTTCCTGTCTTCTGACGTCAACAGAGTCGCCTGCGTCAACCGTTTCTACCCCATAACCGAGTTCCGCGGTTTGTCGACAGGAAACCGTAAGGAAATGAACCTTGCCGATCCCCAAAGCGAACCCTACGACCCGGAGCATCTGTCCATGCCCCGCTTGTAATTGTAGCAAAACTTTTAGTGCCCGCTTAATCGTGAGCTAACAGCTTGCCCGACGCTGCATGACCGCGCCGTTGCCCTGTTCATTAACGTCAACTCCGATGAGCCGCACCCAGCGGTTCTCCGTCGATGAACATGCGAAATCACACTTGATGCTGCTGACCTGCTGCTCCCATCACCGGATGAAGATCGCGCGAATGAAGTTGATAGGCGATTCGCCCATTAGTAGCGTTCAGGACAATTGCTTCTCTCCCATCGTCCAATCGCCCGAGAGAGCCCAATGATTCAGTTTGAGTCGCGCGGGCGCAGCATAGTCATGATGCTTGTCCATCTTTGCGCCCACCTGGAGACGCGAGGTTCTCCGTGCGCTCATATCCGACATAGTTTTCCCATCACCGCAGATCGCTCCAATCAGCTGCAGCTTCAGCGCCGACGGGATCGCTCGAAACCAATGCCTCGCTCGACCCACTATGACCGGCTTTCACGAGCAATTGTCGAAGAGAAATTTCGGACTCTCAGTATTCCCCTTTCCGAATTGGTGATGCGTCCTTTTGCGTCCACGAAGTAGAGCCGCAGACCAGTACGCGTTATCGAAAGTGCGCCATATTGCGTGTTCGTTATCGATCACGATTGAATAGTCGACGCGCATGTACATTGTTGCCTCCCATAATAGGAAGCAGGATCGCGACGATCAAGCTACGTGCGTGGCGGCTGCGGTGTCGATCACGTTTGTCACAACATTGATGTTGCCATGTGTGGCCTTGGAGTACGGACACTCCGTGTGAGCGGCATCCACGATCTTCTGTGCGGTTTCGCGGTCTACACCCGGCAGGCTCACATTGAGGCGAGCTTGAATGAGGTAACCGCCATTGGTTGTGCCCAAGTCGATTTCGGAATCGACGGCGGCGTCAGGCGGCAGCTTGATTTTCATTTTGGCCGCAATGATTTTGATCGCCGACAAAAAACATGCGACCAACCCACAGCGAACAATTGCTCCGGATTGGTGCCGGTCCCATGCGTTCCGGGAACCGAAAGCTTAACGTCGAGATGACCGTCAGAAGTTCGCGACGCTCCTCCTTCGCGTCCGCCCGTCGTATGCGCCTTCGCGGTGTAGAGAAGTTTGTCAATTGGGGTAATGCTCATGGTGTGTCTCTCCTTAAACGAAGAATGGCCCGTTTTGAAAGTTCCGATCTGTTCGGATTCGAATGCGCAAATGATTAGACCAGAAGCACGGAAGTCAATCTATTGGACGAACGTATTGGCGATACCTTGGTATCAGCTGGAGGAGGATGTTGGGGCGTAACTGCTGATGAGCGTTCTAGAAAGCGCTTCGAAGTCGCCCTGCGGCCTTCATCTTCTATGTAAGTGTTTTTCTTGCAGAATCCTCAAAACGAGCGCTTGCCAGCATGTGTACAATCATTGTCAGAAAAATCTGTGCTTACGCGAGCGTGCGCTGAAAAATCCTTGAGCTATCGTTTTGCTAATTACGATTTGACTACGCGATTGCCAAAGAGGAGTTTGTCTCTCGTCTTGCCAATGACTTCTTGGTACCGCTTGCTGGGTTTCGTGACGGATGTCGATGAGATTATGCCGGACAATTGTCGCGAGAGGCAAAAGCCTATCCGTGCTGGCTGCTGTCTGTCTTGTGCTGGGCGCTTGCCACTCTCAGCCGACAACTTCCACTCCGGCACTCGCATTTAGCAAGGTTCCTCAATCTGATCCTGAAGCTCGAAACAAGAATGCTACGGTTGAAGGTCGCGCTACAGGCTTTCGACCTGGTCAACGAATCGTCCTCTACATCAAAAGCGATGGCCGATGGGGTCTACAACGATCCTTCGGACAGCCTTTCACGAAGATTGCAAACAATGGGCGGTGGAGCAGTTCGTCGGATCTCGGAACCGAGTATGCCGCTCTGTTAGTCGATTCAAACTACAATCCGCCTGAATTAACTGAAGCACTTCCGATAGTGGGATCTGGCGTAGCGGCAGTGGCGATGGTTAAGGGAGCAGGGCCTGAGCCGGAACTCCCATCGCCTAAGAAGCTGAGTTTCAGCGGCTACGAGCGCAGTGTTGCTTCGGACCACGCGGCAAGACGTACTACAGGCACAGTCTAGAGCTATGGTAGCCATCGCCTTAGCGGGATTCGTTATCGCCTTCGGGCTACTTGGGGGAAAGCGGCTTGAAGGATGGACGAAATTCTTCCTCACCACTACGGTGCTAACCAGCGCCACGGGATTTCTCTTCTTCCCATTTCCCAAACTTTTGCCGTCGCACATCATCGGCGGCATCTCGCTCGTGGTGCTGGCAATTGCGATCTTCGCGCGGTATGTCCGTCACTTGTCTGGCGCCTGGCGCTCGACTTATGTGTTGAGTGCTATTTTGGCGCTCTACTTCAATGTATTCGTGTTGGTCGTGCAGTCATTCATGAAGGTTCCTGCGCTCAAAGCTCTGGCTCCAACGCAGTCCGAACCGCCCTTCGTAATCACGCAAGGCATCGTTCTGTTGCTCTTCGTCGTGCTTGGCTTTAGCGGAGTAAAGAGATTCCGCATCAACTCGCTCTCCGTCTCCGCTGCGACATCGAGATAACCGCAACTCACAAATCGCCCAACTTCTGAACGTAGACAACGCAATTGGGAAAACAGCTACAGGAGAAGAAGCTATGCCGACGATTACAACGAAGGACGGTACACAGATCTACTACAAGGATTGGGGAAAGGGACAGCCAATCGTCTTCAGCCATGGCTGGCCGCTCACAGCGGATGACTGGGACGGACAAATGCTGTATTTCGGCCAGCACGGCCACCGAGTCATAGCGCACGACAGGCGTGGGCACGGCCGCTCCACTCAGACATGGGATGGTAATGAGATGGACACCTACGCCGATGATCTGGCGACCCTCAGCGAAAAACTTGATTTGAAAAACGCTATCCACGTGGGCCACTCCACCGGTGGCGGAGAAGTCGCTCGCTACATCGGACGGCATGGCACAAAACGTGTCGCTATGGCTGTGCTCATCAGCGCAGTGCCGCCACTCATGTTAAAGACCGAAAAGAATCCCGGCGGTCTGCCCCTCTCGGTGTTCGATGGCCTCCGAGCCCAACTCGTGGCAGATCGGGCGCAGTTTTATAAGGACATTACGCTACCCTTCTACGGCTACAACCGTCCGGGAGCCAAGATTTCGGAAGGCGTCCGCGAGCACTGGTGGTTGCAAGGGATGATGGGCGGGGTTAAAGCGCATTACGACTGTATCAAGGCGTTCTCTGAGACGGATTTCACAGAAGATTTAAAGAAGATCGACGTTCCCACACTGATTATGCATGGCGATGACGATCAGATTGTTCCAATTGGTGCGGCGGCTCTGATGTCGTCGAAAATTGTGAAGAACGCGAAGCTAAAGGTATACCAAGGTTTCCCGCACGGAATGCCAACGACGAACGCTGACCAGATTAATTTCGACCTGTTGATGTTCATTCAGCAGACCAAACAAGCGGCGGCGTGATCCGAACTCAAGCGCCTTCCTCGAAGCAGTAGGGTCCCACAATTTGAGGTGCTCGAACAGGCAAAACCTTTTTGAGCCACTCGTTGTGCGCAAACGATCTATCACCCAGAGAGGAGATGGTCTAATGGCAAAAAAGCAGAGCGGGACGAAAACAACGAGAGATGTCAGCGCACAAACAAACTGCAGAACTCGTACACCTTATTGAAAGGCAGCGTTCTAACTAACTGAACTACGTCCCCGCTGCTTGACGGCTGCCTTTGAGGGGAGCTCGCTGGAAGGTGAGCGGAACCTTGCGCCGAAACCTGGCGGCTCCGACGCTTTCGATTTGTAACAGAAAGAATCGCTCCGCAGCCCGGGCCACAGCTCTTATCGGGCGATTCGCTACCGTCCCTCGTCTCCTCGGAATCCAGTGGCGACGCGTGCATCTCACATACATAAGGAAACAGGTGCGGGTGTAATCTCAGATTGAATGAGTATCGCGCAATCATCACCATCCCAAAGAGCCCAAGAGACTGCGCTGCATGCGCATAAGACGCACCTTGCCGGTCTGCGCGCCGTCGCGCTGCTCGAGATGACTAAGGGCGTGCTTGCGGTGGTTGCAGGCTTTGCCCTGTTCACGCTGTTGCACAAAGACATCGGTGACGTTGCGGAAAAGGTTATCGAGTCTCTTCATCTGAACCCTGCACACCGTTTTGTTCAGGCCTTCCTGAATGCCGCTGATCGGGTCAGTGACAAAAAGATTGTAGCGGTAGCGTGTGTGGGATTCACTTATGCGCTCATTCGATTTATTGAGGCCTACGGCCTCTGGCATGCCCGGGCATGGGCAGAATGGTTCGCCATTATTTCCGGATCGGCTTATCTGCCACTGGAGATCATCGGCCTCATCAGGCATCCAAATGCCATGCACTGGACGGTTCTGATCGTGAACGTTCTTGTCGTGCTGTACATGATTTACGTGCGGTGGGATGTCATACGACACGACGATGACCGTGTCACAAAACAAAGCCAAGGCAGATATGACTTAACGGCGGGAAAAAAATAGTCAGTTTGCGGATGGGGATTCTTAGCACCTGATTGTCCACTGCATCACCAGCGAACTATGTTCGCTGCTGCCACACTCACAAGTGGAGGCCACAGGAAGTGTGCAATTTTGTGGAGATGAAACTCTGCAGTAGGGAGTCCAATTTCGCGGAGGAGGATGGTGATGAGCAACGGATTGTGAAGAACCAATTCGCTGTTAATTCACTGTTATTCACTGTTCCGGAGCGAACGATGGAATGATGCGTTTCTCGTAAACGATTGCTCGGTAGGTGATTGCGCGAAATTATCCTTCATTCGCAGTCCGCGATTTCAAAAAATTCACTCTTAATTTCGCTGTTTTGCGTTCCAGGGGCAAGATCCGGCTGATACCGTCGGTCGTCGCTAGGCGAATTCCACACGGTATTGAATTTCTTAAGGCAAAGGCGTATCCCGATCTACACGCAGGCGCAGTCCGCAATCCGCTGGAAGGTCTACCTGCTTGCCGCTGGTCGAAAGTACATAACCACCGCCAGATAGATTGCCGACGGCTACTCCCTTGATCGGCGGACCGAAGGCGCGCGACAGCGCCGTATTTGCTCCGATAGCGGTGCTCGCGGTTTGAGAGGCACCATCGGGCGAAGCGCGCATGGGTTGAGCCCTATGAACCGAGAGCAGAGTGGCATTGATTGGAATGTCAGCTCCGTTCGCAAGCTGTATGTTGGTAAACCGCAGGTTCAGGTGTCCCATCCCTTTTATGGCGCTGGCCAACCTTTCGTCGGAAGGCTCAGTAATCTGCCCGTTCACTTTGGAGCCGATGGGAATGATGATATTGCCCGCAGAATCCTGTATTGGGGCGGTTACAGTTGCGGTAAAGCGATCGCCGATCTTGGAAGTCCTGGTTGATAGTGGCGTGTCCAGGTTTGCCCGGATGGTGGTCCCGCCGGAAATGTAGTGCGCGGCCGTAGCGCTGGGAGCGGGACTGGTTTGTGATGGTCCGGGCGAAGTCGCCGTCGGGGCCGGAGCCTTCGTGTCAGGCGGCATCTGGTTCTGAGGCTGTGCAGGATCATGGGCGGCCGGCGTTGCGCCGGGTGCAGCGGTTGTCTCTTGCTGGCCGGCATTTGCCTGGGAGAAAGTAAACGAACAGGCAAGAAACAATAGCGCAGATGAGAGTAATGCCTTCCGCATTGAGAATCCTTCTTCTTCAGCAACTTAGAACTCAATGGACGCAATTCAGGTTGGCTCTTGCGTGAAGAAGGCAGCGAACGAAGATCCCACGTGTACGCCGATTGCGTGCGAGAAAGGATGTTTATGCGAAGCAGTTAGCGCGATAAGTTCGAGCTCTGTTGAAAGCTTGGCAGCAATCTTGAAGCGCCGCGGGTTGCATAGTCGAGGACGCCAGCAGGTCTCACCCCCAGCCAGATCGTGATGATGGCCGTGATCACGAGGGCGGCCGTGAGTCCAGGAGCAGCCCTCAACTGTAGCTTCTCCTCGCCCGGTTGCGGTTCGTACATGTACATCACGACAATAAGACGCAGGTAGTAATACGAGGCGATCGCGCTGTTGATAAGCCCAATAACGGTCAACCAGATCAGATCGCTCTTGATGGCGGCATTGAAGACATAGAACTTTGCGAAGAAGCCTCCCGTCGCCGGAAGTCCCAAAAGCGAAAGAAGGAAGATGGAGAGCGTTGCAGCCAGGATCGGAGATCGTTTTCCCAATCCGGCATAGTCTTCGAAGTTGACGTAGCGTTCGCCGTGGCGCGCGAAATGCGATACCACAGCAAAAGCGCCTACGTTCATGGCCGCATACGCAGCAGCGTAGAAGATGGCCGCAGAGATACCTGTGTCGCGAGCGTTGGGAGCGATCACTGCTGCAAATGCAACTAACAGATATCCCGCGTGGGCGATCGAGGAATACGCCAGCATACGTTTCACATTGCTCTGCAGAAGCGCTCCCAAATTGCCGAGCGTCATCGAGAGTGCGGCAGAGATCCACACCAGCCAGAACCAAGCTTTGCTTGTATCAATCCCAGCGCCAAAGAGGATGCGGAGCATAACGGCGAAAGCAGCAGCCTTGGGGCCCGTGGACATGAGAGCTACTACTGGAGCAGGCGCGCCTTCATACACATCCGGAGTCCAAATGTGGAACGGCGCGGAAGCAACTTTGAAGCCGAGACCAACAAACATCAGTGCGACGGCAACGTAGGCGAGACTATAGCTCACTGGGACAGAGGAGGCGCCGAGTGTCACTTGTCCAGACTGGAGCGCGCTGGAGATTGTGTAAATGCTCGTAGATCCAGTTGCACCAAACATCAGCGCAACTCCGTAGAGGAAAAATGCGGTTGCAAATGAGCCGAGGAGGAAATACTTGATGGACGACTCAGCACTCGTCGCCGCTCTGCGTCGATAACCTGCGAGAACATAGGTGGCGATCGACGAAATTTCGAGAGCTATGAAGATCAGCACCAGTTCGACTGCCGACGACATGAGCACCATGCCGACCGTGCCAAACAGAATCAGCGCGTAGTATTCGCCGCCGCGAATCTCCTGAGTTTCGAGATACTCGAACGACGCGAGGATCACAACCGCCGAAATCGCGCAGATGAGGACATGAAAGAATACGCTGAATTCATCCACGCGGATCATGTTGAACCATCCCCATCCGGGATAGTTCGTCTGATACAAAGAGGCTATCAATGCTGCCAGCGTGCCCACGAAAGAGAAGACTCCAAGCGACTTGTGGCTGCCGCGCTGCGGCAGTAAAGGCTCGACGAACATTACGACGATGCCGCAGATGCTCAAAATGATCTCGGGCAGAATGCGGACGTAGCTCAGTTCAGGAGTTGCAGTCATTTAGCTGGGTTGCCCATCGCAACAATGTGTGGCGCGTTCAAATCTGATCGAGTTGCCGCGGCTGTGCCCACAGAGCTTGGCCGCAATGAGTGTTCCACCGATGGATCGATCATGCGTATCCACAACGGCGAAGCCACGCCCATGATCAACGCCATGGCTACCATGGGAATCAAGCTCACTCGCTCACGCCCATCGGCATCTGCCAGTCGAGCGTTCGCCGGCTGCGTGATTTCCCCAAAGAAAGTGCGTTGATAGAGCCAGAGGAGATAGCCAGCGCTCCAGATGACTCCCGTTGTCCCGATGATTCCATACCACTGCCATGCGGTGAAGGCGCCGCTCAGGATAAGAAACTCGCCAACGAAGCCATTCATCAACGGCAGTCCCACGGACGAGAGCGTGATCATCAAAAACAGCGTCGAATACACCGGCATGGATGTCGCCAGCCCGCCGTATTCCTTGATTTCGTAAGTGTGGCGCCGTTCGTACAACATGCCCAACAGCATGAAGAGGGCACCGGTGGAGATACCATGATTGAGCATCTGGTACACGGCACCATTAACTCCAATTTGAGTGAAGGTGAAGATTCCAAGAACACAGAAGCCAAGGTGGCTGACCGAGGAGTATGCCACCAGCTTCTTCATGTTCGGTTGCACCAACGCTACAAGCGCACCGTACACAATTCCAATCAGTGCCAGAACATTGATCCAGAGCGCGTGTTCGTGGGCCTGAGCAGGGAAGAGCGTGGCATTGAATCGAAGTAATCCGTAGGTGCCCATCTTCAGCAGTACGCCGGCGAGGAGTACCGAGCCTGCTGTCGGAGCTTCCACGTGTGCGTCTGGCAACCAGGTGTGAAACGGGAAGAGAGGAACCTTTACGGCGAACGCGATAAAGAACCCAAAAAAGAGGAACTCAGCCGCGCGGTTGAATCCAGAGATCGACCCACTTTGGATCGCATTCTGGATCGTCACGTAGTCGAAGCTGCCGGTGTGGATGTAAAACCAGATGATCGCGCCCAGCATGAATACTGACGCGACCATGGTGTAGAGGAAGAACTTCACTGCCGCGTAGACACGCCGCTCGTGTCCATACATGCCGATCATCAGCGCCATCGGAATCAGAGTGGCTTCCCAGAAGACGTAGAAGAGGAAGAGATCGAGCGAGACAAAGACGCCGATCATCGCTGTCTCGAGGATCAGCATCAGAACAAAGAACTCTTTCACCGCACCGTGGATTGATTTCCACGAAATCAACACGCAGAACGGCGTAAGAAACGTGGTGAGCAGCACGAGCCAGACGGAAATGCCATCAACGCCGAGGTGATAATGAATGTTGGGACTGGAGATCCATGGCGCGTCTATCGCGAACTGAAAACCCGGCGCGCCATGAGTCCAGTGGGCCGGCAAATGAAGTGAGGACAAGAACGCCAAAATGGAAACAATCAGCGCGGTCCACTTAATGACCCGGTCATTGCGGGGCATGAACATCAAGAGGATGGCTCCAGCCAGAGGCACAAACGTGATCAGCGTGAGAATCAGCTTGCTCATGTGTGTAGACCCATCCAGATCATGAAGCCAACCACGCAAGCGGCTCCCAGTGCGACCCATCCGGCGTAGGAACGAATACTGCCAGACTGCATGCGTCGAGTTACACCTGACAATTCCTTGGAGACGGTGCCTGTTCCGTTCACCAGCGCATCGACGATGCCAACGTCTACTCCGCGCCAGAGCACCCTGCGCGAACCATCCACAACTGGATTCACTAAAGTCGAGTAATAGGCTTCATCGACCCAGTACTTGTTCAGAAGCGTGCGATAGGCACCTTTCATGCTCGAAGCAATCCGGTCGGGAAGCTCTGGACGACGGACGTAGAAGAGCCAGGCCAGACCCAAACCCGCAAGCGCTGTTGCCAAGGAAACAGCTGCCAGAGTGCGTTCAAGAACAATCTCATCTTGCGGACTATCGCTCTTCTGCGGCTCTGTCGCAGAAAAGTTCTCGGCAGATCGGGCCGGTTCCGAACTCGTGTGGAACACAGGCGCGAGGAACTTGTCTATGTGATTTTTACCGCCCAAAGCTTCGGGCCATCCAACCCATCCCATTACAGCCGAGCCGATTGCAAGAACGACCAACGGGCCGAGCATGACCCAGGGGCTCTCGTGAACGTGCCCACCATGACCGCTGCGACCATGGGCCGCAGCGTGCGCGTGCTGTGTACCAGATTGGTGTCCAACATTTGCTGGCCACAAGATCTCGTCTTTAGAGAAGAAGCCACTCAGTGGAAAGAATCCCGCGATGGCAAACGTAGCGATCGTCATCACCCAGAATGTCCACGGGATGAGCTTCCGCAGGCCGCCCATGTGGCGCATGTCCTGTTCGCCGCCGAGCGCGTGAATCACCGAACCTGCTGCAAGGAAGAGCAATGCCTTAAAGAAGGCGTGAGTCATGAGGTGAAAGATGCCTGCAGAGAACGCTGCCACTCCGCAAGCCATGAACATGTAGCCCAGCTGCGAAACGGTAGAGTAGGCAAGAACACGTTTGATGTCGTTTTGAACCAGGCCAATACTGGCTGCGAAGATCGCAGTCAACGCACCGATGATCGCAACTACGCGCATGGCTATGGGAGCATGCAGAAACAGAATGTTCGAGCGCGCGATCATGTATATACCCGCCGTCACCATGGTCGCGGCGTGAATCAGCGCCGAAACGGGAGTGGGGCCTTCCATCGCATCGGGTAACCAGACGTAGAGTGGAATCTGCGCCGACTTGCCGGTAGCTCCCACCATCATCAGCAGCGCCGTCGCTGTGAGCATGCCAACCCCGGTTTCGACGGGCAGTCCAGAGATTGCGTTGAAAACCTTGTCGTAATCCAATGTCCCAAAGTGCTTGATCAGCAGGAACATTCCGAGCAGGAAACCGTAGTCTCCGATTCGGTTGGTGATGAATGCTTTTTTCCCTGCCTGGGCTGCTGATTGCTTCAGGAAGAAGAATCCGATCAGCAGATACGAAGCTAAGCCGACGCCCTCCCATCCGACAAACATCAACAGATAGCTGTGCGCCAGGATGAGCATCAGCATGAAGAACATGAATAGATTCAGGTAAGAGAAAAAGCGGTAATAGCCGCCTTCCTCTGCCATGTACCCCACGGAATAGATATGGATTAGGAAGCCGACACCGGTCACGATCAGCAACATCGTCACCGAAAGCTGGTCGAGGTAAAATCCATAGTCAACTCGGAATCCCCCGGCTTCGATCCAGGAAAAAAGACGCTCGATGTGCGGGATCTGCGCTTGCGATAGGCCGGCAAACTGGCTTACGACCCAGACTGCATATGCGAACGCTGCTCCGGGGAAGAACAATGCCACCGTCGCTACCAGATTGCGAGGGAAGCGCTTGCCGAAAATGCCGTTGATGGCCGAGCCAATCAGCGGCAGGATCGGGATCACCCACAAATTGAAATTGGGACCTGAATTCATAGTTTGAGGAGGTTTACCTGATCCACATTCAAGGTCTCGCGGGTACGGAACACAGCCAGAACGATCGCCAGCCCCACAGCTGCTTCTGCTGCAGCTACGACCATTACAAAGAAGACGAACACCTGTCCGCTTACCTGGTGCCAGTGGTTGGCGAAGGCTACGAACGTCAAGTTCACTGCGTTGAGCATTAGCTCAATCGACATAAAAATGGTGATGATGCTCCGCTTGATTAGAAACGAAGCCACGCCGATGGCAAACAGAATCGCGCTAAGAATCAGATACCAGGACAGTGGAATCATGGGCGCTCCTTCCGAGCCAGCACCACTGCTCCCATGATGGCAATCAGCACCAGCACAGACGTGATCTCAAAGGGCAGGAGGAATTCCCGGAAGAGAGCGATGCCGAGCTCCTGCGTGGGAACGTAATAGCCGCCGATCTGCACTTGTCCAAGTTGGAAGCGCGAGGCTGAAAGCGTCCAGCACAACAATCCAAAAAGCGCGATCAGACCGGGCACGCCCAGGAAGAGAGCAACGCGGCTGCCGCGCGTCCTCTCCTCTTCGCCGGCATTCAGCAGCATGATGACGAAGACGAAGAGCACCATCACGGCGCCCGCGTAGACGATTATCTGAACGGCAGCTACGAACTCTGCACCCAATAGCAGAAACAGGAGCGCGAGCGATCCCATCACAACGATCAGCGATAAGGCGCTGTTCACAGGATGGCGTTGGAGCAGGAAATTAAGAGCTCCCGCCACACAGATTCCCGCGAAGATGAGAAACAAAATCGTGTGGAGCATTTCTGTTCCGAAAACTTAGGACCGCAATGCCAGCACCAGGCTGGTGACCACAATGTTTGCAATCGATAGAGGCAGCAGGAACTTCCAGCCAAACGACATCAGTTGATCGTAGCGGAAGCGCGGAAGCGTCCCGCGAATCCAGATGTACACAAAGATAAAGAAAAACACTTTGACGAAGAACCAGAACAGCGGTGAAATGATTAGCCAGATCGGCGGCACAGGAAGATGAAGCCCCTCAAGCGGGCTGTGCCAACCGCCGAAGAAGAGCAACGTCGCCAGACAGGCAACGGTCACCATGTTGCAGTACTCGGCCATAAAGAACATGGCAAATTTCATGGCGCTGTACTCAGTGTGGTAGCCGGCAACCAGCTCAGTCTCCGCTTCTGGGAGGTCGAATGGGATACGGTTTGTCTCGGCGTATGCCGCCATAATGTAAATAAAGAAAGCGACGAACTGTAGCCCGCCGAAGAAGTGCCAGTGCAGCAGCGACCCGGCTTGGGAATCAACGATCTGACGCAGGCTTAGGCTTCCGGCAAGAAGCAGCACGCCGACCAACGAGAGACCGAGCGCCAACTCATAGCTGATGAGCTGCGCGCTCGCCCTCAGGGATCCGAGCAGGGAATACTTTGAATTGGAGGACCATCCTGAGAGGGCAACGCCGTAAACGCCTAGCGAAGTGATACCGAGAATTATCAGCAGGCCGATGTTGATGTCTTGAATCCCGCTGCCGGTCCAGAAGGCGGCCGTTTGCAAGGGAATATGATAGCCCGCGACATACCAGTCGCCACCAAATGGAATAATCGAAATCGAGATCAGTGAAAGAATCAGGGCGATCATCGGGGCAGCGATATACAGGGGCTTATAGACGCTGTCCGGAATAATGTCTTCTTTCAGAATGAACTTGATGCCGTCAGCCAGCGGCTGAAGCAAGCCGAAGGGTCCAACGCGATTGGGGCCCCAGCGGTTCTGCATGCGAGCGATAACCTTGCGCTCCATCAGCACAATGTAGGCCACCGCGGTTAGCAGGATGAAGAGCAAGAGAGCGATCTTAATGACCGCAAAAGCGATGTATTGAATTAATTCCAATTTGTAATCAGTTCTGAACCGCTATGCAGATCTGGTTGAGCTCAACCGGATCTGGTAAGCGGGCAGTCATGCCCGCGATCAACTGCAGACCTCTAAATAAACCAGGTGGAACCGAACAGCTAATCGGCCGGAATCTCTGCTTCGACCGGAGTGGCTCGCCGGTTCTCGATCACCGAATTCAAGGTGTGCGAGTACCGCCCGAGCGTGCCGGAGGTGAACAGCGTGTCGTTGGCCGGAACGATGCTTTCCGGCGATGGAGTTTGTGAGATAGAGCTGAACTCCGGCGCGTGTGTGTGAACATCACCGCCGGCAAACAGATTCAGCCGTGAGAAATCGTATCCAGGCACAAGCCGTTGGATCTCGTCGAGCAACGCTTCCGGATCGAACGGGCTCAGTTTGGGTTCGAGGTTACGCGCAGTTAGCCATACTGCGTGTTGGTCCGCTTCTCCAGACTGCGCTCCACGACTCTGTCCCATATCGGCACGAAGCCCTTTGCCGAAGGGAATTAGTTTGTGCACGTCAACTCCCATGCGATCGGCAATGCGCACGATCAACTCGAAGTCAGTGCGAACACCCGCCAAGTCGCCTGCCTTCCTCAAAAGCTGAAGATCACCGTAGGTATTGGTATAGCTGCCCGCTTTCTCGTAGGCATTCGCAGCCGGAAGAATAACTTCGGCGGTGGTTGCAGTCTCAGTCATGAACATGTCCTGCACGACAACGAAAGTGTTCTTCAGCGCGAATGGATCGATGTTGTAACGAGCTACTGGATTTGCTCCGACTACATACAGGGCACCCAGTTTGCCCGACTTTGCAGCGCTGAACATGCCTTCAATGTCGAGCCCAGCCTGTCGTGGCATCGAGGAACCGTACTCTTCCGTGAATGGCGAATTGCTTGAGAGCGACGTGAATCCGGGGAGCAGATCGGGATATAGACCCATATCAGCCGCGCCGCGGGAATTCGAGTAGTCACCAAGACAAATGAACTTGGCACCCTGCGCGGAGCTCCAATTCACCAGCGTGACAATGTCGTCGCCACGGACCTCGGAGCCAAAAATGACGATCAGTTCTTTCTCACTCTTGAGCTTGTCGCGGAAATCGCGCAGTGCCTCGCGCGTAAGGTTTTCAGACAGGAGCTGGCTGCTGGCAGAGTCATTGCCCGCGAGGTATTGAACCATCGAGCTCTCGCCACCATCCACCGGAACTTGCGCGTAGGCGCGAGCCTGCCGACGCAGCTTGATGTCGCCCGAATTGACGATGTAGATCCGGCAATTGTGGATGCGAAGATTGGTGCGCAGATTCCACGCCAATAGTGGATGCTGTTCCGTGGGATCGTTGCCGATCAGGAGTATGGCCGGCGCAGTCATCGTCTCACGCAGGGTGGCCGTTATCTTCTGCTTGCCGGCAACTGCTTTTGCAAACGCTGGGTAGTCGGTCGTCCGATGATGGTCGATGTTATTCGTACTCAAAACGGACCGCGCAAACTTTTGTAGAAGGTAATTCTCTTCGTTCGTCGTACGGTTGGAACCAATCACGCCGATGGCGCTGCCGCCTTGCGAATCACGGACCTGCTTGAAGCGATCTGCAATATGATCGATGGCCTGCTCCCATGAGGTTGGAACCAGCTTGCCATCACGCCGCACCAGCGGATGCGTTATACGGTCATCGGAATTCGCGAAATCGAAAGCGTAGCGGCCCTTGATGCAAAGGAAGTCGCCATTAATGCCGCTCTTGTCCCTGTTGTCGCCGCGAACGATCTCCATTCCGCCTTTGGAACGACGCACGCCGAGGGTGGTCTTACATCCATCGCCGCAATGCGTGCAGATCGTGCCGACGTGGTTCATCTCCCAGGGACGGGTCTTATAACGGTACGCCCCAGAGGTAAGCGCGCCTACAGGGCAGATGTCGATACACATGCCGCATTCTTCGCACTCGAGATGATCCTGCTGGTTGGGAGCGATGAGCGAGGTGACGCCGCGATTCTGCACGCCGAGCGCCCACACGTCCATGCCTTCACCGCAAACGCGCACGCAACGATAGCAAAGAATGCAACGAGGACGATCGAAGAACACGACCGGCGACCACTGCTGTTCCTCTTTGTGCTGCTTTGCCTCCATGTACTGAGACTCGGCAGCGCCGTATGCGAAGGTCATATCCTGCAATTCGCATTCGCCACCGGCGTCGCATACAGGACAATCGAGAGGATGATTTCCCAACAAAATTTCGACGGTGGCCTTACGGGCTTGGTGAACTTCTGGAGTATCCGTTGTCACAGCCATGCCGTCGGTGATCGGCACGGTGCACGCGGTCTGAAGTTTGGGCATCTTCTCGATGCGCACCAGACACATACGGCAGGCTCCCTGGACTGAGAGCCCAGGGTAGTAGCAGAAGGCAGGTACTTCGATACCAGCGCTCTTGCACGCTTCAATCAGAAGCGTGCCCGCGGGTGCGGTGACTTTCTTGCCGTCGACGGTAATCGTTACGTCAGCCATTTGCGAGATCTTTATGATTTCCTTAAGCGATGGCCATCTCTCTCGATGCTGCCTCAAATGGACACTGCCTGCCATCGAGATGGTCCTCGAACTCGTGGCGCCATTTCTTCACAATCGAGATTGTGGGGAACGCAGCCGCATCTCCCAAAGCGCAAAAAGTTCGTCCAGCCATGTTGTTCGCGAGATATAAGATCTGATCGATGTCTTTATGCACGCCGCCACCGTCATGGAAACGTGCGAGCGTTTTTTCCAACCAGTCGGTACCTTCGCGGCACGGGATACACCAACCGCAACTTTCGTGCCGGTAAAACTTCATGATGCGGAGAGCTACCCTGACCATGCAGGTCTGGTCATCGATGGCAACGACTCCACCAGAACCGAGAAACTCGCCGCGCTTGGCGAACCAGTCGTAATCCATGGTGGCAGACTCAGCTTCTTCCTGTGTGAGGAGAAAAGTTGAAGACCCGCCAGGAACGAAAGCTTTCAGCTTGCGTCCGTTGGGGATGCCGCCGCCCACGTCATAAATCATTTTCTTCGCCGGATACCCAAGCGGCAATTCGTAGACACCCGGTTTATTGAAGTGACCCGTCAGACAGGTGAGGCGTGTGCCTCCATTTTTCTCATTCGGGCCGAAGCTTGCATACCACTTGCCGCCGTTCAGGATGATTGGAGGCACGGTGGCGATGGTCTCAACATTATTAATGACTGTCGGACCGCCATAAAGGCCCTTAATAGCAGGGAAGGGCGGCTTGAGACGCGGCAATCCGCGTTTGCCTTCGAGTGACTCCATCAACGCGGATTCTTCACCGACTTCGTAGGCGCCAGCTCCGGTGTGAGTCAGAATGTTGAACTCACAGCCGCTGCCGAAAATGTTCTTGCCAAGAAAGCCCTTCGCATAGGCGTCGGCTACGGCCTTCTCCATGATCTCGAGTAGATATCGATACTCACCGCGCAGATAAATGAAGCCAAGCTTAGCGCCCACTGCCAGACCGGCAATGAGCGTGCCCTCGATGATTGCGTGCGGATCGTATTCAGCAAGCAAGCGGTCCTTACAGGTAGCAGGCTCGCTCTCATCGCCGTTGATGAGAATGTACTTCGGAGCCTCTGATTGCTTGGGGATGAAAGACCATTTCATTCCAGTCGCGAATCCAGCGCCCCCTCGACCACGCAAGCCAGACGCCTTCACTTCATTGATGATGTCGTCAGGCTGCATCTCCAGAGCTTTGCGCGCTGCCTTGTATCCGTCGAGCGCAATGTAGCGATCGATATCCTGCGCGCCTTGCCCGAAGCGCCTAGAGATGATGCGTACTTCGTCCGGGTGCGTGACCAACGGCGTCGGGCTATAAAGGGTCTTCACTGTTGCGTCTTCTTCTGGTAGATATCGAGGATCCTGTCCATCTTCTCCGGCGTTACCTCCAAGTGAAAGTCATCGTAGCAACGAGTAGTAGCTGATCACGTTGCGAACTTCGAGTTCAGTCAGATCAACCCGCTTGGCAATGTCGGAAATCACGTCATCGGACAAATATCCGACCTCGTCCTGTGCATAGAGCAGAAGAGGAATAAGAGCAGAGCGCTTCCACGGATACTGCATCACGAGCTTCTGAAACCGCTGTTCCAATTCGGGCGAATATCGCATCAGCGATCTATCTCTCCAAGCACAATGTCGATGCTGCCGATAGCAGCCACGACGTCTGCCAATAAACGACCTATGCAAAGCTTCTCGAGCGCCTGAAGGTTGGCAAGACAAGCCGATCTCATATGGACGCGATACGGTTTTGCAGTGCCATCGCTGCGAACGTAATAGCCCATCTCTCCGCGCGGCGACTCTACTCCCTGGTACACCTCGCCGGCCGCGACTGCAAAGCCCTCGGTCACAATCTTAAAGTGATAGATGAGGGCTTCCATCTGCGTCTTCATCTTCTCGCGATCGGGCAATATCACTTTGGGAGAGTCGGCCTTAAACGGGCCCTCGGGCATGCCTTCTAACGCCTGGCGTGCGATTTTGTTTGATTCGCGCAATTCCTGCACCCGCAGAAGATAGCGTGCATAAACGTCGCCATCTTTCGAGACCGGTACTTTGAATTTGAACTTTTCGTAGCCCGAGTAAGGCATATCACGGCGGAGGTCCCAATCGATTCCACTGCCGCGCGCAGTCGGCCCGGTCACGCCCAGTGAAATACAATCTTCCGCCGTGAGGTAAGCCACGCCACGGGTTCGCTCGATCCAGATGGGATTGCTTGTCAGCAAACCTTCATATTCATCAATGCGATCCGAGAATTTGTCGATGAAATCCTTTACCTTGGCCCAAAAGTCCAAAGGTGGATCGAGCGAGACGCCTCCTATGCGGAAGTAAGAGGTCATCATGCGCTGGCCAGCGACATTCTCAAAAATCTTGAGCAGTTGCTCGCGCTCGCGGAAGCAGTACAGGAACACTGTCATCGCTCCGATGTCGAGCGCGTGGGTGCCGAGCCACACCAGATGAGAATTGATACGAGTAAGCTCGTTGAGCAAAACACGCAAGTATTGCGCGCGAGGCGGGATTTCAAGCTGAAGCAGCTTCTCGACGGCCAAGCAATACGTGAGATTGTTGGTCATCGGACACAGGTAGTCGATGCGGTCCGTTAGGGGAACCACCTGCTGGTAAAACTTTGCCTCACAAGTCTTCTCAATTCCCGTGTGGAGATATCCGATATCGGGAATGCACTTGACGACGGTCTCACCGTCAATCTCCAGCAAGAGTCGCAACACTCCGTGTGTCGATGGATGTTGCGGGCCCATGTTCAGGATCATGGTGCGATCCTGCGCCGGTTCGAGCACCGGTGTGGGATTCAGATGCGCCATTTAGCGATATCCCTCCACCGGATAATCCTTGCGTAATGGATGGCCTTCCCAATCCTCAGGCATCATGATGCGCCGCAGGTTCGGATGGCCAACAAAGCGGACCCCGAAGAGGTCGAAGACTTCGCGCTCGAAGAAGTTTGCCGAGGGCCACAATCCCATGAGCGACTCGATTGACGGATCCCCGCCCGGCACCTTCGCGATCAAACGCAGTCGCTCTTTTCGGGAATGTGAAAGCAGATTGTAGATGACCTCAAATCGGGGTTCTGAAGGGAAGACGTCTACGCAAGTGATGTCAGCAAGAAAATTGTATTTAGTCGCGGGATTCTCGCGGAGAATCTCGCAAGCCCCTCTGATATCAGCCCGGTTGACAAAGATAGTCAGTTCATCGCGATCAAATTTCGCCGATTCCACCAGGGAAGCGGCCTGAAGCGCCGCTACCGCTGGCCTGTCTTTGAGTTGATCAATTTCCGTGATTGGGGGCTGTGGCGCCATCTAGAAATCCGTCTTCTCCGTAGTCGCGTTCCAGTCGAGTGCGCCCTTCTTCCAGATATAGAAGAAGCCGACGAGGACAATGCCGATATAGACGAGCATCTCCCAGAAGCCGAACATGCGCGCGCTGAAGTCCCTAGGACCCGCACCCAGTGCCGGTGCGATAGCAGCCGGCAGTTTGCGGTAGATCACAGCCCAGGGAATAAGGAAGATCGCCTCAACATCGAAGAGGATGAACAGCATGGCGACCATGTAGAACTTAACGGAGAATCGTTGACGGGCGTCGCCGGTACCAACCATTCCGCATTCATACGCCTGCATTTTGGTGCGGCTATAACGGTGCTTTCCCAGGAGTGCAGAGAGAGCGACCATGCCTCCTGCAACCAGGCAAGCCACTACAATCTGCAAGAGAACCGGCAGGTAATTGACGTAATAAGGTAGAGGCTGGTTCGGCATAGAGGCCGTTATATAATGCGCGCCAACACTGACGTTGAAACATTTGACTATAAGTTTCGCTGCGACGGAGTGTCAAGCGCAGGACACCAAATGAAGACTCTTGCAAAACATGATCTCTACGCGAGCGACAACCAGAATTGAATTTCGCAGGCGGCGCTATCACGGGACCCAATGATTTTTGGCTTCAACACTGACGTAAAGCACGATCAGACCGTCTACCACGTCCAGAGCGAAGCGCGAAAAGCGGACCTGCTGTTGCAGACGATGGTATTTGTGAAGGGGCATTGCATTGGCAAATATGCGTCTTCCTATGCAGAGCAGGTTGGTAATCCCGGATTCTCTGAGGAGCACATTCACGATCTCTTGAAGAAACAGCACCGAGAAGTGCTCGACGTAGTTAAGGCTGGTTCGATTGATCAATTCTTCCGCGGTCAGACAGAGATTCGCGATGCGGAAGGCGAGAGCCTCTCGGTTACATGGCTCAATTCTGATGAACCTGTTACCAGCAATAAGTTAACAATGCGCCTGCTCGTAAGCGATTCCGGCGTTGCTGTCGAGGGTGCGCTAGTCACGTCGCGATTACAGTATCCAGCCGGAGTTCCAATTCACTCGCAAGCGGTTAGCGAGCCGGACGGCCGCGTCGCGATCGAGTTGGACTTGGAAGCAATGGACGGAAATGTACGCGACCCAGTCGTGTTCGTTCGGGCAACGCATGGGGAGCGGTCAGTCACTCGCAAGTACCGTCTCAAAGCCGAAAATAACGTTCTCAGCTGAATCCTGCTGGCAATCAAACTACGCGGTATTCCGCTCAGATAGCCTCTCAGGACGACCAGTAACGCCGACCAACCGCAGAGGAAGCACCACGGTGCTTCCTCTGCAATGGCCCACACTCAAGAAAGTAGTGGAAAATCGTGCTGGTTGAGAATTCTGGGAAAGGCTTAGTTCAACGAAGTTGCCGAAGGTGAAACTATCGAATCTCGAGAAGAAGGCAGCATGCGGCTATCCAACTCCAGAATGCGATAGTGTGCACGCCCATTCGAAACCAAAGATTATCGAGTAGCTTGTTGTTCTCAAACATCTAAGATGTGCTCCAAAATGTAGGGGTCTACTACGGCGGCGAGCTTCTGCTGCCTCAATAATTAAGCTTGAAAAGCGGCAAGATCGGAACGGGTAAACCTAGCTGAAGAGTCACTTTGGTAACAGGAACCGTCGCTAGTCTGTTCCAAATCGAGACTGGCGCGATCCACGTTTCCTGGGACCATGTACTGTTGGGCCGCTTACCTACTGTTTTTGCGTGCTGTTTAGCTGCTCGAGTTGTTTGAGCTTTTCCCGAATGCTCGGTGAATTCGGGGCGTTGGGCGCCATGGTCAGATAAGCTCTCGCCTGTTCTACTGCTCCGGCAAAATCCTGCTTTCGCGCAAGAATGTCTCCGAGATAGAGAACCGCCATAGGTCTTCGGTGCTCGGTGTCAAGCGAGAGGAACCTGCGAAGGTTGCGCTCTGCATCGTCCATATTGCCCAGATTGAAACTTGCCACGCCGCTGAAGAAATAGGCTTCAGGGTAGGCGAGCGGAGCAAGTCTGTTCACCTGTTCACTTAAACGAACCGTATCCTTCCAGTTTTGCTGGTTCGCGGCAATTACGGCCAGCCCGAAGTAGGGCTTCGCATACTGAGGATCGGAGGCAATGGCCTGCTCGTAATCTTTGCCTGCTTGGTCTAGTTGCTTGGAACTCTGGTGAATCATGCCCAGCAGCGCCCATGCAGCTGCGAATTTGGGAAACTCCTGCACTGCTTTGTCGAGTTCCTTTTCGGCGTCCTTGAGATTCTCTTTAGAGATATCTTTCTGCGCCCTCTCGTAAGCCTTGCGAGCGTTGCTCGGCGCCTGCATGGTAGTGAGACTGATGGTTGTGCCACTGCCTCCGCCGAGACGCTGAAGAGTGATCGTATCCATGCGTATCTCGCCGAAGCTGCCCTCGACGCGAATCATTACATTGCTGGATTGAAAGCCAGGCAGCATTGCCCGAAGCTCACACCCGATCAGGTCGCGCGGGTTAACGCCACCCAGCCCTCCGCCCGGCGCCCCCATTCCGGAGCGACTTCCCGTGCCAAATCCACCCGAACCGCCGCTCTCTGACACATCTTGCAGCTCAAAGTTCTGGCCTAGCTGAATTTGGTAGTGTCCCTTGGAATCCGTATAACCCTCTTTGTGGGATGAGCCCCCGCACACTTTCTCGATCGCGACAGGCTCGGGAGGCGGTGTTCCATCCTGAAGAACGACGCTTCCGGAGATGTAGAGGATCTGACGCTCGGTTTGCGTATTGGGAAATCCAGTACCCGGCTGAGGAAGAGTAGGGGTGCTCGGCGTACTGGGTCTGGTTCCACTAGAAGGGCTCCCGCCGGAGCCGGCAGGTCGCTGGGCAGCGGTTGGTAAGCAGAGCAGGAAACCCGAAATGATTGCGACTGTAATGCGGATGGAGCTTGTCATGAGCGCGCCCCTCTTTCCGGTTCCCGAAACGCTGGCCCGATTGCGCCTATGTTACGCCGATTCAGACGAATTGCGGGAGAAAGTGGCTCGCATCCTTCGGGATAAGGCGGCGTTGTGACACAAGAACCAGATCGGCTTGCCCGCTTAAATCTCGGCTGGCGCGCCTGAGTTCCCGAAAGAT
Organism: Acidobacteriota bacterium; assembly: GCA_003225215.1. Taxonomy (GTDB): domain Bacteria; phylum Acidobacteriota; class Terriglobia; order Terriglobales; family Acidobacteriaceae; genus Gp1-AA112. The sequence goes on from QIBC01000022.1 coordinate 23,111, forward strand.
TTCAGGATGCGAGGCCGCGAGTGAATGGCGCGCCCTGAGAGATTCGAACTCCCGACCTTCTGATTCGTAGTCAGACGCTCTATCCAACTGAGCTAAGGGCGCGGTTTGCGCAATGAGAAGCGTAGAAGGAGAACTTTCGGAGACGAAAAAAATTATAACAGAGCGAACCCTAAGACCTGTCGATGCCTGCTAAATCCTTGTGAGCAAAGCAGAATTCGTTGAAGTAGCGGGAGGGACAGAGCCTCGAGTCTAGGGCTGCCCGTTTCCGGTGCAACGTCCGAGCAAAACCTACACTCCGCACCAGCGAGTTCCAGAAAAGTTTACCGAGTGCGCCGCCGCGGATATCAGCTAAGTCCTGCATTTTGAGTACGTACCCAGTTGGCATTGGGGATGCTTTCTCCCAGGACAGACGAAGTGGCGCGCAACGGGACGCTCTTGAGACTTACTCGGCCAGAGGATCTCTTGAGCGTCTCTTTGCTTTTGGGCAACTCTAGTTTCTTGTTCAATAGCGCGCTTCCGCTGCTTGGCTAGACGAGTTCAATCTTCTCTCGAAGGTCCATGCCGGCCCGGCGCAGGATCGCAGCGACGGTTTTCTCACTCAGGCGCGACGCATCGTATTCGACGCGCACCATCTGCTGCGCTTCATTGAATTCAATTCTTCTCACGCCATAAACATCTCGCACGTAAGTTAAGGCACGTAATTCGTTCTCTCCGGGCGGTGTGCCGTAACGGAAAGCTACGTCAAGTTGTGTCATTCAAGTGTATTCCTCCAGAGACTCACTCCAAATTAGGGGGAGAAGACAACCAAGCGAGCTACGCCACCTTTAACAGACGATTCGTAATTTGGGCGATTTTGTGGCGCCGGTATATCGTTACTCAGAAACTTCAAGCCGAGAGGCTCCGAAAATGAACTATCTGCTAAAAACCGAAGCTTCCGCCTACGCGTTCGCTGACCTTCAGCACGAACAGACTACCATTTGGGATGGCGTAACGAATCCCGTCGCCCTCCGCAACCTTCGGACTATGAAGAGCGGCGACAACTTAGTGATTTATCACACCGGTGATGAGAAACGCGCCGTAGGAACCGCCTCGGTCGTCTCGGTAGATTCTTCGGACGCAAAAAATCCCAGAGTGAAAATCAAAGCCGGTAAGCCTATTTCGCAACCTTTAAGCCTGGCAGACATCAAGCAGAAGAAAGCATTTGCGGACTCGCCATTGGTGCGTCAAGGCCGACTAAGCGTAGTGCCGCTCACCGATGAGCAATACAAACTCCTCATTGGTTCCTAGATCATAGAAATGAAGACGGAACTTACGCCGGCCCCAGGATCGGTCGTGGATCCTGTATGCGGGATGCAGGTTGATCCTGCGCGAGCCCGAGCCAGCCGCGAGCACGAAGGCAGACAATACTTTTTTTGTTGCACCGCATGTGCGGAAAGATTCACCTCTGATCCGGAGAAATACCTCACCAACCACAAAGAGCAACCGCCGGCTGCACTAGTGCATTTAGGCAAGCCTTTCCCTTCGGCACTAATCCAACAGACTGCTGCGCCGCAGCAAGCTTCAACGAAATATTTCTGTCCAATGGATCCGGAGGTGGTCTCGCTCAAGCCCGGTGCTTGTCCCAAATGCGGAATGTCCCTGGAGCCGGAGTTGGTCCGCACCAAAACGACTGAATACGTCTGCCCGATGCATCCTGAAGTCGTTTCCGATAAACCAGGATCATGTCCGATTTGTGGTATGGCACTTGAGCCGCGTGTTGCTGCAGAGAGCCCGTCGGAAGAAGACGATGGCGAACTTGGTAGTATGCGCCGCCGTTTTTGGGTTGGCCTTGCCCTGACCGTCCCTCTGGTGGCCATCAGTATGGGAGGCATGCTTACTTCAGGGTTGCTGCATGACTTTGGCATGACACGAGCCTCGGCATGGCTGCAACTCGCGCTGGCTGCTCCGGTTGTGCTTTGGGGAGGCGCGCCCTTCTTCGCACGCGGATGGAACTCCTTACGCACTCGCAACCTCAACATGTTCACTCTGATTGCGATGGGCACTGGCGTCGCTTTCTTGTATAGCCTGCTCGTGACAGTTCTCCCGGAGGGCCTGCTGCCCGCAATCGCTCAAGGGATGGGACATCCGGAGGTTTACTTCGAAGTCAGCGCATCGATTACCGTTCTGGTTCTTCTTGGGCAAGTTATGGAGCTGCGGGCACGCAAGCAGACTAGCGGCGCCATCCGCGCACTCATGGATTTGGCACCAAAAATGGCGCACACAGTCGAAACCGGCGGCAGAGAAATGGACGTTCCCCTGGAACAGATCGCAGTTGGTGACCGCTTACGTGTCCGTCCAGGCGAAAAAATTCCGGTGGACGGTCGTGTCCAGGAAGGGAAGAGCAGTGTCGACGAATCGATGCTGACCGGCGAGTCCATTCCAATGCTTAAGCAACCGGGAGACCGGCTAATAGCCGGCACTCTGAACGGCACTGGATCGATGCGGATGGTTGCCGAGCGCGTTGGCAGCGAGACCTTGCTGGCGCAGATCGTCGCGATGGTCGCGTCGGCGCAACGCAGCCGCGCGCCGATTCAGCGTCTTGCCGATCGAGTGGCTGCCGTCTTTGTTCCCGCAGTAATCGCGTGCGCGATTGCCGCTTTTGCAGGTTGGTTCTTGTTCGGCCCAGAGCCGCGCTTCGCTCACGCCTTGGTTAGCGCCGTGGCCGTGCTGATTATTGCCTGCCCTTGCGCGCTGGGATTGGCAACACCAATGGCAATCATGGTTGGGACAGGGCAGGGAGCTCGCAATGGCGTGCTCGTGCGCGATGCCCGCGCGCTCGAGTCGATGGAGAAGATCGACACATTGGTTGTCGACAAGACTGGCACCCTAACTCACGGAAGGCCGGAAGTTACCGACATCAAGGTGGTCGGAGCGTTCTCCGAAGACGACATCCTGCAGGCGGTCGCGAGCGCGGAATCGCACAGTGAACATCCCCTTGCGGGCGCGATTCTCCGAGCCGCGCAGTCTCGGGGACTGAAGCTGTTACCGGTGTCGGACTTCGAATCACAGACAGGTACCGGCATCAGCGCAACGCTGGATACCCCGCAGGGCCGCACGCGGGTGATCGTTGGAAGCGTGGAACAAATGCGAAAGGCAGGCATCACCACTAATGGCGCTGGAGCGATAGCGCATCACCTGCGCGCGCAAGCTAAGACAGTCTTGTTCAGTTCCATAAATGGCGAACTCTCGGCGGTGGTTGCGGTCGCCGATCCAATCCGCGAGTCGGCGCCTGAGGTACTAAAAGAGCTGCAAGCAGAAAGAATCCACATCGTTATGGCCACCGGCGACAATCGCGCAACCGCCGAAGCCATAGCACGGCAGCTAGGTATCGAGGACGTCCAGGCCGAAGTGCTGCCTCAGCGAAAGGCTGAGCTTGTACGCGATCTCCAATTGCGCGGTAAAAGAGTGGCAATGGCGGGAGACGGCATCAACGATGCTCCCGCGCTGGTTCAGGCCGACGTCGGGATCGCAATGGGAACCGGCACCGATGTAGCTCTCGAGAGCGCCGACATAGCCCTGGTCAAAGGCGATCTGCGTGGCATCCTGCGGGCGCGACGGCTCAGCAACGCCGTCATGCGCAGCGTCCGCCAGAATTTGTTTTTTGCGTTTATTTACAACGCGGCCGGAATCCCGCTAGCTGCGGGGCTGTTATATCCGTTTTTTCACATGATGCTGAATCCCATCTTTGCAGCGGCGGCTATGAGCTTAAGTTCTGTTTCAGTCATCATGAACTCCCTGAGACTAAGGGCAGCGCGACTCTAAGAACCACCGAAACTCCGCCGGTCAAACAAAAACAGGGAAAATAACAGGCAGTTTTTCGAATTTGACCTCGAAATCGTCAAATTCCGGCCAAAACATGGAAATTTTGCTCGAAGGCAGGGAAATAACAGGGAATCCTGTGGATTTCTTCGCAACCCGCTATCAACGAAGCACTTACTAATATCCGGCGCGGGATTCAAAAAAATAACAGGGAACTATCAGGGAATTTCTGTTCCGAATTGGAACGACCGTCTTTTAGGATTCAGTCCGCAGCGCTTCCAGATACGAAACGATCGCAGGATTGGTCCATTGCACGGGCCCGATAAACTTGCGTCGGACAATGCCTTTGCGGTCGATGATATACGTCTCCGGCCAGCCAGATGTGCCGTACGTGTCGCTGCTCTTCTGAGCAGGATCATTGACGGTAATGAGGTCTACATTGTGATCGCGGACGAACTTCCTGTAGGTATCCGGATCGTGGTCCGTAGCCACGGCCAGCACGGTTACACGGTCGCGCATATCATGCTGCATCTGGATCAGCGAGGGCATCTCTTCGATACAGGGTGCACACCAGCTTGCCCAAAAGTTCAAGACGACTACTTGGCCTTTGTAGTCATGCAGTGAGATCGTCCGCTGCGAGTCCGAAACGGTAAAATCCGGCGCTGAACGACCAACCAGCTCCGGCCGCACACCTCGGTCGCACCCAGACAACGCAAGAAAAGCTGCAACGGATACGAGCCTGAGAACTCTGATAGATAGGGGAGCAAAGCTCACGCTACGTATAATAAATCCAAGGGAAACGAACTCAAGGCATAAGCATGGTCTACCTCACGCGGAAGGCTGAGTTTTCCGCCTCGCACTTCTATCACAACCCCAAATTGTCACCCGAAGAGAACCAGCGCATCTTCGGGAAGTGTAACAATCCGCATGGGCACGGCCACAATTACACGCTGGAAGTCACCGTGGCAGGAGAGGTTGACGAGCGCTCCGGCTTTGTCATCGACCTCAAGAAGCTGAAAGACCTCATGAACAGCGAAGTGATCGATGGTCTCGATCATCGGCATTTGAACAAGGAAGTGCCGGAGTTTCGCGACAGGATTCCGACCACTGAGAACGTTGCCATTGCAATCTGGAACCGGTTGTCGGGAAAGCTGAATGGAGCGAAGCTCCATCGCGTGCGTCTGTATGAGACTGATGATTTGTTCGTGGATGTCTACGGAGAAGTGTGAAAGCCAGATTTGCCCATATCGGTGCGGAAAAATCGTCTTTGAAAGGGCACGGCTTCAGCGAAGCGCAGCCGTGCCGTTTTGGTCTAGCCCTGAAACTCGCTTCAACCTCCGAGGAGAGACTTCCCAATTTGGAGAGAGTTCCTCAGCGGCGGAAGCCGGGTTTAAAACTGGCCCAGTCGGCACGGCTGCGCTCCGCTAAAGCCTTGCCCCTTCAAGCTGTTCAGGCTGAGAAAGCAAGGACAGCATGAAGGCTCATCTCACAAGGCGGTACAAGTTCTCGGCCTCCCACCGGCTGCATTCGCCTCACTTCAGCGATGCGGAAAATCGCGAGATGTACGGAAAGTGCAACAACCCCTATGGGCATGGACACAACTACAAGGTTGAAGTCACCGTTAGCGGACACCCTGATCCGGAAACAGGGATGGTCTGCAACCTCGTCGATCTGGATGGCTTTGTGGATCGGGTCGTGATGCCGAGATTCGAGTTCAGCAATCTCAACGAATTGGATACGTTTCGCAATCTGGTACCCACAACTGAGAATCTTTCGCGGGAGCTGTTTCATCTCTTCCGTGATCAGTTCGGCCTGGCCAAAGTGGAAAAGGTTCGGATTGAAGAGACCATGATGAATTCCTTTGAGTACGCCGGCGGCCTGGAACTTGGTCCCGCCGTTCCGAAACGGGCACTGGGATGAAGGGGAACCGAGTGAAGAGTGGAGCAGCAGAGCGCGTAATGACGATGCCGAAGACGACACTGCAAGAGCAAAGCCAAGCGGAAGCAGCTCTGGAGAAGGCTTATCTCGAGATTCTCGAGAACATCGGTGAAGATCCTGAGCGCGACGGCCTAAAGCGATCGCCTGAGCGCATGGCCAAAGCCATTCGATTTCTCACGCGCGGATATCAGGAAGATCCTGGGCAATTGCTGCGCGCGGCCCTCTTCCAGGTCGATTACGACGAGATGGTCATCGTCAAAGACATCGAAATGTTCAGCCTCTGCGAGCATCACATGCTGCCATTCTTCGGCAAAGTGCATGTTGCTTATTTGCCCAAGGGAAAGGTGATCGGGCTTAGCAAGATTCCGCGACTGGTAGATGTTTTCGCGCGCCGCCTGCAGGTGCAGGAGCGGCTTACTAAGCAGATTGCAGAAGCCATTCAGGATGCCGTCGATCCCATCGGAGTCGGAGTCGTCATTGAGGCGCGCCATCTCTGCATGATGATGCGCGGAGTCGAGAAACAGCATTCGGCCACTGTGACTTCATCGATGTTGGGCGCCTTCCGTAACGAGCAGGAGACACGCGAGGAGTTCCTCTCGCTGATTCGTTCAGGCAAGCCTAACGGGTTCTGAGCAATCGGGTGATCGGGCCATCGGGTGATCGGGTGAAATAAGAATGGCTAATCTCGCGACTTGGTGACTTTGTAATTTTAAAATCGCAAAATCACAAAATCGCGAAATAGGCGAGCCTGGGTTCTTACTTCACCCGATCACCCGATGGCCCGATCACCCGATGGCCCGATCACCCGATTATTTAGGGATTCACCGTCATAAACCGGCGGTTCGGAATGACAACATTAAGAGACTGTCCCGTGGTGAAATACTTGTCCCTACCATGAACGGCAATCTCACGGGAAAAACGGCAGTCGTTACGGGCGGAAGCCGTGGTATCGGTTTGGGAATTGCCCATGAACTTGCGTCTAGCGGTTGTCGAGTGGCGATCGCAGGGCGCGATTCCCGAGCGCTCGAAGCGGCTATCGCGCAATTCAAGAATGAAGACCTGTCGCTCTCTGCGAAGCGCTGTGATGTTTCCAATCCCGATCAGGTAAATGAGCTGTTTCAGGCGGTCCGCGAGCGCTTTAAGTCTCTTGACTTCCTGATAAATAACGCCGGAGCCGCCCATGCCCTCGCGAATGTTGACCGGCTTACCCCCGATGAATTTAGGCGAGTCATCGATACCAATCTCGTCGGCACATTTCTTTGCTGCCGAGCCGCAATTCCGCTCATGAGCGCAGGCTCCGTGATCGTGAACAATCTCTCCGTCGCAGCGCATCAAACATTCGCAGGTATGTCAGGATATAACGCTTCGAAAGCGGGAGCGCTGGCGTTCACCAACACGCTGCGCGAGGAGTTGCGTACACAGGGAATTCGCGTGATGGCGCTTATTCCCGGCGCCGTTGATACGGATATCTGGCAGCAGTTCTGGCCCGATGCTCCTCGGGAAAAGATGGTTTCAACTCAGGACGTTGCCCGCGCCGTGGTACTCACGCTCACCATGCCGCCAAATACTTCGATAGACGAGATCCGGATCGGGCCTGCCAGCGGGACATTATGATGTCATTCCGAACCGCAAGGTGTTTGCGGTGAGTAATCCCTGGTGCGCTCAAATACTCGTCCTCCTTACTTAGACGGAGCGCCGGGCGAGGGCGCCCGGCGCTCTGTTTTCTAAAGCGACACTCCAGGAAATAGAGGCGCCGCGCTACGCTCGGCATGAAGCAGCGTGCTACTCATACCTGAGCGCCACCATCGGATCCACAGATGACGCTCGCCGTGCCGGCAGCAAGGCTGAAACCAGAGCCACGGCAGCGATACCACACAACGCAAGCAAGAACGTCAGCGGATCCGACGGAGTCAGACCAAACAGCATTGACTTGAGCAGTCGCGCCCCGGCGAACGCTAGCGGAAGTCCCACACCTATTCCGACGACCGCCGTGATCAGGCTCTCGCGCAAAACCATCCAGAGCACTTGCTTTCTTTGTGCACCCAACGCCATGCGGACGCCGATTTCTGCTGTCCGCCGGCTCACGCGATATGCGAGCGTTCCATAAAGCCCGGTCGCTACTAGAAAAGCCGCGAGTGCCCCGAAAAAGACGGCGAGGCGGGAAAACAGTTGCTCACTGGAATACGACTCCTGCAACTGCTCCGTCTGGGTCATCGGTTCCAAAAGTGGAATATCCGAGCCAAACTCTCGCACGATTCTGCGAGCGTCATCCAGCAGGGAAGCCGGATTTTCCTTTGCTCGCAATTCCACTTGCAGGGTCGAAGCGCCAGGAACTTGGGTGTAAGGCACCCAAGCCATGGGCCGAGCCTTCTCCCGCACTGCGGTGTATTTGATATCGGGAACCACGCCGACGATCGAATAGGGCTCGCCAAACTTGTCGCCATAGGTCTCAAGGGCGATCTGATGCCCGAGCGGGCTGCGGCCGGCGAGATATCGATCCACAAACGTCTGGTTCACGATGGCAACTCGCGGCGAAGTAGCAGTGTCAGCCAGGCTGAGGTCGCGGCCTAGATGTAACTGCGCCCCGAGGACCCGAAAGTAGTCTGGCCCTATAGGGTTCCATCTCACCGGAGGAAACTTTCCCGGCGTCGGATTGGCTCCATCCACGTGCACGCCGGTGTTATTGCTCCAGCCTGCGCCAATGCGATTGCCCATGACGGTCGCGGACTCTACTGCCGGAATCGTCTTCAGCCGCTCCAGCAGGCTGGTATAGAACTGCGCGACCTGCTGATCTCCTCTAATGCTAGCCGGAGGATCGATCCCAAAGACCAGCAAGCCCGAAGCGCGGAATCCCAAATTGGCATGCGCGAGGTTTTGCAGAGTGCGCAAGAGCAACCCGGCTCCGACGAGGAGCACGAGACAAAGGGACATCTGCAGAGCAACCACGAATTTTCCGCTGCGGACCTTTGCTTTATCCTGCTGTGAGCTCAGCGCTGAGTTCTTAAGCGCAAGCGCGACCGGGGTACCGGTGGCGCTTCGCAGGGGCGCGAGTCCGAATAGCAAAGCTGCAGCAGCCGACATAGCCACAGTGAACAGCAGAACTCTGCCATCAGGAGCAAGGCTGGCTTGCAGCTCCGACCAGTTTGCAAGCGCATCCGTTGCCCACCGCGCAAATAGCCAGCCTAGCAGCGCTCCCGCAGACACAAGCACTACGCTTTCTGTGAGCAGCTGGCGCAAGATTTGTCCGCGACTGCCGCCCAATGCGATTCGCACACTGAACTCGCGGCTGCGGGAAGTATTGCGCGCAATCAGTAGCATCGCCACATTGCCGCAAGCGATCACCAGGATCAGTGCCACCATGCCCATAAGCATGGACAGCGGCTCCTTATACTCGCTGTTGAGACCTTCAATGCCGCGCGCGGGAGTGAAGTAAAGCCCGATCTTATTTTCGACCTTTGTCTGTTTCCCTAATGTCTGCTCGATGAGGTTTCGATACTCAGGATTGATTTGGGCAAGCGCCTGGGGCTCGGTGATTCCCGGATTCAAACGTCCGATCATCATCAGAAAGAACCAATCGGGGCTGCCATACATGGATGTCGGTTCCTGAGGTGAAGCTCCCCAGGGCTTCAGGTCGGGACGGTTCTGAAATGGGACCCAGACATCGACCGCTGTCTTGCGCTCCAGGCCGGTGAAGCCTGGGGCAGCGACTCCAACAATGGTGAAGGGAACTGCTTTGACATACAGCGTCTGCCCAATCACCTGGGTATCGCGATTGAAGCGCGTACTCCAGTACGCATAGCTCAGGACTGCGATTTGCGTGTGGTTCTTCTCGTCATCCGCGATGAAAGTTCGGCCGAGCGCCGGACGAACGCCGAGCCCGGAGAAGAAGTTTCCGCTCACCATATCTCCTCGGCCCTGCTGAAGATCCTCTCCGAATCGGATTCCAATCTTGCCTGCCGACAATGGAACAAAAGCCATAAGATCGCTGAAGACGCGGTGATCCTGGCGCAGCTGCTCGAACACCGGCTGCGATATGGAAGCGTCGTCGTAACCGGTTTGCGAGGTACGCTCAGGCTGATCCTGATAGTGGAGATAGACGAGGCGATCAGGATTCGATCCCGGTAAGGCGCGCAAGAGGACCGCGTTCATCACGCTGAAGATCGCAGTGTTGGCGCCAATACCCAGAGCCAGAGTCAAAATAGCGACCGCGGCGAAAGCAGGAGTGCGGCGCAGTTGCCGGAATGCAAAGCGAAGGTCCTGAATCACGGTATCCATTAAAGCTCCTGAGGATTGCTCAGTGTTGGCAAACGCAGGTTAAGTGCACGTCTTTCGCCGGAGACTGCCTGAGGAAAGCTTTGGAATATCAGGAGCTTACAAGGTATCCACCGCCCTGGAGCAATGCCGCCGTGCGCAGCCATGAAATCTGCTGTGCGATAGCGGACAGGCTGACGCCGCGGAAATTACTGGTCGAAGGACCGCCGCGGTGCCCCGTGCCGTATCCAAAAACCCGCGCGAGGGCGCGCGCCGGTCCTTTTGCGGGTGCTGCTTCACAGGGTTTGCCTCATAGTGAGTTCCGCGTCAGCGCAATCGTGGCATCCTGTTGGTTGGAATTCTCGCGTCCCGCGAGAATTATTGAGGACTTCCTCGTAAAAACGTTCGGCATTCTCCATAACTTTTCGATACTCCGCACGAGTTCTGACCAGACTGCGGTTCTTAGCATTCGCCCGGCTCCGCAGGTCAGAATCCCCTAGGGCACGAACGATGCGGGCGGCAATGGCTTCTGGGTCACGAGGATCGCACATCAGTCCGTTCTCACCATCAACTATCCATTCACGCAGAGAATCGATATTTCCCACGACCGGAAGGCAGCCGGCAGCCATCGCTTCCAGCAAAGTATTTGGAGTTCCATCATGGGAACTCAGTGAGACGGATACTCGCGCAGTAGCGAATAGGGAAGCGAGTTGCTCCCGGCTGACCGTTGGAAGCAAACGCACCGAGGCGGCAATGTTCGTGCGGCGAATCCAGCGCTCAGCCGTAGGATGTCCGAGCATTCCGGTCGCGAGAAAGACCGCTCCTGGAATTCTTCTTAGAACTAGAGGGATGGCTCTAAAGAAGGATTCATTGTGCACATAGCTTCGAAATCCGCGAGGGTTGATAACCAACGGCGCGTCATTGGGAATGCGAAATTGGCGTAACAACTCGGCATCAGGTCCGGCATGAAAAAAGAAACTGTGAATGCCTCCATTACCGGGAAGAACGCGCCAGGGCTTGGTTGGTCGAAACCCTCGAATAAGAGCAAGGTTCAAGTCACGATTGCAATCACAGTGCAAGCCGTCGGCGCGTTGGAGCGCCGATTGGGTAAGGGCGGCCAGCCTGCGACTCCGGTTCGCGAAGAGAGTGAAGTCATTTCCCCAGACCGACAGTAGCAATGGGAAATTCTTCACGGAGGCTGCGGCTATGAATCCTTCAAACGGCAAACGCATAGCATGGACAACGTCTGGTCTCAGATCGTCGATCACGGCAGAGAGCGCTCTTGTCTTTCGACGAATATCTATGGGGGCGATCCATGTTCGGAGTTGTTGAGAGGCGGCCAGCAGCTTCCCGCCGCGAAGCTCAGAGAGAATCCTGTTTCGAAAGCGAGCGTCGGCCTGAGAACTGCTGGGGTTAGGTCTCAGGGCGCAGAGGGAACTGAGGGCGATAGGGAATTGGATAATCCGAGCGCCCGGTATTTCGTCGAGCGCGCACGGATAAGAGCTTATAACCGTGACTTGGTGATTGCGAGTGACCAAGTAAGAAATCCAGTTCTTGGCTATCGGACTGCGTGCGTCGGCGACGTAGCAGATGTGCATGGGTTCCGGCCAAAGTCCATTTCAGGAAGAGCCAGAGATACTAGCGGGGGAGCGTTGGGATGGCAACGCAAATCTTCAGACGCATTCCTTGGCTGTCGGCGTTACTTTGGCCGGAATGCCGTAGGCGATCTCGCCCTCGGGAATATCGGAGACCACAACGGCCCCGGCCCCAATTACGCTGCGCGCACCTACTCTCTGCAGCGGAAGAACAGATGCTCCCATGCCGATATGGGCATAGGAGCCGATCTGCGCTCCTCCACCCGTGGCGGAGTTGGGTGAGAGGTGGGCAAAGCGGCCGATTCGCACATCGTGCTCGACGATTGCGCCGGTATTAATGATGGCCCCCTCACCAATCTCGCAATCCGGGTTCAGCACGGCTACAGGCATAATGGCTGCTCCCTCGTCGATCCTGGCGCTGCGGGCCACAACTGCACTGGGATGTACTACGGTAAGCAGCGCACAGCCGTTCTGCTTTATGCGGTTCGCTGCTCGCTCCCGCGCCACGTTGTCACCGATTCCCAGCGCCACTTGCGCGCCGGAATGAGAACGCAGCCATTCGGCGGCGGCAAAGACCGGCAAATCAAAAACCTTGGAGCCGGCCAGGGAAACTTTGTCATCGATAAAACCTTCGATTTTCTGGCCGCATGCCGCCAGGACCTCCGCCACTACCTTGCCGTGTCCGCCGGCCCCATACACGACGATCAATCCTGTCATGCAAAAGTCTCCTGAGAGTCGATGGTTGCGTTCACGATCAAGGAAGTCACCTTGAGGCCGTCGTGGACTCCAGTTGGCTTTCCGGCCTGCTCGCCGATCCCTGAAGCACGTCATCTAGAAAATTCGAGACCACCGTGTCGGGATCGAACTCGCTACGGGCAATTTGCAGGGACTTCTCGCCAAAGGAATTCAATGCCGCCGGACTGAGGGCCAGCCAGCGGGAAATCGCATTCGCAATGGATTCAGGATCACGGGAATCAAACAGGAAGCCGTTCCTTCCGTGATCCAGGCACTCGGGATAATTCCCGACTCTCGAGGAGAGCAGCAACGGTAAACCTGCCCACATCGCCTCAATTACCGAAATGGGATTAGGATCTGAGAGCGATGGGAGGCAAAACCCATCGGCCTGCGCGTACAACTCCGCCAATTCCGATGCCGTTTTCTGGCCGATTAAACGCACGTCGACGCTCTGTCGGGCAATCGAATGCTCCAGCGGCTTCCTGAGACGCCCGGAGCCCGCGATACGCACCGCCAGTTTTGATTGATTTTGCCGGCTGAGCTTTCCGATTCCTTCCAGGAAGGGGAGTAGACCCTTTTCCTCCACCAAACGTGCCACGATCAACAGTACTTTACGGTTGTCATACTTGCCCCGAGTGGAACCAAAGGTCGTACTGCGCTTATACATCCTTACATTGCCCTCGAACACGGTAGGATCTACAAGGTTAGGCAGGTAGTAAATCTGGGCTCCGGGCGAATGATGTTCGACATACCCCCTTGCCAGCGTGCCCGGAACTGCAAACTCCGAGAACCGCGACAACATGCATCGCCGTGCTGCTGCGGTGACGAAGCCCCGATATCGGATCGAGCCAAGGTGAGATTCGGACCAGAAGATTTTTCGTTTCGGGTGAGACGAAGCAGTTGCAAGCAGAGTTGTAGGGTGAATCCAGGCGCCGGAGATCAGCAGAATATCGGGACGGGTGTCGCGGAGGACTCTCCTGATTTCATGGTTCCAATACAGCGTATTCGAGCCGATTCGGAAGCGCGCTCGGCCAAGAAAGCGGTAAGGAAACTGAAAGTCTGAGTTCGCGAAGGTCCAATGGCGATCCGATTCGGAACTGCCCATGAACCACGCTTCGAATTCCCATCCGCGCTCGCGTAGTCTCTCGCGCATCCGGCGAAACAGAAAGAGCCGATAGGGAGTAGGAATGTTGGTTAAGCAAACTAGCCGGGGTGCGGTCACGGAGCATACAACCTATCACGCGGGAAAGCGTCCAGAAACCAAAAACCTGGGAAACCACAAGGACACGAAGAGGCACGAAGGATATGCCGGCTTTTCCTTCGTGACCTTCGTGTCCTTGTGGTTTCACCCGCGTTTCTGGCGGCGAAACGCTATACTAAGCGTGATGTCCACCACGCAGAAAACGTTTTACCTGGAAACCTTCGGCTGCCAGATGAATGTGCATGACTCAGAAAAAGTCATCGGCACGCTGGTGCAGCAGGGCTACGCTCAGGTGGACACCGTCGAGTCGGCCGATCTCATCCTCTATAACACCTGTTCAATCCGCGACAAAGCCGAGCAGAAAGTTTTCCATCGTCTCAATGATTTCAAGAAGCTTCAGGCCCAGGGCAAGAAGTTTGGTGTGCTTGGTTGCGTCGCTCAGCAGGAAGGCGAAAAGATCTTCGAGCGTGCGCCGCACGTCTCGCTCGTGGCCGGATCAGCGTCGTACCGCAATCTGGCGCAGATGCTGGTACAGATCGAAGCAGGGGAGCAGCGTGTAACCGGACTCGACGATCGCCAAACCGACCAGACCTTCGATACCCCTTTCACCGTCCGAACGAATCCATACCGAGGCTACATCACCATCATCGAAGGCTGCGACAAGTTCTGCGCCTACTGTGTGGTTCCGTATACGCGCGGCAAAGAGCGCAGCCGCACTTCTGAGTCGGTTCTCGAGGAGGCTCGTCGTCTTGCCGATAGCGGATACACCGAGATTCAGCTCCTCGGGCAAAACGTGAACTCTTACCGAGATACTACTGGTGAGAAGACATTTGCGGAACTGCTTGTTGCGCTCGCCGAGGTACCAGGAATCCGTCGCGTGCGCTTCACAACATCGCACCCGCGCGACTTTACGAGAGATATTGTCGAGGCCATCGAAGGCACGCCCACCCTCTGCGATCACGTTCATCTGCCGGTACAGAGCGGCTCCAGTCGCGTACTAAAAGCTATGCTTCGCGAATATACCCGTGAAGATTATCTTGAGCGCATCTCGTGGATGAAGTCCGCCAAGCGACCGATCAGCTTAACTACCGACATCATCGTCGGCTTTCCGGGCGAAACCGAGCAGGAGTTTGAGGAGACGATTACGTTGCTGGAAGAAGTAGGCTACGATGGGGTCTTCTCGTTCAAGTACTCGCCACGTCCAAACACTCCCGCCATTCGTATGTCAGATAGCATCCCAGACGAGCAGAAATCGAAACGCCTGAGCATTCTTCAAGAGCGACAAAGAGAGATTCAGCGGGTTAACTACGAGAGGCATATCGGGGAAGTCGTGGAAGTAATGGTTGAAGGGCGAAACGAGGCCCGTGGGCAGATGATCGGACGCAGCACGCAAAATAAGACCGTGAATTTCACCACCAGCTCACCCATACTTCCGTCGACCGGAAGCTACGCCCGTGTGCTGGTAACGAAGAGCTTCCCAAACAGTCTGGTAGGCGAGCTGGTGATGAACTAGCAGAGCGCCGGTATTGAATTAACGGAGCGCCGGGCGCCCTCGCGCGGCGGAGGCACGACGGAGGTCACGAATGGAAGTCGAGATGAAGATTCGCGGGTTGATGATGGACCCCGTCACCAACATGCCGATCGTCGTGCTTAAAGATCCTTCGAGCGATGCCGTCCTGCCGATCTGGGTAGGGATTTACGAAGCCAATGCCATCGCTCTTGAGATCGAGAAGGTCGCCACGCCGCGCCCAATGACTCACGATCTGATTAAGAACGTCCTCACCGGCCTCGAGTCCAAGGTCGCCAAAGTGGTTGTAACCGAGCTTCGCGACGATACCTTCTTCGCCGTGATCTGGATCGAGCGCGAAGGGCGGTTCATCAGCATCGATTCACGACCGTCGGATGCGCTGGCCATCGCGATGCGACTCGACTGCCCAATCTTCGTCGAGGACGAGGTGCTGAAATCCTCCAAGCTGGCCGCTACGGTGTCCGATCGAGTCTCCAACGAAGAGCTGCGAAAGTTGCTCGAGAATATGAACGACGAGGACTTCGGCCGCTACAAGATGTGAAAGAGCTTCTGGCTGCTTGCTGCTGGCTTCTGGCACGGCAAGAGAGATGTTGTTCTTGCCTTTGGCTAGCAGCCAGAGGCTAGGAGCCAGAAGCTAAGTGGGAGCGGATTGACGGCTCTTACATTCAATGTCCGATAACAGATATTCTGTTAACTACACGCCAGATACGAGTGATTTCCGCAACCGGTTCGGTTCTTCCCTCCCTCATCAGGAACTTCCACAGTTTCTCTGCCGTACTTCCGCCTAGGAGATCTAGCCTTGCTGATATTCGTCCTGTGGTGCATCTTGCTGGTGCTTTGCTGGCCGGTCGCTCTGCTGGCACTTTTGCTTTATCCGCTGGTTTGGCTGTTGTTGCTGCCATTTCGAATCGTTGGAATCGCGGTTGACGGCGTCCTGAAACTTCTTTGGGCAATCGTGACTCTGCCGATTCGCTTGGCGAGTTCTCCCCGCGTGAAGCGTGCAGCGTAGCCAGCTGCATATCCGACCAGATATCAAGGCCCGAGGGGCCGCAACAAACAGAGCCGAGCCGCGTGAGCCCTAGGTTGGCGAGTTACCGTCTCATTTCGAATTTGGAAGTCCCGGAGAGACGTACCTACCTCAATCGCCCGTGCAGATCGCAGAATGAATATCGTCCCTCTTGGGCTCGGGGCCGTCGTCGTTCTCAACATTGTCCCAGGGTTTACGCCGCTAGACTCTGCCTTCTTGTGGAAGGGGTCGAAATCACTCCGGTCGGATTAGGCCGCCCTGAGAACTACTTTCGGTTGAAATAAAGTTCCCGCGATGCGGCTCGCAATGGCGATCAGCTTTTCCTGGCCCAGGAATACCTTCACTTGGCGGGCTGCCGAGAAGTCCGGAAGGTTCACGGCGCGGCCGTTCGCTATAAGGCCAGCTGTCTCGTCGTTCACCGTCACCGATGGAATCTGTGGCAGTATTTGCCTAGGGTGCAACGAGACTTGGGAGACCGAGTCCACAAGCTCCCTGTCGCCAGACAAGCCATTTTTCCTGATCTCTGCTAACTCGTCGAGGGTTATTGCTTGAGCCAGCGTGAACTCCCCCGAACGGGTCCGGCGCAGCTCTGCTAAATGCGCTCCGACTCCCACTTTCTGCCCGAGCTCATGCGCGAGCGACCGTACATAGGTTCCGGCACTTACTTCCGCTGTGAACGGTACAAGATCAGCCTCCAGACCGTGAATTTCAAACCGATGAACATGCACACGCACTTTCTTCAGCTCCACTTCACGATCTTTGCGTGCGAGTTTGTAGGCCGGAACTCCAGCGATCTTCTTGGCGGAAAACTTGGGTGGCTGTTGCTCAATGTCGCCGGTGAGTTCCTCAGCCCCTTCTCGTAATTCTTCAAGTGAAACTTTAATTAACTGTGATGGCCCGAGAGGCCCTCCTTCGGCATCCCAGGTATCGGTAGCGAAGCCCAGACGGATTACTCCTTCGTAGGTCTTGTCTGCCGCCGTATAGAACTGTGCCAGACGGGTGAAGCGT
>QIBC01000370.1 GCA_003225215.1 Acidobacteriota bacterium
TTGTCGGAAAATCTGGGAGACTCCGCGCCGTGCGATACCTCCGGCTGGCTCTGCGGCTCGCCCAAGATCTGCGTTTTGGCAGTCAAGCGATACCCAATTTTCGGAACCGTCTCGATGTACTGCTCGCCGTTGGTGTCCAGCACGCGGCGAATGACGGAGATGTTCTGAGCCAGGTTTGCTTCTTCCACGAACGCATCCGGCCAAACCCGCCTCATCAAGTCATCTTTTTTGACGAGGTGGCCACTGTTCTCTGCCAGGGCCAGCAGGATGTCGAATGCCTTAGGTGTGAGCGACACCGGTTTCCCGTCGCGAAGGAGGAGCCGTTCTTCGGGGTCGAGAACGAACTGGCCGAACTTGTACATCTGCTTGGCGGGTATCGGGTTAGGGCTTTTTAGAAAAATTTTAGAAATTTCTTAAATGTCTCTGAATACAGCTTCGCTCAGACCGTATAGGATGAGCCTGCTTTGAGCCGGTTCACTTCAGGGGGAGGCTGGCTCGCCAGATTCTATTCCAGAAACAGAGGTGTGAAGCACATGAAAAACAGAGCGCTCTTCGTGTCGATTTCCGGGCTGTTACTGCTGGCCACCCAAGCCTTTGCTGCCCGGCCGGAAACTACTACCGCAATCGACCCTCCAGGAGCATTGGTGACGGCCGCCTCCGGTATCAACGCAGAGGGTTTCATAGTTGGCTGGTATTGCCTTCAAACTCCCTGCAATGCTGCGCACTTTCGCGGCTTTCTGCGTGATCCGGACGGTGTTTTCCACGACATCATTGTGCCCATCACCGATGAACACCCGGCCATCGGCACACAGGCGCGCTACATCAGCCCGCAAGGAGTCGTAGTCGGCGACTATTTAACGCTGGAAGATGGAGCCACTCTCGGCAAGCCCCGCTTCCGGGGCTTTGCTTGCGTAGCATCAACCTGCTCGGGGCCTAATGCACAATTCACATACTTTGACGCGCCTGATCAAACCGCCGACAGTCAGCCTGTCTATGACAATCCCTCATTTGCCCACAGCATCATTCCCCGCGCCATCAACGCGCAGGGCGATCTCGTAGGCTGCATCCACGATCGCGACCAGGCAGGCAGCATGCACGGTTTTCTCCTTCACGACGGCTCTTTCACGCGGCTTTCCGACAGCATGACCATGAATAACGGGGTGAACGCCGAGGGCGACATCGTCGGACTTGACGGATCGAGCACCACTGCCTACCTCATCCACAAATCCGGCGACGTGCAACGGCTCGGGGATGCCAACGCCGATGCTGTTAATGCATGGGACATCAACGCCAAGGGCGAGATTGTCGGCCAAGCCTTCGCCAACAATTTCACCGTAGGACATGCCTTTTTGCGCAGCAAGGGTGGTCAATACCGGTTCATCGATCCAAACGGCTCCTTGAGCGCAGCCGCATTCGGCATAAGTAGCAGCGGCAATGTGGTTGGTCAGTATCGCGACTCAAACAACAACTGCACGGTCGTGGCATGCGTGCACGGATTTTTGTTGCAGCGCGGCGACTAACACGGCTGCGGCGGCAACTTCGCCGAGATAAGGCGTGATTTTGTTTCCCCGTGCCACACCCTATGCTGTGGGTGCTTGAGCTTAACTGGCCGTTGTGCGATGTATGAGAACGAGTAAAATGTTTGGCGCTAATGGTGCCAACATGAGTTCCGTTCCGGAACATCGACTCAATCGACTTGCAGCCATTGTCGAGTTTTCCGAAGATGCCATTATCGGCAAGGACATCGATGGCATTATCACGGAATGGAACCAAGGGGCCCGGCAACTTTACGGGTACGCGGCTGACGAAGTGATCGGCAAGCCAGTGTCGCTCCTTATCCCACCTGACGTTGCCGATGATTTTCCCCAAATAATGCAAAAGATTCGACGCGGCGAAAGTATCGTTCATTACGAAACCGTCCGTAAGACGAAAGACGGAGTGCGAGTTGAGGTCTCGGTGAGCGTTTCTCCCATTCGAGACGAGGTAGGAAAAATTGTTGGCGCAGCCGCCATCGCTCGTGACATCACTGAGCGTAAGCGCCAGAGCCGCAAGTTGATCGAGGCACAAGAGCAGGAACGTGCTCGAATCGCGAGAGAACTTCACGACGATATCAGCCAACGCCTCGCACTATTCGCGGTCGAGATGGAACAACTCAAAGACCTTCCGAGCAATGAAATCCCCATCCGCCTGGAAAAGATGCGAATAACGATTATGGAGATATTGAGCGATGTTCAAGCCTTGTCGCATGAGTTGCACTCTTCATATCTGGAATATCTGGGCATCGTTCCAGCCATGAAAAACTTCTGCCAGGAGTTCGCGAAGCGACAGAAGGTGGAGGTTGAGTTCGGAACTCTTAATGTGCCGCCTTCAATATCGTCAGATATTTCCCTTTGCTTATTCCGAGTTCTCCAGGAAACGCTGCACAACGCCGCGAAGCACAGCGGAGTAAACCGCTTCAGAGTGCAATTGCGAGGAACGTCGGATGAGATTCACCTCACAGTTAGCGATTCGGGCGCAGGTTTCGATCCCGAAGCGGCAGTGAAAAGCCACGGTCTTGGTCTGACTAGCATGAAGGAGAGACTGCATTTGGTGAAAGGCGAGATTTCAATCGACTCACGACCTGAGCATGGCACCACGATTCATGCACACGTCCCTCTCCGCCCGGATAGCGGCTCCAAACTCGCTGCGTCCTGACCCCTCGGCAGGTGGCCGACGCTGATTTTGTTTCCGTGTGCCACACCTATGCTGTGGGTTCACTTACAAACTAAAACTCTGACCGAAAATAGGGTGTGCCACCCGCCCGCGGAGGGATAGGGCACACTCGTTCCGGGTTCGTTAAGGGAAGCAAGAAACAAGGGCAGGGCACCCGGCCCGGTTTTTCGGTTTTTCTAT
>QIBC01000371.1 GCA_003225215.1 Acidobacteriota bacterium
CAGGCTGGCGATCAGGTTACGACCAGCACGAGCATGGGAGAGGTTCCGGTTCGGGATGAGATCTCCTGGAGTCAGGATCGCGACAGGTATCTCGCTTTACTTGCCGAGTTCTCGAAGCTGGAGAAGAAGCTGCAGAGCATCAAGCTGCCCGATCTTCGCTACGAATCGCATCTTCTCAACTTTGTTGCTGACGGCGCCGTGGTCTATGCCGGTGTTCCCAATTACGGAGAGGCGCTGCAGCAGGCAAATCAATTGTTCCAGCAGCAGCTTTCGCAGAGTGCATTGCTGCGGGAATGGTGGCAGCAACGTGGTCCAGGCGCATCCCAGAATGGTCCTGATTTCAACCACTTAATCGACGTGATTCACGGCCTCAGCACTTATGTGGGCGATGAGATTGTTTTCAGCGTGTCGTCCGGTTCAGAGCGCCGGTGCAATCTAGTCGTGATGGCGCAGGTCGCGAAGTCTGGATTGCGAGAGTACCTGGCCGGCCAGATTTCCAGGAGCGATTCGCCGAACAATGTTCATCTGCTCTCGCCGGAAGATCTCGGTGCTGCAATTCAAGGCAGCGACCGCGACCTCTATGTCCTAATCACTCCGAAGTTCGTCGCAGCATCGCCTAATATCTCCACCCTGACGAATCTCAACAGACGCTGGTCTGCCGGAGAAGCTTCAGGCTTCGCTCAGAGCGATTTCGGGAAGCGCGTCGCCTCCGAGTATTCCTCGGGAGCGGGACTGTTGATCGCTGTGAACCTTGAGCAGATGAGAGCCGATGGCGCTGTAGCGGCACAAGCGGATCGTCACGAAGGAATGCTGGAAAGCAGCGGCTTTGCCAACGCAAAGTATCTGATTGCCCAGCGCAAGGACTATGGTGGTAAAGCGTCCAATACGGCGGAGCTGAGCTTCAGTGGCCCGCGTACAGGAGTAGCTTCATGGCTGGCCGCGCCGGCGCCGATTGGAGCGCTCGACTTCATCACGCCAAACGCCGCAGCGGTGGGTGCGTTTGTCTCGAAGAGTCCGGCATTGATGGTGGACGATCTCCTACAGGTCATCACCAAGGCAGATCCGCAGGCGGGAGACTCTTGGGAGCGACATCAGGCGGAACTCAATCTCGATATTCGCAACGATCTCGCCGCTTCTCTTGGAGGAGAAGCTGCATTGGCACTCGATGGTCCGCTACTCCCGACTCCTTCATGGAAGTTGGTTGTCGAGGTTTACGATCCGAGCAAACTTCAATACAGCCTTAGTCGCCTTTTGGAGGATTTCAACCGCGAAGCAGCGAAGAACAATCGGCAGGGACTTAAGCTGGAGGAACATCAGTCAGGTCAGCGAATTTATTACTCGATCCGCTCGCTCGATGCGGTGTTTCCGGTCGAGGTCCACTACGCGTTCTCCGACGGCTACCTTGTAGCTGGTCCAAGCGAGGAATTGGTAGCGGAGGCAATTCACACTCGCGCAAATAGAGACAGCAACAGCATTGCGCAGTCAGAGAAATTCAAAGCTCTGTTCCCAACGGATCAACACGTGAACGTCTCTGGGTTGATCTACCAGAACCTTGCTCCGGCGATCGGCCCGATTGCGAAGCAGCTCTCGCCGTCGCAGTTGCAGTCCATGCAGACTCTGGTCCAGAACAGCGAACCATCCGTGATTTGTGCGTACGGCGACGAAAGCCAGATTGAACTTGCCAGCAACAGCAAGAGTCTCGGACTCGATCTGAAGTCGCTGGCGATCTCCTCGTTGCTCCAACAGCTCAAATCGGGAACTCCGAAGGGTGTGACTCCGTAAAGGACAGCATGGCTCCCGTCATAGAACTCGATGGCCTGGAAGTTCGCTTCGGCGCGCGCTCCGTTCTGAAGCAACTCAAGGGCGAACTTCACGGACGCTGCATCGGCTTGCTCGGTCCTAACGGATCGGGCAAGTCGACGCTGCTGAACACCCTGCTTGGGTTCTATCCTCCGGCACGAGGTACCGCACGGATTTTTGGGAAGGACATTGGCGAGCACAGCCGCGAGCTGCGTGGGCTGATTGGTTACATGCCGGAGAGCGATGCCTTCATCTCCAACCTGACCGGCGTGCGTTTCGTCCGTTACATGGCAGAGCTATCGGGTTTACCCTCGACGCATGCTCTCGAACGTGCACATGAGGCGCTCTTCTATGTTGGGCTGGGCGAGGTGCGCTATCGCAAAGTCGGCACGTACTCGCTTGGCATGAAGCAGCTTGCGAAGCTGGCACAGGCGATTGCGCATGGTCCGCGATTAGTGTTCCTCGACGAGCCGACAAATGGTCTGGATCCGCCGGCGCGCAATCGCATGATCCAGCTCATCCGCGAGATTCGCGATGCCGGCAACATGCATGTCGTGATCTCGTCGCATCTTCTGCGCGATGTCGATGAATGCTGCGATGAAGTCATCATCCTGCGCGATGGGGCCATCGCAAACATCTGCAATCTCGAGGAGGAACGGCGACTCAATCGCAAATTTCTCGAACTCGAGACGCATGGTGAGGACAATTCCTTTGCCGATGCCGTGCAACAGCTCGGCTGCGAATGCGCTTTGTTTGGAAAAGGAAGAATGAAGGTAGTTTTGCCCGAGACGATCGAGATACGCGAGCTTTACCAAATCGCGGCCGAACGCGATGT
>QIBC01000170.1 GCA_003225215.1 Acidobacteriota bacterium
TGCTTTTCTGCTCTATTCGACTTTCACGGAGAATCTAAAGAGATCGCTGGTGGGAAGCGCTGTAATCCTGGCAGGAATTCCCGTCTTCCTCTACTTCCGCTCGCAATCGCGAAGTGAGGGAATTATTTCTGGAAAAACATCTTCGCCGCAGTAACCGCAAGCAGCACGGCAAACATTTTTCTGAGGACGTTCTGCGGTATCTGCTGAGCCCACGTGCCCCCAAAGTATCCGCCGAAGACGAAACCAAGAGCAATAATAATCGCCGTTTTCACATCGACGTTGCCGGCCTTGTAGTACTCGATGAAGGCGAGAATTCCGATCGGCGCCAGTAAAACTCCAAGCGAAGTGCCCTGGGCGCGCCGCTGACTCATGTGGAAGCCATAGATCAAAGCGGGAATGATGATGATGCCGCCGCCGATACCGACCAGGCCTGAAAGAATGCCGGTAGCAAATCCCAGTAGAAGCGAAATGAGAATCGTCACGAGCCGACCTCTCCATCAGATTTAACGGCTACTTTTTTCCTGCCGAATAGTACTTGCCGATAATCACGCCGATCTCGACTGCTGAATCTGGGCCGAGATCTTCGAAGGCAAAACCAATACCTTTGTCTTCCGTATAGCGAACTTCACAACTCACGCTGCGCTCTATCCCCTCGCTCGGATCGACAATGCGCAGCAAAACGATTTCTCCGGCGCGGTAAGTCTTGGGATCGCACTCGCAGAAAAGACCACCCTGTCCGATGACGCGAAGCGCACCCAGGCGTTTGCCGGCGGCGTCTTCGATGTATGGGCCTGATTGTCCGGGTAGCGAGACGCGTTCATACTTTCTCTTCTCGATGTTGTGCATTGATCTCCTTATTGAGCCTTTTCAGGAAAAGGCTGTGCGGGATCGACATCCACCGGCACGCTCCGCAACTGCGCGAGACTCGATTTAAGTTCGCCGGGCATTACGTCATATTTCTGGAACCAGCTACTGGCTCGATTACGATCACCGGTGGCTTCTTGTTCCAGCAATTCTTTAGCAAGGATGGCAATAGTATCCGGAATTTTGGCGTAGTCGATGCGATAGCGACCTGAGCTATCACGAGTGATAGCCTTCTGCTCACTCAGGTAATTGAACTCCATCATCTCAGCGCGACCGTGCGCCTCTCCGACGCCGAAGCGCACAGTACGGAAAATCCCGGCGACGTATGAGGCGTAGTACTCCTGTTCGCGCTCCTTAGGTAAGACGCCCTTGTCCATTAGAAATTTCAGACTGTACATTCCAACGACGTCGGCCTTCGCTTCTTCCAGTCCGGGAAATAAATCGCCCAGAGCCTCGCGAATATCTTTTCGGCCCGAAGAAGTCCGCGCATACGCCGGACCAAGACCGTGGCAGATCTCATGCATTACCGTCGATGCCATGTACCCGTCCGCGCTTGCCTGCGTCGCCTGCTGAGGATCCATGATGCCCTTGGCCAACGGAAGAATTACGTCGTTCACACGGGCATCCATGTAGTTCTTGAAGAAGATCTTCTTCGTGCCCTTTTGCTCATGAATACGCGCATCGTTGGGAAGGTTGTCGGCAACCGCCTGATAGCCGTGCCGCAGATCGCCGCCGCGGAATGGTGTGTCCAGGACCTCCATCGGAGTCGGCTGGCCCGCTTTCGACGGGCGATCTTCGGGTGCGAGCGGCAGCGCATCCTGAATCTCGGGAACGTGCTGCTGATAAGTTGCGAGCTTTGCGCTCTCCCCTTCGTTGCGAATCATGACCGCAGCGCCGTAGGAAGTCTTCACCCCAAGAACGCCGTCCAAATAGGTCTCGTAGGGCGCCATGATCACGTCGAATTTCGGATTCTGCAGATCGACCCAGGCGAGGTCGCTCTTGTAGTAATCGTCGGAAAGAAAAGCATCGGCGCGAAGACGAAGGAAATCGGCGAATGCTTTGTCGTCTGAAAGATCGGCAGCCTCACGCAGGGCTTTCGCTGCAGGAATCAGAAACTGGCGATAGGCAACATGATATGGAATCGCCTCAAGCTGATCCCCGTTCCGGCGGATCACGGTGTACGCGCTGTAGAGCTCTTCCTTTTGTTGCGGATGCGCTGCGACGTACCTCTCCAGCTCCTCGCGCGTGAGTCCTTCCGGATACATTCCGCGGCCCGGCGACATCGGCTGCATTCCTATAAAGGGCTTGTTCTCATTCGTGAGATCGAAGCGACTCCCGTTGATCGTGAGAAAACGGCGCAGTTGAACGTCTCGGGGATTCTGGGAGTTCTCGAGGCGTTTATAAAGCTCCAGACCCTCGGGATCGCTCTGGCGCCAGAAAATGTCATCGACGTACTGCGCCGCATCGACCAGTTTGGCAATCATCTGAAGCTCGCGCGCCGAGAGCTTGGACTTGTCGAACGGGATCACTACACGCTTGTACTTGGCCAGCCGCTCCGCGAGATCAGGAATTACATATGCCGGCTTGGCGAAACGTGACGTGCCATGATGCGGCGCTGTGCCAGTGGCTTTGTGAGTGGATTGTCCGAAGAGGAATGAGGCGGAAATCAGCAACGTGGCTGACAGGGTTCTGAGGAGGAGCACGGGCGATTTTAACAGGCGTGACGTGCTCGGGTTGGCTTCTGGGATCAGCGGAGTTCTTCATTGCTGGGCCTTACATTTGTCATCCTGAGCTCCTCTTTTTGGGCGAAGGAACTCCCCGATGTGTCGACTGGAATGCTGCATCCCGGCACTTCGCCGAAGAACTGGTTGTCGCTCCTTTACGGCACGAACACAAGCGCCTCGGCCAAAGAGCCGGGACATTACATTCCCATCCGACGCATTCGCGGGAGATCCTTCGCCCAATGGAGGGCTCAGGATGACAATGTGAAATAGCCCGACAGTGAAACTAAAAAAGAGGGCGATTTGGCCCAATTCCTGCTAAGATTTCCACAGCTCTCGACGATTCCGCCACTTCCTGAGAATGGCGATCAATTTACTCATCTGCCGCAACACGGGTGCGATATCCTGTGTTCCTGACGTAATATCCACAATATATTGGGGCGCTATATTGACGGCGAAAGCACCCAATCGTAAAGTGAGCACGTCGCAACTGGATGATGCTGCTGTCTTTGGCGGCAGTGTCTGCAGGTGGAACCATTTGAGTAAACACCCTCTGCTCATCTCGGAATTGCCGCTTTTCATGGCTCATTTGAACCATGGCACGTCCGTTGTTGAGATCCCTTCTTTCCTCGCTAAAGGAGAGTGCTGTGCTTAAGCTGAAAAAGCTTCAGATCCTCGGTTTCAAATCCTTCTGCGACCGTACCGAACTCAAGTTTCACGGTGACGGCATCGCCTCCATCGTTGGCCCTAATGGCTGCGGCAAGTCGAACGTTTCCGATGCAATTTCCTGGGTGCTAGGCGAACAGTCGGCACGCACTTTGCGCGGCGCGCGCATGGAAGACGTGATCTTCGCCGGAACCCGTGATCGGAAGCCCACTGGTATGGCTGAAGTTTCTCTCACGCTCATCGATCCCGATGTATACGACGGTGACGCCAGCGGAGCTCCCGAAATTGATATCCAGGACGAACTATCAGCCGAAGATTGGGATGAAGCCACCGTTCGTTCATCTGCGGCGGAAGACGCAGCGCAAGCCGAAGAGGAAGCACGGCCAGGACAGTTCATCGACGTAGAAGGCAACATTGTGGCCGAGCCTGCGGACGATCAGCCTACTGAATTGAGCGCCACTGATTCTGAGTCGCCTGAGAGCCCCGAAGTGGAAGATCCCGAACCGGGAAATCAAGCTCCGGGCTCCACAACGCCTGATGTGGTGCTGAGGATTCGTAGGCGTAAGTTCAAGATGCAGTTCCGAGCCGGCGAGATAGTTGTCACACGGCGCCTGTTCCGGTCGGGTGAAAGCGAATACCTGCTGAACGGAAAGCTGTGCCGACTACGCGACATCCAGGACATCTTCATGGGCACCGGCCTGGGACCTGAGTCGTACGCGATCATCGAACAGGGACGCATCGGACAAATTCTCTCGAGCAAGCCTCACGATCGGCGAGCCATCATCGAAGAGGCTGCGGGAATTACAAGATTCAAAACCAAGAAGCGTCTGGCCGAGCTTCGGCTGGAGCAATCGCGCCAAAATCTCTCGCGCATCAACGACATCTTTGATGAAGTCACGCGCCAGATGAATTCGCTCAAGCGTCAGGCGGCGAAAGCTGAGCGTTACGGCAAGCTGCGCGATGAGATGCGCGAGAAACTGCGGATCGTGCTCGCCAGCAAGCTCACGCACATGACGCGCGAAAACGCTGCGCTCGAAGAACAGATTCAGGCTCTCACCGATGAACTAAACACGCGCAACGCGTCGCTCACAGAAATGGAGATGGCGCACACGGCAGCGGTAGAACGCGGATACGCAATCGATGGTGAAATCCGCACAGTGCGGGAACGGTTGGGAACCATCGAAATTGAGAGTGGCCGCATTAGCTCTCGCCGCAGTAACAACCAGGAGCGATGCGCCGATCTCACAGCCCAAACAGTGGCGAATCAGGCCGAACTTGAGCGGATTCAAATCCGCTTCGAAGAACTGGCGGCCGAGGAAGTCGATAACCGAGCGGTGCTCGAGTCCGCCGCAACAGATGTCGAACTGGCGGAGCAGCAGCATCGATTTGAGCAGGAACAGGTAGCCGAATCCGGACGGCAGCTCTTCGATCTCGAACAACAGCAGGAACTGCGTCGCAGATCGGCAATGGAAGTGATGTCGGCAGTAGGCCGAGTCCGCAGCGAAATATTACAGGCCGAAGATCATCTCTCGTCACTCGCTGCACAACGAGAGCGGATTGGGTCTGAGACGGAAGCAACTACCGTCGAAGCCGAATCGCTCGGAGGTCGGCGTGGACAGGTGACGATGGAGTTCGAGTCCATCACAGACACTGTGAATGCGCTCTCGAATCGCATCTCTGAGGTCCGCGCTGCTCTTGAAGAGAAGCGCGCGCTGGAATTGGAATGCAAGCGCCACGTCGATGGACTTCGCGGCGAACTTGCGACCGCCATGGGCAAGAAAGCATCGATCGACGCTTTGCTCAGGGATCACGGCTATTCAACCGAGTCGGTGAAGCGATTGCTGAAAGCAAACGTTCTAGAAGGTGGATTAGCTCCTGCAGGAGTCCTTGCCGACTTTCTCGAAGTCGATGACCAGTATGAAGGCGTGATCGACGACTTCTTCCGCGATGAATTGAACTACATCGTGGTGAAGTCGTGGAACGCAGCCGAGGAAGGCATGCGTTTACTCAAGGGCGACGCCGATGGCCGCGCAACCTTCCTGGTCCATCCGAACGACTCTCAGGCGAAGTTTTCGTTTGCAGTAGACGAGAACGCACAGCGTGCTCCAGCGAGCGAATCCATCGTGCCGCTCACGCGCTGCATCCGCGTCCTGAACGGCTTCGGCAAATCGCTGGAAGTAATCTTGCCCAAGCTGCGCGACGGTTACATCACGCCCGATTCGGCGGTAGCCCGCGAACTGGCACTTGAAAATCCAGACGCATTTTTCCTCTCACCCTCGGGCGAGACCTTCCATAACGTCACGGTGACAGGTGGCAAGCAACGCACGGAGGGACCTCTGTCGCTCAAGCGTGAGCTGCGTGATATCAGCCGCACCGTACAAGCCCTGGAAGGCGCACTGCGCAATGAGGAACTCCGTGTTCAGATGCTAGCGAGAGAAGTCGCTGAACTCGCTGCCCTGCTGGAACGATTACAGGATGAACGGCACGAAGCGGAGAAGGATGCCCATAGCTCCGGTGTGGCTCTCAAGCAAATGGAAGCCGAGCTTTCGCGGACGGAACAGCGGCTGCACCAATTCCGTCTTGAGATGGATCGGATTCAGCAACAGCAATCCGGCAAGGAAGAGATGCTGGCGTTCAAACGCGAGGAACTGGAGCGGCACGAAGTCAATCAGTGTGAGCTCCAGTTGGAGTTGAACAACGCGCAGCAAGCGCTCGCCGAAAATCGTGCGACGCGTGACACTGCCCTGCAACGCGCGGCCGAGGCCAAGGCCCGCCTTGCCGGATTGGAAGAGCGCCGTCGAGCAGCCGCCACTGCTTTGGAGCGAATCAATCGCATGGTCGCAGAAGTGCGGTCGAGGATTGAGACTCTGGAATCGCAGATTGCAGGTGCCGCAGCGGAGAAGCACGAGCGCGAGCAGGAGAACGTCCGCTTGGCGGAAGTCCTGATCTCACTTCAGGCAGAGCGCGAGAGCGGCGAGTTGAAAGCCGCCGAACTGCAGCGAGCAGGCGATCAAACGCGTCTGCTTGCCACCGAGCTCGACGCTTCCCTGCGCACTGCGCGCCAGGAACTCGATGCGCTCCGCGATCGGCGCAGCGAGCTCTCGACAACGCTCGCCAGACTTCAGTCTGACATGCAGCATTTGGCTGAGACCTGCCTGCAAGAGCTGTCGCTTACAAGCGACGTTCTGCTCGCTGACACCTCCATCGCAATGGTCGAAGGCGAAGCTCTCGCGCAGGAAGAGGAACTCTATCGCGAGATGCGAACGAAGCTCGACAACATGGGCCCGGTAAACATGATGGCACTGGAGGAATACAAAGAAACCGCCCAGCGTCACGAGTTCCTGGAAATCCAGCGGAAAGACTTGCTGGACTCAATCGAGAACACGCAAAACACGATTCGTGAAATCGACGAGTTCTCGAAGCAGAAGTTCGATGAGGCTTTTGTCAAGATCAATGAGAACTTCCAGGTCACCTTTCGAAAGCTATTCGCAGGTGGACATGGATTCATGAAGCTCACCGACGAAGAAAACTCCGCGGAGAGCGGTATCGACATCGTTGCATCACCGCCAGGAAAGAAACTTCAAAACGTGTTGCTGCTTTCCGGCGGCGAGAAGGCTCTGACTGCGCTGTCGCTGCTTGTCGGCATCTTCCAATATCAGCCGAGCCCGTTCTGCATCCTCGACGAAGTGGACGCGCCGCTGGACGAATCGAACGTTGGACGCTTCACCGAGCTGGTGAAAGAGATGAGCGATCGTACTCAGTTCATCGTGATCACTCACCACAAGCGCACGATCAGCTCGTCACCTGTGCTCTACGGCGTCACCATGCAGGAACCGGGTGTGTCGAAGATTGTCTCGGTGAGGTTCGGTGAGGAACAATCGAAGGTGCAGATGGCTGCTACTGCGTAATGGGCTGTACAGAACATACGGCAAGTCAGCTTCACGTCACCTTTGAAATTGTCATCCTGAGGCCAGGTGTTGGCCGAAGGATCTCCCGCGATGCATCGAACTTAAACGCACTGAATTTGGCGAGAATTCTCGTGTAAGAGCCGCGATACAGCAATCAAGTCCGATTCATTCCGGGAGATCCTTCGGCCAACACCTGGCCTCAGGATGACAGTCTTAACTGAATCTACTTCGAACCCTGCAACTTCCTAATCTGCAGCATCACGTTTCTCGCCTCGGTCTTCATCAGTCCCTTAGCCGTTCCTTCGGTGTCGTTCTGGCGGAAATTTACATCACCGTCGAATAACGGTGTTGCACCGTCCGGCTGGAAGACCTTTACTTGGGCATTCAATTCGACGCGCCCCTGTCCACTGCCGCCCACAGCGCCGAGACCACCACGATTGAAAACACTGCCGAGCTTCTGTCCAACGCTTGCAGTCTTCAAACCATTGATGGTCGTAAACACGACATAGTCACAAGCTTGCAGCTTGGCTTGCTCGAGGGCACCCTCACGGTCGTGAGGATCCGTTGAGATAGCGACTCCTTGTGCGCCGAGGAAATTCAGGTCGTTGACTAGCTCCTGCTGCAATCCGTCAATCGATAGCGAACTCTCAACGGTGCTCGCAATCTGCGCTACGCCGATGCGAATTGCTCGCTTCTTCGCCGGACCTGGATTCGCAGTCTGGCCAGCCTTGGAGTCGTCAGACGCTTGCGCAGTCGACGTAGACGGTGCGGCGGACTTCTCACCCTGTGCAGCGCCGATTATGGTATTCGCATTGAAGTTCTTCGTTGACCTTAAATCGGCAACAGCGTTGCTGGAGACTAAGAACAATAGTAAGAATGCAATCAAACTCCGACTCATGATGGGCCTTTTTCCTTCGGTCTAATAATTGGACGCGTCCACACGAGTTGCGACCAACTCTGATCGCACCAAGTGCGTGACATCAGCTCCGGATTCTTGAAGCTCAAGTCTAGGAAGCAGTTGTAGCAGTGTCAAACGACGGTGGGGTTAGAAGATAGCGGCCGCCAAAGTTGCACCCGCTGAAGAAACGAGGAACGCGGGTCGCGGCCAGTACGCAATAATTCCTTTTTCGGACCGTAATGTCCTCAAGGCTTTTTCTTTGGCTGCGTTGCCTTCTCAGTTTCGCTGATAGCTTTTCGAAGTTGCTCGAGCGCTGGAATCTTA
>QIBC01000372.1 GCA_003225215.1 Acidobacteriota bacterium
CGGACGCGCGCGTGAGGTGGCAGTGCGCCGCGCGGTAGGCGCCTCGGCGGGCCGCATCGCCCGGCAGTTTCTGGTGGAAAGTGTGCTGCTGTCGTTAATCGCAGGCGCGGCAGCGGTTGCAGTAGCGCGCTTCGCCGTAACTCTTCTGGCTGCCAGCATACCGGCCAGCGTTCGCACCAGCATGCCCTTCCTCGAGCGTCTCCACGTCGATGTGCAGGTACTGCTCTTCACCTTCTTTCTGGCGGTCGTCGCAGGCATCGCCTTCGGACTGGCTCCGGCGCTGCGTGGCGGCAAGGCGAATCTGAATTCCGAATTGGCACAGGATACGCGCACCTCAACCGGGAAGAGCTGGCTGCGGGATGCTCTGGTGGTCGGTGAAGCCGGTTTGGCGGCGATGCTGCTTGTCGGATCCGGCCTGCTGGTTGTGGGCATGTGGCGGCTAGTGAATGTTTATCCCGGATTCAACCGTCACAATCTCCTCACACTGGGGTTTCAGGCCCCGCCTTCGCATTATCAAGATCCCAAACCGCCGAAGACCGATCCTCCCACTCCGCAGCGCTCGACAAAAATAATCGCGTATGAGCGCGCCGTGGAGCAGGCGATCGGCGCTATTCCCGGAGTGGACGGAGTTGCCGTTGTGAGCGTCCTTCCGCTCACCTGCGACGGATGCAACACGATTCGCTTTCGTCCGCAAGGCTCTGTCGCGCCCACCAGCGCAGTGCAGCCGGAGGCCAACATCCGCAGTATTACCAACCATTATTTCTCTACGCTGCAGGCGCGGATGCTCAAAGGAAGAATGTTCGACGATCGCGACTCAGACATCTCGCAGGAGGTGATCATCGTGAATCGCGTGCTGGCCGACAAATATTTCGGCGGCGATGCCTTGGGCAAGACTTTGACGTTCACCTTCTCGCCAACGCAGAAGGCGCGCGAGATCGTCGGGGTAGTGGACGAGATCAAGGACGGATTTTTCGATGCTCCCGACAGTCCTACGGTTTACGAGCCTTTTTCCCAGTCCGCGAACACTTTCGGAAACCTGATCGTGCGCACTTCAGGAGACCCAGCCGGAGTCGCGGAGAGCGTCCGCCGCACGCTGCTGCAGCTCGATCCTGACACCGCGATCTATAGACTCGGCACACTCGATTCCAAAGTGGAAGGCTCCGTACCGATGTTCGTGCGACGTTTGCCCGCCCTGCTGGTTACACAATTCGGGACGCTGGCCCTGCTGCTGGCGGCGGTCGGCGTGTACGGAGTGGTGTCGTATTCCGTTTCGCAGCGGACACGCGAATTTGGGATTCGCATGGCGTTGGGCGCCAACACAGGCCAGGTGCTGCGCCTCGTGATGGGACGCGGCGCGCGCCTGGTAGCCGCCGGCGCATTCCTGGGCCTGATCGGCGCAGCAGCACTGGCAAAGATCGAGGCCAGCATGATCTACGGTCTTCGCGTTCGCGACTCTTTGATGTTTGTCCTGGCCGCCCTCCTGATCTTCGTTGTCGCCCTGGTGGCCAGCTACCTCCCCGCGCGAAGAGCGGCCCGGCTGCATCCACTCGAAGCGCTCAGGTACGAATAGTTGATGATGCTCGGAGTGCCACGGCGTCCAGCACTTTCATCGAAGCACATGCAACATTGGAGCTTCGGGAGACCTCCTCACCGGGGGTTTTGCATAAGCGCAATCACTCGGACAGGACTTCCTGAACCGTTCACAATCTTGAGCGGCGCCGCAATGACGATGGCTCCGGTGATTGGCAACTGATCCAGATTGGTCAAACCCGCCAGGCCGAATTTGCCGCTTCCATGCATGATGTAGTGATTTGGGAATGGTGGATCGAACTTTGCCGCCTGGCCGGCATCAGTGCCGACCGTCTCGACCCCGACTCCCAGAACGTCTCGGTCTTTAGCCAAGAGCCTTGAACTTTCCTGGGTGAATCCAGGTGTGTGCGGTCCATCGTCCTTCAGGTTGATGTAGTCCGGCTCCTGTCTTCGCGACCAGCCGGTGCGCAGCAATACCCACGATCCTGCAGGAATCCGGCCGTGCTCGGCTTCCCATTTCAGGATGTCTTCCGGAACGACAAGATGATCGGGATTGTGTGACGCCCGGTCGGCGATGTCGAGCACGCATGCCGGCCCGATGAATTGACGAGGCGGAATTCGATCGACACTGTTGTCGCGAAGATCTTTGCCGCTGATCCAGTGGATAGGCGCATCGAAGTGCGTTCCGGTATGCTCGCCGGTCTCAAACGCATTCCAGTACCACGCTGGGCCGCGCTCATCGTAATGCGAGAGTTCCCATATGCGGAATCGAGGAGTGTTCTGAAACTGGGGAGGCAGCGGAAGGATGGGAGTGTCGGGAGAGAGCGGCTGCGTCAGGTCGATGACCTTAAGCGAGCCTCGATTGAGCTCTTCCATGAGTTGTAGCAGGATATCGGGCATTACATTCCTTCCATTAACAGAGCGCCGGGCGCCTTCGCCCGGCGCTCCGTTCAAGCCGAAACAACTGATCTCCGCTAACGCAGGGGCTTCTGCTTCAACGTCCGCAAATAGCGGCTGAATTCGAAGCGATTCTCGAGCAGGGT
>QIBC01000171.1 GCA_003225215.1 Acidobacteriota bacterium
TGCGTAGCCGCATCGACGCGGCGTATTACCGCGTTCCCGGTATCGGCGATAAACAAATTCCCATTGCTGTCGACAGCTATGCCCGTAGGAGAGCTCAGGCGAGCATTGGTCGCCGCGCCGCCATCGCCGCCATAGGCGCCAAAATATGGATCCTCGCTTCCGGCTACTGTAGTGATCTTCTGCGTGAGCGCGTCTATGCGACGAATTCTGTTGTTGTTTAGCTCGGAGATGAAAAGATTGTTGCCTTGATCGATGGCAAGACCAGTCGGGAAATTGAGTTGCGCCTGGCTTGCCGCGCCGCCATCGCCGGAAAAGCCCGCGATGCCGGTTCCCGCGTAAACGCTCAGTGCCCCACTGGCATTCACGACGAACACCGTATTGAGCGCCGGAACCGCGAAGTACGTATTGCCAGCGCTGTCTCTCACCGCAGAAGTGGGTTGCGGCAGGTAGGCGCTGGTCGCCAGATTAGGCTGTGCGCCGCCTCCGGCGATGGTGTTGATCGTATTTACATCGACTTGTCCCGTGGCCCTGAGCACGGCCAGCGACACGACCACAAAAAGGCTGAGCGTTCGTCGCATTTCTAATTTCCCCGGAATTTCAGTCTCGGTATCCCCCGTGCGAGGGAAAGCAT
This sequence comes from Acidobacteriota bacterium, assembly GCA_003225215.1. Lineage (GTDB taxonomy): Bacteria > Acidobacteriota > Terriglobia > Terriglobales > Acidobacteriaceae > Gp1-AA112. Next base: position 632 of record QIBC01000171.1, read on the forward strand.
TGCTATGAATCGAGTTAATTGCTACCCGGGTTTTGGGGGGTGGGTCCCGCAGCGCAATCCAGAAACTCAGCTTTGCATAGTACGACAATTCAGCCCGGGAATGGATGTTGAAAATTGAATAATGGCTGAAAATTCCGTCTCTTATGCGTTAGGTAAAGCCGTAACGGTTGGGGGTGTGGCAGGCTGCGTCCCGGCGCGGCTGCAAGGGTTGGGTCGCACACACGTGTAAGGTGCTACCAGCAGGGCGGGGACGCAGCATACTACAGGGCTGTCCAAATTAGTGTCGAAAAACGGTGGCCAAGGTAAAAACCAAACGCCAGAACACGGATTAAACGGATGGACGGATACTGCCAGATCGGGTGATTTCGCGATCGGGCGATTGCGGGATTCTCAAGCGCGCAATCGCGATGTCGCAAGAATTGTTCTGATTCGTCAGATCCGTTAAATCCGTGTTCTGGCTCTTGAGTCTCTGGATTTTGTCTTTTCCCGGTCTGCGTTTCTCGTCTTCTTCAAAACCATGCAAACCGAGAACACCACGTGGATAAACAGATTTCAATTGTCCCGTATCAAGCTTTTTAAGAATGTAACTTTGGCCCTGGCTATCGAGACATAAGAGAGCGCCGCACTACACGGCCCGCCCAATATGACATGGCAGAGTTTGGCGCAAGAACCAGAGACAACTCTGAATGCAGAAACGAAATCAAAGGTCAACGTTGCGGTTATCTACCTCTTAAATGCGCTTTGAGAACTCTTCCGTGGCGGTTCTGACGGGGACGATTCTAAGCGAGATGGCGAAGCTATACGTCTCTCAACCAGGGGGACCTCGCTCAATGTTAGGATCAGCAGTTGGATCGGCTGAGAGTTGGTACGCAGTGTATACGCGTGCCCGTCATGAAAAGAAAGTGGCTGTTCAACTGCAACAGCACTCAATCGAGTTCTTTCTTCCCCTCTACAAACAGGAGAAACGTTGGAACAACGGCTTGAGAGTGCAAATTGAATTGCCTCTGTTTCCCGGCTATCTGTTCACTCGAATACCTCTTAGTCGACGTCTTGAAGTTCTCAAAGTGTCAGGCGTGGTTTCTTTCATCTGCGCTGGAAATGACTGTCCTGTAGCTCTACCCGTTAGCGACATCGACCATCTGAGAATTGCCTTGGATAAATTCAGGACAGAACCACATCCATTCCTCACAATCGGCCAATCAGTACGAATTATAGCCGGGCCATTAACAGGCTTGGAAGGTATCCTGATCGAGGCTAGAAATCAGTCCAAAGTAGTTCTATCCATCGATCTTATCAAGCGATCGGTCGCGATTGAAGTTGATTCTGCCGATATAGAACAGTGCTCCACTAATCTCTCGATCGAGGCGCGCCGGAGCCCTGCAATCTATCACCATGCGGCGTGACTTGATCTTAACGTCATAACACCTACTCCTTAGACAATCCCATATGACCATGGAGGTCAAACGCATGCTCATTAACGTGCGAACAAAGGTGTCTACCTATGTAATTGCGGTGGCAGTGTTTTGCTGTGTCGACACCGCCCTGGCGCAAACCTCCAACGAGCGCACGTTACATGCACCGGACTCGTCCAGCACTCTGAGTGTGGGTTCCAGAGATTATGTGATCAGTCCGGACGATCTGCTCGATATCTTTATCGTGGACGTACCTGAGCTATCGCGCCAGTATCGAATAAGCACCACTGGCCAGCTCGATTTTCCGCTCATTCCAAAGCCGATCGACGCCGCTGGTCTCACCCTTGAAGCGGTATCGCTAAAATTGCGCCAGTTATTGCAACAATCGGGCACGCTGACGGATCCGCACATCACGATTAATGTTAAAGAGTCGCGACTACACTCCATCGCGATCACCGGAGCGGTTAAGAAGCCTCAAATATATGAGGTTATGGGGCCAACTAGAATTTTTGACGTACTGTCGCTGGCTGGCGGATTGGCCGATAACGCAGGGCCGGTGGTTAGAATCATCCGTCTATCCACCTGCGGGCAAACTGAAAGTATAAATGGGCAAGGCTCTTCAACAGAGACTTCCAGAACGCAGCAGGTGACCACCCTTAATCTCAGGACGCTTCTCTCATCGACAGACGCGAAACTCAATGTAGATGTCTGCCCTGGGGACTGGGTAACAGTTCCCCCTGCAGATGTCATCTACGTGGTTGGAGCAGTACATAAGTCAGGCGGATTTGAACTGACTACGGAACACGACAAACTCTCAGTTATGCAAGCCATAGCACTGGCAGAGGATCTTAAGCCGACTGCCAGGCGAAACGATGCACTCATCATAAGGAGGAACAGTTCCGCGACCAACGGCCGCACGGAGATTGCGGTAAATTTGCGCAATATTTTTGCAGGCAAGAGCCCGGATGTTCCTCTGCAACCTGACGATATTCTCTTTGTTCCCGAAAGTGCTGGCAAGAAGGCTCTAACGCGAGGCGCCGAAGCGGCAATCCAGGTTGCCACTGGAGTTGCAATCTACAGGCCATATTGAGAGGACTCGAATGACGAATCCACTGATGAAGAGTGATCCCGCAACGCGCAGGGAACTCGTCGATTACGAGATTGCGCCACACCCTACTCCAGAACCCATCACGATTGCCCCGCGCTATTATCCAGATCCAAACGCCAGCCCAGAAGCGGGATCGCTGGCGCTCTATTGGAATATCTTGCTTCGCCGCCGATGGAGCATCCTCGCCGTAGTGTTTCTGGCTACGCTCACCGCCACACTGGCATCGCTAAAGATGAAGCCGGTTTACAAAGCCACTGCGCGCATTGAAGTTGAAGCGGACACTCCGCAAACGCAGATGCTCAATGATCGCTACCAGCAATTGCAGACCGACCAAGATTTCTTGCGAACCCAGATCCAAGTTTTGCAAAGCGACAATCTGGCTTGGCGAACGATTGAAGAGCTCAGGCTTGCCGACAACCGGATGTTTGCTGACGAGAGTCGAGTTACCGAGTCACAAGCGCACAAAATGAAACTGATCGAGACATTTAAGAGGCAGCTCAGTGTTGAATTGGTTCCGGGCAGCCGAGTAGTTCTCGTCGGTTTCGAGAGTCGCGATCCTGAACTAGCTGCTCGGATAGCCAATACCCAGGTGGAAAATTATAGCGACTATAATTTTCGGCAAAAGTATGACGCCACACGCCAGGCTGCCGGAAAGATGGAAGAGCAACTCGATGAGCTCAAAGCCAAGGTCGAGAAGTCACAACGCGCGCTCGTAGAGTACGAACGTCAGAATGCAATCCTCAGCATAGGGGAGAAGCAAAATGTGGTCGAGCAACGGCTGGGCGAAATCAGCACTAATTTCACTCAATCGCAAAATGACCGCATTCAAAAGGAGGCGCTCTACAATCAGGTACAGACGAATCCGGATCAAGTACCCGCCATAGCCAACAACGAGGTAATGCAAAAGCTCGAAGAGAATTACGCCAATCTTCGCGGCCAATATGTTGAGGCGCTGAATCAGTACGGGCCAAACTATCCCAAGGTACTTCGTCTCGACAAGCAAGTGAAAGAGGCGAGCGCGTTGATCGCAGCGGAACGCGGGAGAATAGCCCAGCGGATCCGGAACGACTATTTTGCCGCGGCTCGGCGAGAACAACTCTTGGGCGCGACTCTAGCCGAACAAAAGAAAGAATCGGGGAACTTCAACCGCTTGCTGATTGAGCATGACTTATTAAAGGGAGACTTCGAAGCTAATCAGCAGCTCTATCAGCGGCTGCTTCAGCGTGTTAAAGATGCGACGGTTATTGCTGGATTAAGCTCGACCAATATTCACATTGTGGATCCGGCGCTCGCGCCGATCATCCCAGTGAGGCCGAGAACGCGACTTAACATAGTACTCGGCTTGCTTGTCGGAATGATTTTCGGGAGCATGCTGGCTTTCATTCAGGATTCATTGGATAATTCGCTGAAGAGCCCTGAAGAAGTGGAAATGCTGATTGCGACCCGAGCGCTGGCCCTCATACCGATGAAGCGGCTTACCCGGGCAGAAAGGCTTCTGGCAACCAACAGGAGTATCAATGCAAGAGAGAATGGAACTGCAATACTGAATGTGGCGGCGCAGGCCACTTCCGAGCAGTCAGAAGCTTATCGGGCGCTGCGCACGTCGGTGCTATTGTCTGTAGCTTCTCGTGCGCCACAAACGGTTCTTATTACCAGCGCCAAAATAGGAGAAGGGAAGAGCAGCACTGCACTGAATCTCGCCATGGCATTGGCGCAGTGCGGCAGTTCGGTCGTACTGCTCGACTGCGACTTGCGCAAGCCGGTCCTTGCCCGGCTCTTAGGAATACAAAACGAGCGCGGCATGAGCACACATTTAACTGGGCACGACAGCATCAACGACGTTATTCAACCGTACAAGGAGCAACCCAACCTGTGGCTCATTCCGTCGGGACCCATCCCGCCGAACCCGGCCGAGCTGCTTTGCTCGGAAGCGATGGAATCGCTCTTTGGCGAACTCAGGCGACGGTTTAAGCACATCATCATTGATTCTCCGCCGCTCCTTGCGGTCACCGATGCGACGGTCCTCGCAAGCGCCGTGGATGGCGTCATTCTGGTCGTCGAGAGTGGAGTTACACCCAAGAAGTTTGTAAGTCGAGCTCGCAATATTCTCGACGGCGCCAATGCCCGCCTATTGGGGGTTGCATTAAATAAGGTACACATGCGCCATGACGGGTACTACGGCTCATATTATTCCGGGTATCACGCGTAGTCTCCTTAGACCGCAAAGCTTCGCAGCTCTGTCCATCGATCAATGACCCTGCATTCTCCATTTTCGCGCATTGTATTTCTATTATTAGTGCTTGCGAGTGGACTGTCGTTGGTTTCGCAGGCTGCTCGCATAGTTATTGCAAAGGAGCTGGCGCGATCGAATAATATTTCCGACTTAATGTGGGCGTTGCGACTGGATGCAAACAATGGAGCGATCCATGACCGGCTTGGACTGCTCTATGAATGGAATTTGAATGATAGCTCCTCTGCAATCCAGCATCTTAGTCGTGCCACCGACTTCAATCCATACCAAGCGGCTTACTGGGTGGATCTCAGCAATGGCTGTGAATTGGCCGGTGATCTCGATTGCGCTGTACACGCTTTGGCCAGCGCGGTGCGGCGTGCACCACAACGCCCTGAGTTTGAATGGAACAAAGCCAACTTCGATTTGCGCATTGGCAACAGCGACCAGGCTCTGAAGGATTTTGCGCGGTATCTTCAATTGGATCCTGTTTCGTTGCCAGCCAGCTTTGCCGTTTTGGACCGGGGATTCAATGATCCACTGCTGGTATGGCAGCGAGTAATTCACACGCTCGACGATCCTAAGAGCGAACTGACATATCTGTACCTTGTAAAGACCTATCATCCTAAGTTTCCAACCGACACAATGTGGAAGCAGCTCATCGCCGAACGTCATCCGTTTCCGGCCGCTGCCGCGATTCCATACTTGGATCGCCTTCTGCAGACTGGAAACTATATGGAGGCGGAAAAGTCGTGGTCCGATCTAAAAGCTGTAGGAGCAGCCCAGGACAGCTCGCGCGCTGACAACATGGTTTTCAACGGGGACTTCCATCAAACTCCGCTCAATGGTGGCTTCGACTGGCGTTTGCAGGAACAGCCATTTCTTAATGTTCAGTTGGCTGCCGGATCCGTTTGTGAAAAAAGCCATTGCTTGCATGTCAGCTTTCCTGTTCCTGCAAACTCTGATTACGAAGCGGCTTACCAGATTGTGCCGGTTCGCCCGAACCAGACCTACATCTTGAGCGCAGACATGCGTTCGCAGGAAATCACCTCTGACAGCGGACCCAGATTGCGCGTCGTTGATCTTGAATGTCAGACGTGTCTGGACGCCGCAACCACCTCGGCGATAGGCACGACCGCCTGGCATAAAGAAGAGTTGATCTTTCTTACTGGCCCGGCAACCCACTTGATAAGACTGTCCATTTGGCGCCCGCGCAGCCGGGTATTCCCAATGGAGATCAGCGGCGATTTCTGGTTGCGCGCCGTCACCATGCACGCTGAGGAATCCGCACGAATCGCGAGCTGACAGCAGCGAGAGCAAGTGCGCAAACGAAGCTGTCGCTTGATCCAATCATGAGAAGTACTGGAACGGTCTCAATTCCGTTGCGCTCACCGCAAGTGACGCTTGCGCTGCCGGACCGAGCGCACTATGGCGAAGAGGCGATCTGGTTCAATGCAGCGCGCTCCATCCTGATTGTTCTTCTCTTCGCCGCGCCGCTGGCCTTCGGCGCGGTTGAACCCTGGGCATTCGGCTCGCTCATCATGCTGACAGTGGCAGCATTGTTTTGCTGGGCAGCAGGCTGCATGAGTGAGCAGCGGATCGTGTTGCTATGGACCCCAATTTACATTCCCGCGCTGCTGTTTGCGGCGTTCGCCGCAATGCAATTCTTCACCGGCCACACTGCAGACCGCATCGCCACTCGGGACTCTCTGCTCGCATGCTCCGCCTATTTGCTGGTGTTTACCTTGTCGGGAAGTTTATTTAGCCACCGTGGAACGCGGCAATGGTCGCAGTTCGGACAAGCGGTCACCATCTATAGCCTCGTGTTGTCACTGTTCAGCATCATCCAGTTCTTTACCGCTCCCGATCGCATCTACTGGACGGTCATTCCACGATGGGGAGGCTCCATCTTCGGCCCGTATGTCAATCACGATCATTACGCCGGACTCATGGAGATGCTCTTCCCGATCACGGCAATGTTTTGGATTACCCGGCCGCG
>QIBC01000373.1 GCA_003225215.1 Acidobacteriota bacterium
TCTCCTTTTTTGAGTGGAAGTTATTGCCCAGCCTTGCGTTTGGTAGAGACACCTGCCTGCCTGTCGAGCCATTCGTCCATCTCACGTGAGCCCCAGCGGAACCTGCGATGTTTACCGATTCTGAGAACCGGAAGTGGATCACGCGTTTTCGCTCTTGAACAATGATCGATGACCCACGAGATTTTCACTTTCAGCCTCGCAGCCAGCTCGTCAGCGGTCAGAATCTCTACGCTGTTGTTGTCAAAGATCTGCCTTGGAAACCTTGCCTTGGCAAGATAAGACTGACTATCACTCTGCTCGGAAGAGAAGTCAACAGATCCTTGGACTAACGAAACTGCGGTCATGCTTTTGCCTGCCGCTTCACTTGAACGCCTCATCTTCACGGAAGTATGTGATCGCCAGGCCAAGCGGGTTCACCTGAATCAGTTCATTCGGCACTGAGTCGCGAAAGAGGAAGACGAAGTGCGCGGTGTAGAGCGTGCGCTTGCTCTCGGCATGATCGACCGACGAATAAGCGATCTCGTAGAAATCGACCGTGGCCTTGTACGGAGCCGACCGTAGGTCCTCGATCGAGACCTTCTCAATCTCGATGTCGATATCAGGCCTGCTCGTCAAGTTGTGGAGGTAATCGTCTATTGTGTGATTCTTTCGATACGCTTCGGCAACGCTGTTCCCAAGCTGTGTCTCCATGAACAGCAACGATTTCTTGAAATTGTCCCGAATCGTGTACTGATTTCGGCTGTAGTACAGGCGACAAAACTCGCTCAGGAAGTACTTGACCTCGGCATCTTGAGGCTTAAATCTAAAAGTGTCGTAATTGACCGCTTCTGCCCGGCCAATATCGTTGATGCGGATCACCAGCGGCTTGAAGTTCTGGACCATGCGAACGGTTCTCAGGTTCGTATAGATCAAGCCAGCGGCCACGAGAGCCAGCGCCAGCAGGGCGATTTTCAAGTATGTGTTAGTAACGATAGCATCGCCAAATTGCTCTACATAAAGCTGCTTGGCCGCGTTGAACGTTGCATCTTGTTTTGCGTCGACTGCCATGACCTTAACCTCTGCTGATGTATCCGGCCATTGCCGCCGCCAAACCGGAATCTGCGCCGGCGGCTCCGCTGAACAAGTGATTCGTTAAGGCAGGAATCTTCAGTAGCCCGTAGATGGCAATAAGCAGGAAAATGAACATGGCCGGAAAAGCTGTCATCCACTGCTCGACGGTCATTCCGCCCGTATCGATCGCAAAGAAAGCCAGCAACAGCTTGGCGAAGACGTAGACGAACGCATTGGCAACGACTTGATAGAACGAATATTGCAGGAAGGCTTTGAACCAGCCCCAGAAGAGCCAGTCCATTTTGGGCACAACCAAGAATGGAATGAATACCGGTCCGACGAGCAAAAGTACTGCCTGGGCAATCAGTCCGAAACCAATGACCATGAAGATCACGGCCTGCACTACAGCAAGAATCACGTAAAGAACGACGAACGTCAGGATTTCGTGGAAGCTCACAGAACTGGGCTGCTCAAGGCCCTGCTCGACCTCTGTGACCTTGCTCTCGACCAACCGGCCCTGGTCGATACCGATACTGTTCGAGAGTGAAGAAGCTTCCTGAATCACCAAATCCGAGAAGCTGTTGCCGATTCCCGGAATCGGCGTGCTGTAGTACGTCACCATCGCAAAACAGAAAGCGATCACGAGAAGCAAACGGGTAAAGCGGGTGAAACTGAAACCCTCTCCGCCTTCGGCGCTGGAAAGCGCAGCCTGCACGCCGAACCAGGCGATGAGAATCGTGGCAAATCCACGAAATAGGTTCCGTCCCATCTGCACAAACAAATCCAGTTGAGAGGTCAGCAGACTGCGAATGCCGTCTTCAAGAGATGTGAATGGATCTGTAACCGGAACCAACATGGGGTGCCCATTTCCTCTCAGTTCGAGCCAGGAACCTGCAGCCGGTTCGGCATCGAGCTGGTGAAACTCATCACATCTGAGAAATGCTGCTGACGATAGAGTTCGGTGTTGACACTTCCGACATTCGAAACTCGGTTGCGCTCAGTCGCGAGGAGCTGTTGTTCCAACATCGCAACCAGCAGTTTGTTCGTGTCCTGTATAGTGCGCACCAGCAGCACATTTGCCGCGTTGATTTTGTTCAACACCGCAGTCTGCGTGTTGAGGTCAGGGTCAGAGGAGAGCGAGTCATCTTCGAGTTGCTTGATCCGAAGCTCAAGCTGCTGGGCGTTATTTCTCAATTGCCCAATCATGGTCATGCCGTTGATGGTCGAACCATCTGATAGCTCTTCAAGACCGTAAGCGTTTTTCAGGCTTTGAGAGGTATTGATTCCTCCCGCACTGCTCAGAGGCGCGTTGACCTTGTAATAGCCCTGGTTAGCCGTTCCGAAATCTCCGGTATTTGCACCAACGACCCAGGAATCTGTGTTGCCGAGCGCATCGGCGGCGCTCAGCCGCGACCATTGCGAGAAGACTCCGCGATACCGCGCCATGTTTTGAATCTTGCGAGCCTGATTCTGAAGGAACTTGTAGTTTTGAAGAACGGTCGTGTACATCTGGCGCAACTGAGCGAGTT
>QIBC01000392.1 GCA_003225215.1 Acidobacteriota bacterium
ACTCGATCTTCGACATTCGCCATCGAGTGGTTGCGAACTATGTGTGGGACATGCCGTTCTTTAAAAACTCGAGCGGCTTCCTTGCGAACGTGCTGGGTAACTGGCGATATAACGGCATCATCGCATTCCAGACCGGCGCTCATTGGCAACCCTTTATTTCTACCGCGCCCAAGCTGACCGGCACTTGCACACAAGCCGGTGTTGGTGCAGGGCTCTGTATTAATACCGGTGGCGATTACAATCTGGACGGCAACCGCAATGATCGTCCAAACTCGACTATCTCCAATTTCAGTCCCAGCAAAGCTGACTGGACAGTGGGCTGGTTCAATAACGGAGTTCCTAACCCCTTCTCCTCCCCATGCCTCGGATGCGTTGGGAATCTCCACCGCAACAGTTTTGTTGGACCAAGCTACACGGACTTTGATATGTCGTTGTTCAAGATTCTCAAATTTGGTGAACGCGTCAACATCGAATTCCGAGCGGAGGCGTTCAACATTTTTAACCACACAAACTTTCAACTGCCTGGCGCTAATAACGCAGGTCACAACAAAATCAATAACAGCGCGTTCGGCGAAGCTGGTGGCGCATTTGATCCACGTGAGCTGCAGTTTGGGCTGAAGTTCGCTTTTTAGCTAAGGCTTTGATTGTGTGTGCAAGGGTTGCGTTCTTCCGCAACCCTTTGGCTTCTGGGCTGGCATTCCGATGCCATCTTGTCTCCATTCTCACGTCGCTGTAGTTGGGCTAGCTTTCTTGCTCACTTGCGGTGCTGCAGCTCAGCGAGGCGAAGGCAACGGAAACGTTGTTGGTCGCATTCGCGTCAGCAAAGGTACGCTTCCAGGGGAGCGGTTGCTGGTGAGCGTGCAGACTCGAGGACAACTGGTCGGCAACACCTATGCCGATTCCGAAGGCAAATTCGGCTTCTACGATCTTGCGCCGAATGCTTATGAGATCACTCTGACCGTTGAAGGCTACGAACCGGCGATGCAGATCGTGAGGATTGACCCGCTGCTTTCACCGACACAGTTCGTGGAATTGGTGCTGAATCCAGTTTCTTTTCGCGAACACCGAGTTCCCGATAGAGGTCTCAAGGGCAGCAATCCCTATTTGGTGAACTCCTCCGATCTGCTTGCGAAGTTCCCCAAAGCTGCGCGCAAGACCTTTGAAGAGGGCGTCAAATGTGATCGCGAAGGAAGGAGGGATGACGCAATTAAGCTCTACATCCGTGCTCTGGAAAAGGCGCCAGGATTTTATCCTGCTCGGAACAATCTAGGTTCTGATTACCTCGCCAAACGACAATACAGTCAGGCGGAAGAACAATTTTTGGAAGTGTTGAAACAAAATTCCGAGGATTCGGAGGCTTACTTTAATCTGGGAAATGTGTATTTGCTCACCAATCGGCTCGGCTCCTCCAAGGCCGTTCTCCTTCAAGCGTTAAGCAAAGATCCAGGTTCGGCCTTGGGACATTTTCTTCTCGGTTCGGTTTATGGCCAGATGCGGCGTTCCGGCGAAGCTGAGCAGGAACTCCACAAGGCCATTGAAATTGAACCCACTTACGCTAAAGCATATCTGCAACTTGTGAACCTCTACCTCACAGAAAAGAAAACGGCGGAGGCTCGCGAGGAACTCCGCGCTTTCCTCAGCAAATTTCCCCAGAGTCCCCTTGCTCCTAAAGCAAAGGACGTTCTGAAAAAACTCGAAAGCACGTCCAATTAGCAAGAATCTAAACAACCAAGCGAATACAAAGTTCAGGGAACAGAGTCGATCAAGGCAGCTCCGGGCTATCAGTTCCGCGACTTGAGCTGTGGTTTGTGATTCTCATTGCCTCCTGGTGGATCTAGCGCGGAGCAAATTGACAAAATTGTGCGTTCAGCCGGCAAGCCTTCTTGTACTCTACCGCCGATTGCGGATTACCAGTCCGCTGATACGCCAAAGCGAGGTTCAGGTGGGCTTCAGCCAGATCCGGATCCAGTCTCAGAGCGGATAGGTAGCTCTGGATTGCTGATCTCAGCTCGTGCAACTGGCTTCGGCAGATTCCCATTTGGTTGTAGACCTTCGGATCTTGTATTCCGAGTGCAATGGCTTTTTGAAAATGTTGCTCCGCGTCAGCGTACTTGTTCTGTGTGGCTTCCAGAAAACCAAGATCACGATATGCAAACGGAAAATCCGGTTTGAGTTCTAATGTCTTTGTGAACTCAGTCGTTGCCGCACCGGGATCTGAATGCGCCAGCAGGGTTCCAAATTGATAATGGATACGGAAGCTCAGGGGATTCTTCTGGAGCGCCTTCTCCAACCACTCCTTTGCGCCCGCCACGTTGCCCTCCCGTTGTAGTGCGCTCGCCATGCCTGTCATCGATTGATCAAAATCGGGATTCAAGTCCAAGGACTCCCGAAATTCTTTGACAGCTTCTCCCCAGTTGCCATCCCTCATCTCGGCTTCGGCCAGGATGAATGGCACAAGATACATGTGCGAGTCCTGTTGGCGAACACTGGAAAGCAGATCCCGGCCTCGATTGACTTGGCCGGCGCGGAAAGCATCCTGCGCTTCAAGGATTGCATTCAGTTCGCCGATCTTCTGTTTAGGATCGGGCAAT
>QIBC01000172.1 GCA_003225215.1 Acidobacteriota bacterium
GCTTGTCGCTAACCCACCTCATCGGCGACGGGCGTATGGGCATAGTGCCGCCGCCTCCTTCGCCGACTAAGCCACTCCATCTCTCCGAAATGCAACTAGGAGCACTGATCCGCAAAGTTCTGCCGGAATATCCGATCGCTGCCAAGCAACTGGGCATTCAAGGCACGGTCGTTCTGATGGCGACCATCGGAAAGGATGGCCGAGTGGAGCACGTACGGCCCGTTAGCGGTGCGCCGCTGCTAGTGAGGCCCGCGATGATGGCGGTCGAGCAATGGCAGTATCGTCCGTACTTGCTGAATCACGAACCGGTCGTAGTGCAGTCGCAGATCACAGTCAACTTTGTGTTGAACCGGAATTAAAACTGTTTCACCACGGAGACACGGAGCCACGGAGAACAGCCGGAGGAAACCACAAAGGTCACGAAGGATTGTAGGACGGTCTCGATCTGCCGGGCGATCCTTCGTCTCCTTTTAATTAGCTTCGCCATTCTCCGTGAGTCCGTGTCTCCGCGATGAAGACCCTGTTAAACTTCGACGATGGTTCGCGGACACGCGTCGCACTCCGGCACTGCTCGATTCTCTGCGCGATTTCCCAAGCTCACTGCCGCGGGCCATTTCCGGCAGCCTGAACACGTGCCTCACCTGAGTCATCTCTGGCTCTCGTCTATTGGAATCGGTACTTATCTCGGTGAAGTGGATGCCGCGACCGATCAGCGCTACACCGAGGCTGTGGAAGAGGCGATTGCAAGCGGCGTGAACGTTCTGGACTCCGCGATCAACTACCGCTTCCAGAGGTCGGAGCGCAGTATCGGTGCGGTCCTCAAGCAAACGCAGGTGCGCCGCGACGAATTGCTCATCTGCACCAAGGCTGGCTATCTGACCTATGACGCTACGGTTCCAGCCGATCCTCGCCGCTATTTTATAGAGGAATACATCGACGCCGGAATCGTGCCACGCGAAGAGTTGGTTGCCGGAATGCACTGTATGGCGCCGAGCTATTTGAAGAACCAGCTCGACCGTTCGCTGGGAAATCTTGGGGTTGAGACCATTGATGTCTTCTACATTCACAACCCGGAACAACAGTTAGGCGATGTCCCGCGTGACACGTTTCATGACCGCCTGCGCCGGGCATTCGCAGCTCTCGAAGAGCAGGTGGCTGCCGAAAAAATTCGCGTCTACGGGATCGCCACGTGGAACGGATACCGACAGGATCGAAGCGCGAAAGACTATCTCGATCTCGCCGAGATAGCAGCCATTGCGCACGACGTTCGCGGCGACGGTCATCACTTCCGCGCGATTCAGTTGCCCTTTAGCCTGGGACTGCCTGAAGCCTTTGCAAAAGATAATCAGAGAGTCGGAGCAAGGCGTGTTTCTTTATTGACGGCTGCCCGCGAACTGGGAATCGCGGTAATCGGGAGCGCAGCGCTGCTTCAGGGAAAACTCGCAGGCCGGTTGCCGGAGTTTGTTCGCGAACGCCTGAACTGTGAAACCGACGCGGAAGCGGCGATTCAGTTCGCGCGCTCAGCTCCGGCGCTAACGACTGCACTGGTCGGCATGAGCCGTAAGGAGCATGTAAAAACGAACCTGAAAGTGGCCACAAGGCCGATGGCGAAGATGGAGGAGTGGGAGAGCCTGTTTCAGAAGCAGCATTGAAAGAACGTGATTGGCCAGTCAGGCTGACTACGTTTTCTGACCAAAATTCGGTAGTCTGGAGTTGCTTCTCGCCTTACTGCTTTGTTGCACCTTGACGCTGCTTGGCCAATTGAGCGACAGCTGGAGACTTGTCCAACGCGAGCTGATCATAGATTCTCTTGGCCTGCGCCGGATCTTTGCGTGCATACAAGTCGGCCAGTGCAAATTGGGCACTCTGAGAAGATACCGATTGGGTAGGCTTCTTGATTAGCTCGTTGTAGATATTGATGGCGTCCAGATCGCGATTTGTGGCCTCGTACACGGAAGCCAGTCCCATTTTGGCAAGAGCTGCAAGGTCCTTGTTGCCGGCGCCGGCAACTTTCTTGAACTTCGCCTCCGCGTCGGCATACTGACTGCCATCCAGCGCCGCCGCCGCAGCCATGTAAAGCGCATTCTTTCCCGAATCGGTACGGGGAAATTTATCGGCTACAGCCTGAAATTGCTTTTCTGCTTCTTTGGCGCGCTCCAACGTGCTGGCATAGCTCGGGATGCTGGGATCTGCCAATGCCCCCGGCGCACGGATAGGAGCTGCGTAAGTATTCATGGCCTGCCCCATGGCCGCGCTGGCCTGATCGTCCTGATACGTGCGCCAATAGCCATAAGCTCCGCCGGCGAGCACCAATACCAACACTACAATGCCGAGCAAGGTAAGCTGCTGGCGATGTTGCTGCGCCTGCGCAATTGCGCCTCGGGTAACTTCCTGAAACCTGTCTTCTTTTAGTTGATGGCGGGTGTAACTCTGCACGAACAGTCCTTCATGGGTGGATTCTCAGCCAAGGAGGGGAAACCTTTGATGGCCAAGAGATTAGTTTATCAATCCTGCGGAAAGAGCGTCAATTTTGCGATGGCAATCCGAATGCTCTGGCCAAGGCCCAAGGGCCGAAAGAAGCCTGGTTGCGGACAGGCTCAAAGCAAAGATCGAGACAGCTTGTTAATAGAATCAATTTGGGAATGCCCGGCAATTCGCGACGCACTTTACTGATGTCAATTCAATCTGCGCCTTGGCCTTGCCGGGAACGTTAACGTTTGGTTCCGGAATAAGAATGAGGGATTGAGCAGTCCCGTTCGGATTCAGCTCGCATCCGAAGTTGACTGATTGGGCGGCCCGCTGTTGGCAAATTCCGTCCGCAACTGCTGACTGCAACATTCAGCTCCAGCGGTAATACTGTAAGTGGACTGTGTTCGCGCTACCGAAAGCGTTCGCTACGTGCGGGACGCCCAACACGTTCCCCACCTGCGCGAGAATGGCCTGATCGAATTCGCGTTCGTCGCGCACGATGAGCGCCATGGAATCGTCCGAAGCCGGAAGGTAGCAGCTGTAGGTAGTGCTCACCACGTGCTCCTGCACGCAACTGTATTGCAGACGGTCCATCGCTGCCGGACGGTAGATCGCCTGCGGGTCCTGTGTGGCGTCGTCCCAATCGCGACGCTGAACGACTGCAATCGTGACTGGTTTCTGAGCGGTGATATCTAGCTTGATATTTCCGCCCTGCCCGGGATTGTACAGATGGGTTTTCTGCCGCAGTCCCGGAGTCAGCCGTACCAGTTCATCGGTGTCGCTCACCCAATCGAATGCCTTTTGCTGTGCCGCAGCGGGCGCAGCCATCAAACAGGCAAGCATGAGCGCTCGAATGGCGGAATTCTTCATGGATGATTGGAGTTTAGGCAGGAAGCAACGGGATCCGAAACACTTCTTAACGAAATCCGTTACGCGGGTAACGTTCCTGGACGTACATGTACGCTGGGAGTGGTATCGATATTCCGATACGAACCCCACTACCCCGCACTCCCACTTATCGAAAACTGCGTTTGCTCCACGAATTCTCCTCCCGGGATTGTGGGTGCGTGCAACCGTAGTTGCCTCTAACAGTTCCAATTAGATAGGCCTTCGTTTAGAGTACCGTGCAGCAGCTCTCGTTGTTCTTCCCACCGTTGAGGAGTCCGCACGGAGTTCGAGAAAGGGGATTCTTTATGCGCAAGCTAATCGGCGTCCTAATTGCCGTTGTGCTGATCGTTGTTATCGCGGTGATTGCATTTCCTTCCCTGGTCAATGTGAATCAGTATCACGACAAAATCCAGGCTGAACTCCAGCAAAAACTTCACCGGCAGGTGAAGCTGGGAGATATGAGCCTGAAGCTGTTCCCATTCTCGATTCGGGTTCACGATGTGGTAATCGGAGAAGATCCGAAGTTCAATGCAGGACGGCCGTTTGCGTCGACGCAAGAATTGGCTGTAAGCGCCAAACTGCTGCCTTTGCTGCGGCATGACATCCAGGTGAATTCGGTTGAGTTGGTAGATCCCAAAATCGAACTCGTAAGGAACGCGCAGGGTGTTTGGAATTTTGCCAGCCTGCAAGGACAGCCAGCGGCAAGCAACGCTCCGAGTCAGCCGAGCAAGAACCAGCCATCGCCTGCGACCAAGCCCAGCCCGACTCAGGCGGCACCCAACGAATCGAAGCCGAACCAGCCCAGCTCCGGCCAGGCGTTTTCGCTTTCGGAGCTGAAGATCACAAACGGCCAAGTCGCAATCACCGACCAGCAAAAGCACCAGAGCCGCAGCGTATACGACCACATTGATCTGGCGCTTTCGAACTATGCTCCAGCTAAACCGTTTGACTTGTCGTTGGCTGCTCATCTGCCCGGACAAGGCGATCAGTATGTGAAATTCGACGGTACCGCTGGACCAATGAACGACCAGAATTCACTGGCGACTCCGCTGGATGGACGCCTAAAACTCAATCAGATTTCATTGGCCGGCGTGCAGAAGTTCCTCAATTCGCCGCAATTAAGTCAATACGACGCTGTAGCCAGCGGCGATGCAAGTGTGCGAAACAACAACGGCGACATGAACTCCACCGGCAGTCTGCAGCTGAATAACGTGCGCGTCCGCGGAACTGAGATCGGCTATCCGATCAAGGCAGACTACAACATCGGCGATAACCTCAACACGGACGTAATCACGATTTCCAAATTGAGCCTCAATCTTGGGCCTACGCCGATCAGCATCAATGGCAGCGTGAACACTCGGCCTACGCCGGCACAGCTCAATGTACAGGTGAAGGCGAACAACGCCTCAATCAGCGAACTGGCAAGGCTGGCCGGAGCCTTCGGGGTGGCGTTCAATCCGGGAACGCAGGTCGCGGGAAACCTGAACGCCGATATTCATGCGCAGGGCGCCACCGACCAGCCGGCCTTGAATGGCAACCTCAACGCCCAGAATCTGGTGATTAGCGGAAAAGATATCCCGCAGCCGGTAAAGGTTCCTGCAATTAATCTCGAACTCACGCCAGACACGGTGAAATCGAATAACTTCACAGCGCAAAGCGGTGGAACATCACTGAACGGCAACTTTGCGCTATCTCACTACACCACGCCAAATGGAGTTATCGATGCTGCTATCCGCACCTCCGGGGCGAATCTCGGCGAGCTCATCAACATCGCCAAGGCCTATGGTGTCTCAGCAGTCGAGGGCATGAGTGGAACTGGATCGCTATCCCTCGATGCGCACATCCAAGGCCCAATCAAGCAACCCGATCGGCTTGTATACAGCGGCACGGGATCGTTGCAAAATGCGACCATCAACACGCCGACGCTGACGAAGCCGTTGCTCGTGAAAACCGCGAATTTACGCTTCGCGCAAAACTCGGCGGTGCTCGAAAATATGCAGGCATCGCTAGGCAGCACCACCGCCACCGGAACGGCCACAGTCCGCAATTTCTCTGCCCCGCAACTTCAGTTTGCTTTGAATGCCGACAAACTGAACATCACTGAACTGCAGCAGATCACCGGTGGAAACGCACCGGCAAAACGTTCGGCTCTGGATGGCTTCTCGATCGTGCCGTCGGCCTACGCGCAATCGCGGCCGACAAACGGCTCTATTTCCCATCTCGGGGGAACTGGCACTCTGAGTGTGGGCACGATCTTGTTCGATCAACTCGTGCTGAGTAATTTCAAGTCGAATCTCACGTTCTCCGGCGATCCGGCAGGGAACTTGATGCGCACGCTGAATGGCGACATCAATTTCAACACCGGCAATGGAAAGTTCCAAGGTATCGACCTGCTGCATGAACTAAGTTCCATTGGCAAGTTCTCGCAATCGCAACCGTCGCAAGGCTTCACCAACATCATCAAGCTGGGAGGCCTGGTCAATATTAAGAATGGCGTAGCCAATACCAACAATCTGCAGGCCATAATCGATGGCGGAACGCTAGGCGCTGAAGGAGCCGTAGATTTGGTTACCGAAGCGCTCAACATGCGTCTGAACGCCGTACTGGGCAAGGATCTCAGTCAGAAAGTCGGTGGTACTGGAGTCGGCGGCTACTTGAACACAGCCCTGGCCAACAGGAATGGAGAGTTGGTGATTCCTGTGATCGTCACGGGCACCGTCAATAAGCCGCTCATTGCTCCCGATGTGCAGAAGCTCGCTCAGATGAAGCTAAACAATCTGCTGCCCACGTCAGGCAATCCCGGCGCGCTCACGAGCGGCCTATCAGGACTGCTCGGTGGTAAAGGTGGACAGCAGCAGAGCGGCGGGGTCCAGGGACTACTGGGTGCTCTGGGAGGTCAGCAGCAACAGCAGCAACAACCGCAATCGGATCAGGGACAGCAGGATAAGGCCCAGCAGGATAAGGCCCAGCAGCAACAACAGCAACAACAGCAGAATCCGGTAAACGACATCATCGGGCTGTTCGGGAAGAAGAAAAAGAAGTAGGCAGTCAGCACTCGGCACTCGGCGTTCGGCATTCAGACGAGTCGCTCTTGGTCCGGCACCGGATTCTCTGGTCGACGGGTGCAGCTCATGATTTGTCTGAACTAAAGCGCCATGGCTGAATGCTGAGCGCCCCTCCTCGACCAATCTAAGTCAATGGATTATCCACATCTCCGTTTACAGCCGATGCGCATGAGTCGTATCTTTCTGTGCAGGTGTCTATTTAAGCAGGCATGACCCTTTTCGAGGCGAAGGAATACGATCCAAGCGTTGAAAAGCGGCGTCGCATGTATGCGATCGCCGGGCTGGTGCTGGCCGCGTTCTTCGCGTTTCTTGTCTATCACTTCTGGGATTGGCGCGAGGAGCACGCGGTGAGCAAGTTTCTCACCGCCATCGAGCACAAGGACTACGAGCGAGCGTATACAATCTGGAATGCCGATCCAAATTGGAAGCAGCATCCGCAGAAATATGCCGGATACAACTTTGGTACTTTCGAACTCGACTGGGGCCCGACCGGCGAATATGGGGAAATTCGCTCGCATACCATCCGCACGGCACTCACGCCAAAGAACTCAAGTGGCGTGGTCGTGATCTCAATGATCAACGATCGCAAGGTACCGTTGGCGCTCTGGGTAGAGAAGAAAGATCGGAGCATTACGTTCTTGCCTCCGACGCTAAACATTCGAATTGAGCCGTGAGCGCCGGCTCGCGGCAGAGATGCAGCATGCTGCGTCTCTGCCATGTTATTCGCTTATTCCAATATGTACGGGCTACCCGTGTGTCCTGGTCAAGACGCAGCATGCTGCGTCTCTGCCTTGGAGCGAAGCGCCAGCAGAGTCTTTTGCAGCGATTCCTCATTCTCCACATTCAATCCCGTTTTGGACCGGTCGATCTGACGTAGTAGCCCGGTAAGCACCTTGCCTGGGCCGACTTCGACAAATGTGTGAACTCCTGCGCTGATCAACGTCTGGATTGAGCGCACCCACTGCACCGCTCCAGTGACTTGGCTAATCAGAGCGTCCCGCGCCGCTTGCGCGTCCTGAACTAACTCGGCGTGGATGTTGGTAACTACTGGTACTTGAGGTTTGGAAAATCGCACGGCGTGCAAATCCGTGGCGAGCCGATCCTGCGCGGGCTGCATGAGCGAGCAATGGAAGGGAGCGCTTACCGGCAGCATAACCGCCCGTTTCGCACCCTTTTCCTTCGCCAATTCGGCCGCGCGTTCGACGGCAGCTTTGCTCCCCGAGATCACGATTTGGTCGGGAGAATTGATGTTCGCTGGAGATGCCGTGCCGCCAGTCTCTTGCGCAGCTTGGCGACAAGCGGCTTCGAGCGGCTCGAGAGCAAGCGCCAGGATGGCCGCCATTGCTCCAACGCCCACCGGCACCGCCTCCTGCATGTACTTGCCGCGCTTCGCGACTGTGCGCACTGCGTCGGCGAAGTTCAAGGTGCCCGCCGCCACCTGTGCGGAGTACTCGCCGAGGCTGTGTCCGGCTACATATTGCGGTTGAATGCCGCTTTCTGCCAGCACGCGCTGCGCAGCCACGGAGACGGTGAGAATTGCCGGCTGAGTAATCTCTGTAAGCTTCAGCTTCTCTTCCGGACCCTGAAAACAAAGCTGGGAGAGCGAGTAGCCGAGAGCAGCATCGGCTGCAGCAAAAGTTTCACGCGCTACCGGGTGGTTCTCGGCGAGTTCCTTGCCCATTCCGACTGCTTGTGAGCCTTGTCCGGGGAAGAGGAAAGCGAGGGGAGATGTGCTCATGGTCCGATATTGAGTGTAACCAGAATTGTGTTCTTAAAGCCGAAAAGCCGCGGCGAAGGCGGCTGTTCCATCAGGTACTTAATATTTAGCCCAAACAGTTTGGATTTAGAACAATCTGCTGGAGGCGGCGCTCGCGAGGTTGGGAGCAGCGATTTCCAATTGGCGGGAGAGCCAAGTCTCCAGCTCAGATCTTACCAGCGGGGCGATGGTAGTGAAGCGCACGCCAACTCGTCCTGCATTGTTCGTCCAGACGAATTCACCTTTAGCTTCCAATACGCGATTCAGGCCGGGAAGCTGCATCCGCAGTTGCACCGTACCTGTCATGTCGCTGGTTCGGCTTGTGCCGAGTGCGACTCCTCCCTCGCTGATGTTCGTGAGTGGGACTGGCACATTGCGGACCGATCCGTAGCTCAGGTGCACGGTTGCATTTACGGCATGGCGGTGATACCGGCGGCGTTCGCGCAGGATTAAGCCGTGGGCCGCACGCAGACTTCGCGCTGCCCTGTCGGGAGAGACTGGTTTATCGAGCACAAAATTGGCGCCCAATTCAAAGGCGCCTTTTACCGTTGTTACTCGATTGGTGATGGCAAAGACAATCGACTTCGAATTCGACTTCCCTCTCCGCAGCTCCTTGATCACTTCACAGCCGCTTTGGACGTCGTCACAGTCGATAAGAACCGCGTCGAATTTGCGGCTGCAGATAGTCTGCCGGGCGGCGTCGGTCGAGGTAACCGTTTCCATATCAATGGTCACGCTTTCGAGCACGCGGCGAATAACGCGCAGGACCTCCTGATCACGTGTGAGGAGCAGCGCTTTCAGCATCACCGTCAGAATGTACCTTCCTTATAACCTAGGGACAAATAACCGTCGTAACTGAACTCCCGCGTTTGGCAGCTTAACTCATTGATTTGTCTTGGAAGTGACTGATTCCAAAGCGCACCTTGACGGCTTGCCGAGAGTGCTTTTGTTGAAAACTAACGGAGTTGCTTTTTCGCGAGCCGCGAGGTCTTCGCCGGCTTGGCCGACTTCTCTGCCGAGGTTGTCGCAGGTCCAGCCTGGCTCTTCATTTCGTCGATGATCGAGTAAAGCTTGGAGCGATCCACTACCTCTACGAATGGCTTGCCGTAGGTCTTATTGGAGACTACGTAAATGGTTGGCGTGTGCTCGATTCCCACACGCTGTCCGAGGGCGAAATCTGCTTTCACTGCTCCAGCGAATTTTCCATCGGGATCGACGACGAACGGCAGCGAAGTCTTGTTCTGCGCAGCAAACTTCTCCGCGTTGGTGCGCAGATTTTCTGGCGAGATCGCCGGCTGATTCTCGAAGCAGTAGTCACGCCAGCCCGCTCCCAGGGCCTTCGACTTGCTGTCAAAGTACTTAGCGATTACCGCTGCGTCGTAGGACCAGTTGTGTTTAGGAAGAGGAAAGTCATAGCGAACAATAGGGATGTTGTAGGTCTTCGCCGCTTCTTTCAGCAGCGGATTGGCGTTGGCGCAATCCGGACACTGCAAGTCGACGAACTCGACAATGGCAACGCTCTGTCCCGGCGGAGGTTTCAGCGCTGAAGTGTCGGCTGAGTAGCTGAAGTTAGCAAACATAAGTAGGGCGGCAACGATGATAAGAACTCGTGAAGGCATGGCTAGTTAGACTCGATGACCAAGGCTGATGCTGAGAATATTTTATCGCGGAGGGATAGACTTGCGCTTGGGACCGCGATTCTCAGCCGTGCCCATCGCTAATGCCGGTTCGTTCGGTGAATAGCTACTCGCTATGCCGGTGCCTTGGATACAACTCAGGAGCCGGATACTCGTCCTTTGGCGGCATCTGACCAACCTGTTTGCCGGGCGAGATGGGCGAGGCCAGATTGTGTGATTCTGACGATCGAGCGCCCAAAGGCGTTCTCCCGTTCTACGAAGCCCCGGTCGTTGACTTCTTCCCAAACCGGAAGCTTGGGGCACGACGTGCGCCATGCTTCCATCGCTTCTTCGTAGCTTCGCTCGCCTCTTGCCAGCCAGGCGAGGAAGTCGACGATGAGTGCTTCGACGGTTGTGTCACTCACACGATATTTCTACCACTCGACGCGTAAAGACGCAGCACGCTGCGTCTCTTCCAGAACGGCTGCTCTGGACGACCCGTTCGACAGCTCCGACTTGACCCTCCTTTTGGGTAACAGAAGCATCTAGCCAAATAACGCTGTTTTTTAGTGACATTTCAGGAGTGGTTTATGAACTTCAGAGTCCCAGCTCTATGTTTGCTGCTGTCCGGACTTGTTGCCGCGCAGGTTCCCAATCCCACGTCTCAGCCACCCGCAGAGCAGAATCCGAACGGCTACGCCCAAAGTACTAGTACAACCGAAACCGGTGAGACTGTACCGTTGTTCAAAGTCCAGGTTGTAAGCCGGACAATCGAAGCAGTGAATTACCGCCATCTTGGAGGAGAAACCAAAGTAGGCATGATGGGCACAACGCTTATGCCGCAGGCCAAGGGCGATGCCCACGTGGACAGCCGCCATGGCCGCGTAGTCATCAGCGCCAAAGTTGACAAGATCGGTCCAGCCTCCCAATTTGGGCCTGAGTACCTGACGTACGCGATGTGGGCGATTACGCCAGAGGGCCGCGCGCAGAACCTGGGCGAGCTGCCGCTCAAAGACGATCACGCGCAGCTCGACGTAACTACTGACCTGCAGACGTTCGGGTTGATTGTTACTGCTGAGCCATATTTTTCGGTAACCCAGCCGAGCGATGTGGTTGTAATGGAAAACAGAGTCTTACCCGATACTAAGGGGCAAATCTCAGAGGTAACGGCTAAGTACGAACTGCTCCCTCGCGGACAATACGTCAAAACCGAGGGCGCGCGAGGTGTGCAGCCCCTCGCGGAAGATGTTGAGCACGATCACCACAAAGTTCCGCTGGGATTACTTGAAGCTCGCAATGCAGTGCGTCTGGCCCAGGCTGCCGAAGCCGATCAGTACGCCGCCGATTCGTTGGCCAAGGCGCAGGCATCGCTCGATCGCGCTGAGGACTACTACCGTCGCAAACAGTGGAAACCAGTCGAGACCGCGGCCCGCGACGCCGCCCAGAATGCCGAAGACGCACGCGTCATCGCATTGCGACGACGCGAGCAGAAGTCAATTGCTGAGGCCCAGGAACGTGAGCGGCAGCGAACGGACGAAGCTCGCGCCCGCGCCACGGCTGCTGAGGCCGAACAGCAGCGCGAAGCGGAACAACGTGCTCGCGCCGAGGATGATCGCCGAGCTGCTGAAGCTGCGCGTCAACAGGCGGAGTCGGCACAGCAGCAGGCCGAGCAGGCACGTCAGGCAGCTCTGACGGCGCAGCAGCAAGCAGAGGCTCAGCGACTTGCCGCCGAGCAACAGGCTCAGCAAGCGCAGCAACAGACGCAACAAGCTCAACAGCAGGCACAACAGGCAGAGCAGGAGAAAGAGGCCTTGCGTCAGCGCCTGCAACAACAACTCAATACGATCCTGCAAACGCGGGACACAGCTCGTGGATTGATCGTGAACATGTCCGACGTGCTTTTTGACACAAACCGCTACACGCTCAAACCAGGGGCAAGAGAGAAACTGGCGAAGGTCTCAGGAATTCTGCTCGCGTATCCAGGGTTGAAAGTGCAAGTGGAAGGTTACACCGACAGCACCGGCACTCCAGATTACAACCAGCATCTCTCAGAGCAGCGCGCTATGACCGTTCGTGATTATCTCGTTGGACAAGGCATAAACATGAACAGCGTCACGGCCCAGGGATTCGGCCCGAACGAGCCGGTGGCGAGCAATGCCACTGCCGCCGGGCGCCAGCAGAATCGCCGCGTGCAGATGGTAGTCTCTGGCCAGCCGATCGGCGAGGTCGCCTCGGCGCAAGGCATGCCTTCGAACGGTGCTGCCGATCAGCAATATCAAAATCAGCAGTACCAAAATCAGGCGCCTGTGTCACAGCCGTCTCAGCAGCAACTGCAGACCCAACCCTCGCAGATGCCGCAACAGCAACGGCCAACAGTTCCACGGTGAAGTGAAGCTAGTTAATGAGCGGCCGGCGCTTCCGCCGGCCTTTTGTTGTATTCGGATTTCACTAGAGACGCATGCTCCGCCTTTATCAAACCGTATGAGCAGGGACGCTCCTGTAAAATCGAGCGTTTATGCTTCGCTTCTGCACTGCGGGAGAGTCCCACGGAGAGGCGCTGATCTCCGTAATTTCCGGCGTTCCTGCCGGCGTCGAGATTGATCAAGAGTTCGTCAATCGCGAGCTCTGGCGCCGCCAGCAGGGCTACGGCCGTGGTGGACGCATGCGCATCGAGCGCGACACTGCGCACTTCATCTCTGGTGTTCGCCACGGAAAAACAATTGGCTCGCCGATTTCCCTACGCATCGAAAATCGCGATTGGAAGAATTGGGAGGAAGCTCTGCCGGTGAATGCCGGAGACCCGGCAAAGCACAAGCGGGTAGCCTCTCCCCGCCCCGGACATGCCGATCTCGCCGGAGCATTGAAGTACAACCTGCCGGAAGCGCGCTACGTCCTCGAAAGAGCATCCGCCCGGGAGTCGGCTGCTCGCGTGGCGATTGGCGCCGTGGCCAAGCTGCTGCTGAGAACGATCGAAGTGGAAGTTCTCAGTCATGTTATCGCCGTCGGCAAGGCTGCATTTGACGGCGCTCCGGAATGGGCACAGATGCGAGCCTTGCTGCAGAAGGAAGACGTCCTGCTAAGCTGCATCGATCCTGAAGTGGAACAGAGGATGAAGGCGGAAGTAGATCAGGCGCTGCGCACAGGCGATTCTGTCGGCGGGATCTTCGAAGTGATCGGCCATCACGTGCCTCCCGGTCTGGGCACCTACGCCAATTGGGACGAACGCCTCGACGCGCAGCTTGCCGCCGCCGTGATGTCGTTGCAGGCGGTCAAAGCGGTAGAGATCGGACGCGGAGTGCACGCGGCAGTCTCTTTCGGATCGCAGGTCCATGATGCCATTGGCTATTCGCCAGAGCAGAACGATAAGAACGGAGACGAGCACTTCACACGCTTCACCCGCGCGCAGAACAACGCCGGAGGCATCGAAGGCGGCATCTCTAACGGCGAAGACGTGGTGGTGCGCGGATATTTGAAGCCAATCTCAACCTTGCGCCGTCCATTGGAATCTGTTGATTTCGCTACGCGCGAGCCGGTAAAGGCCGCTTATGAGCGCTCCGACGTCTGCGTGGTGCCCGCCGCCGGCGTTGCCGGCGAAGCCATGGTCGCGCTCACCCTGGCGCGTTGTGCTCTGGAGAAGTTTGGCGCGGATTCCGTAATGGAACTTGAGAGGAATTACAAATCGTATTGCAAACAGATCGCGGAGTACTGAGCAGACACGCAGAATGATCTATCCCATCGTGAAGTATGGCGATCCCGTTTTGGACAAACCAGCTGCCATAGTCAGCGTTTTTGATGATGAGCTGAAGAAGCTTGTCGAGGACATGTTCGAATCGATGTACGGCGCGCACGGCGTAGGCTTGGCCGCCCCGCAGATCGGTATTTCCAAACGGATTGCGGTCATCGACTGCTCTTTCAAAGAGGATCGAAACGCGAAGATGGTAATCATCAATCCCGAAATCCTGAAGAAGGAAGGCAAGCAGACGCACAGTGAGGGATGCCTGAGCCTGCCTGACTTCCGCGAGAACGTCACAC
>QIBC01000173.1 GCA_003225215.1 Acidobacteriota bacterium
GCCGCCGCTCCTCAAACATCCGGCGCATGTCCTGAATCAGCTGCTGCGTTGCATTGGATTGTGTTGGAGCTATGCCAGATTGGGACGCGACCGCAGCGGTAACAGGTGCTGTCTCGAGTGACGAACTAAGAGCATTGCTGACTGCAATTTCTTGAGTGGCTGTGCCGGCTTCAGTTGTGGCAGTTTCGACCGGGGATACCGCTGGCATCTCTACCGGGTTCGGGGCGGGACTTGATTCTTCAGCAGGGCTGCTGGCGGATTCAACAACATTGCGTCGCGCTTTCGTCCAACCAGCTCGTTGTGAAGTCGTACCAGCCGCAGCCGTAGTGGCCGAATCGCCTGTAGTTCGTGCCATCAACAGTACTGTGCGAACCTTTTGTGGATCCGAGTCCGAGGACTGAATCAGGTAATTGAAATCAGTAGAGCTCAGCAGCGAGGCTAACACCTGGCGAACCGGTCCTGGACCCAGGCTTGCAAATAACCTCTGCTTGGCCGCGCTTTCGGGCACGTCCATTTCGGTACCCGTGCAAGCCCGTACTGCTTCCAGCACAGCCGCCAGCGTAGAGTTACTCGCATCGATCTTAAGTAAGCCGTCATCACATGAGACATGCGGCGGGTTAGGCGGCATCTGCTCTGGTGTAGGTGGCTGAGATGCTGAAATTGCAGAAGGGCTTTCGTCGTTGCCGGGCTGCGATGAAATTTCCTGCGCGTGCAGCGCGAAGGTCGAGACTGTGATTCCGAGCGCAATTGAAACCCCGTGCAGTCTTCCACTCTTGAATAGCATCGACCCCTCCCTGCTTAATCACCGATTTGCTGCCGCGTAGGTGCTCCGATTCGCAACGCCACAAGGCTAGAAACGGCGAAGGCCATATCTTCTGGCTGCTCCTCGCCGCTTTCCTCTACAACCACCTCATATAGTTCGGCCGTGCGGCGCTTCCAGATCTCGTAAATCGCAGGATAAGCGAGCAGTTCCATGAGAAAAGATGTAAATATCCCGCCAATCATTGGCGCGGCGATTCGTTTCAGCACATCCGACCCGGTTCCGGTCGCCCACATCACCGGAAACAGCCCGATGCAAGTGGTAGCGAAGGTCATAAACTTTGGGCGCAATCTCTTTGCAGCGCCAACAATAATAGCCTCGCGCAACTCGACCAGATTTCGAAGGCGATTTTGTCTCTTTGCGTCTTCAAACGCAAGATCGAGATACAACAACATGAAAACACCGGTTTCTGCGTCGATACCTAATAGGGCTATCAAACCCACCCAAACGGCGACGCTCATGTTGTAGTTCATCCAATAGACAAACCAAATGGCTCCCACCGCAGAAAACGGCACTGCAAGCAGGATGATCATCGTCTTGGTGAACGAACGCGTATTCATATACAGCAGTATCAGAACCAGCAATAAGGTGATCGGTACTATGGTCGCGAGACGGTGTTGCACGCGTGCGATTGCCTCGTATTGCCCACTCCAGGAGATTGCGTAACCCGCCGGCAGCTTCACTTTTTCGTGTAATAATCTGCTCGCTTCGGCAACATAACCTCCGGGATCACGACTCCCTGTGTCCACGTAAACATACCCGGTCAGGAGGCCGTTTTCATTCCGGATCATCGCCGGGCCGCTGGTCGTCTGAATAGTTGCTAATTCCCGAACTGGAATCTGACGCTCGCCTCCGGCCGAAACGAGAACCCGGCCGAGCGCATCAAGGCTGCTGCGGAAATCCCGCATGTAGCGGACATTCACCGAGTACCGTTCTGGTCCTGCGAACACGGTTGTGACATTATCACCGCCGATGGCATGTTCAAGCACCTGCTGCGCCTGCTCAACGCTGAGGCCGTAACGAGCGAGTTGTTCGCGTTGCCAGCGGATATCAAGGAAATATCCGCTCTGGGTCCGCTCTGCGAAGACTGCGCGTGTGCCACGGACCGTTGGCAGAATCGCCTGTATCTGGATTCCGATATCTTCGATCGTCTTCAGGTCAGCGCCGAAAACTTTTAAACCAACCGGGGTACGAATCCCAGTGGTCAACATATCGATGCGGCCTTTGATCGGCATTGTCCAAGCGTTAGTCACACCAGGAACTTTCAAAGCTTCATCCATCTGACGGATGAGTTCTTCCGGTGAGAGAGTATCGGCGCTAATACGTCGAAATATGCGTTGGGCAAACCCTGGCGCCCACGACGAGTACCATGTATCCACGTGACGCCATTGTGATCGCGGCTTCAGCGTTATGACTGTCTCAAGCATGGAGAGCGGCGCCGGATCAGTAGGAGTATCGGCTCTTCCTGCCTTGCCTAGAACTCGATCCACTTCGGGAAACTGCTTCAATATGGCATCGGTGCCCTGAAGCACGCGTTGTGCCTGTGCAATCGAAATGCCAGGCATGGTTGTGGGCATATAGAGGATCGCCCCTTCATCCAGTGGCGGCATGAATTCCGTGCCCAACTTCAGAAAGACAGGTACTGTCAGGGCGATCAGCGCCAGCGCCGTTCCGAATACAACCCATTTCCGGCGAAGAGTCCAGGCGACTACGGGTTCATACATCCGCATCAGCACTCGGCTTACGGGGTGGCGTTCTTCCGGCCGGATCCGTCCAATAAGCAAAGCATTTGTGAGCCGGCACAGCCAGCGGGGACGGAACTCGAAGCGGCGGATGTTAGTGAGCAGCAAGCGTAAAGCCGGATCCAGGGTGACGGCAAGGAGGGCTGCGACGATCATTGCCAGCGACTTCGTATACGCCAGCGGCTTGAACATGCGTCCTTCCTGCGCTTCGAGCGTCAACACAGGAAGAAATGAAATGGCGATGACGAGCAGCGCGAAGAACGTAGGGCCGGCAATTTCTTTGATCGCAGAGAGCACTACTTCGCGGTAATCACGTTCGCGTCCAGTGTTCTGCCACTGTTCCAGTCGCTTGTGAGTCTGCTCCACCACGACGATGGAGGCGTCGATCAGCTCACCAAAAGCGATCGCTACTCCGGCAAGCGACATAATGTTGGCGCTAAGGCCCAACATGCGGAAAGGAATAAAAGACAACAACACCGCAACCGGCATCGTAACCAGAGGGATGGCGGCGCTGGGAAAATGCCAAAGGAAAACCAGAATGATCAGGACGACCGTACCGATCACTTCCATGATCGTTTGCTCTACATTGCGAATCGTGCGATGAATGAGTTCGGACCGGTCGTAAATGGGAATAATCTTCACACCTGTCGGCAGTCCCGGTTCGATCTCCCTAAGTTTTGCCTTTACCCGATCGATGACCTGGAGTGCATTCTCCCCACTACGCATTACCACAATTCCGGAAACGACTTCGCCGGTGCCGTCGAGCTCCGCGACGCCGCGGCGCATGTCAGGTCCAATCGTGACGTTGCCAAGATCCTTAATTCGAATCGGCGATCCGTCCTGGGGAGTCGCCACGACGATGTCTCGGAAATCGTCGATGGAGGTCGCATACCCACGGCCTCGAATCACGTACTCGGTGCCGCCGAATTCGAGTACGCGTCCGCTGCTTTCGGTGTTGCCGGCACGTACAGCATCTACCACCTGATTGATCGCGATTCCATAACCCTGCAACCGGTAGGGATCGACATTAATCTGGAACTGCCGCGTGAATCCCCCAACGGGCGCCACGTCGGCAACCCCCGGAACTGACTTCAGGTAATAGCGCAGGTACCAGTCCTGGTAGGACCGCATGTCGGCGAGACTGTGCTGGTGCGTGGTATCAACTAACGCGTATTGGAAGACCCAGCCGAGACTCGTAGCGTCGGGTCCAATCTCGGCTTTAACACCCTCGGGCAACCGAGGCAGCACACTCGATAGATACTCCAGTGTCCGTGAACGTGCCCAGTAAAGATCCGTGCCATCGTCGAAAATCACATATACATACGAGAAGCCGAAGTCGGAGAGTCCACGCACGGCCTTCACATGAGGCGTGCCCAACATGGCAGTAACAATTGGATAGGTGACCTGATCCTCGACCAGATCGGGACTGCGGTCCCAGCGTGAGTAAATAATGACCTGTGTGTCGCTTAAATCTGGTGTGGCGTCTATGGGAAGGGTAGCGATGGACCAATAGCCGATTACACAACCGAGTCCCGCGGCAAGAAAGATGGCAAGCTTGTGGCGAACGGAGAAATCAATAATTTGGTCGATGATACGTGACTGCGCCACTCGATCACTCCGGTTTCGTAAAAAGTTTGTCGTCCAGTTTCGGATTAATGACAACGTTTTCGACGATGACTTTCTCCGTTTGCTCCACACCGTCAAGGGCCGTCACAAACAAATGTGGGATCATCAGCCCTTGAACCAACTTATAGTCTCGATAGAAAGTGATCACTGCATGCAGGTTCCCGTTGAAACGCCGTGGCGTCGCCTCAACCTTCGCCTCGAGGAACGTCTGCCCATCGATCCAGATTCGTCTCACTGTTCCATCCTTCATCGTGAGTCTGAGTCTGTAAGCGTCACGCCCATCGACCTTCTCCATTCCATCCAGTTCGATGAAGGTGCCTTTCGCCTCGTAGTCTATTAAGGGACCATCCAGGTCCAGACTCGCGGGGGCGTCATTCATCTCCTCCGACGGATATGGTTCTACGTTGTACCGATCCAGGAATGGCATGATCTTCCATGCATTCTGGCCGTCATAAATGTGTACGGCTGTCTCTCCATTGAACTGGACCTCGATCCGCGCCTTGCGCGGCCGCTTGACGTCGAGCGCAAATGACACCTGGGGACTGTTCGCGCCAACCGCGATCTTCCCGGTCATAATCAACGAATCGATTGCCCGCCATGCTCCCAGGCCTCCGCGCGCGGAAATGTTCTTCTCTACGATCTGAGCCGGAGTCAGACTCACAGGCGCACCGTCGTGCTGGGCTCGCAATGCGCGAGCCACGGCGAGCAACCCGAGAATAAGGACCAGTGCCCTGTTTCTCATCAACGCCTCTCCACAAGAGTTGCGTCTCCATTCGATTGCCGGTCGATTGAAATCAGTCATCGTTCCTGCGTGTGGGACCGCCACCCATCGCATTGCGACCGGCAGCAATTTGCAAACGGCTCTCGGAGTCCACCAGAAACGTTCCAGCAGAAACTACTTTTTCACCTGCGCGAAGTCCCTTCAGAATCTGAACGCGATCGTCCAGATGCCATCCCGTTTCGACTTCTCGAGGCTCAAAACATCCTTCTCCGCATTCCACGAATACTCGTTTCGTGAGCCCGGATTCGAGCAGTGCATCGGCCGGGACAGTGAGGGCAGGCGAGACAGAGAGAGGCAACTCGACACTCACAAACATTTCCGGCCGCAATGCAAACGCCGGGTTATCGGCCTCAAGGCGTATCTTGAAAGCGCGTGTAGCGGGATCTACCTCCGGCAACACGTCACTCACGCGGGCCCGGAATGAGTCTCCCGTATCGGGAACAAGCACCCGGACCAGCGCTCCCCGCCGAAAGGATTGTGCATCTTTGCCGAAGGCATCGGCCAGTATCCAGACATGGCTCAAGTCCGCGATTCGATAAAACTCCGTATGTTTTTCGAAGCGCTGACCAGGCGAGATGCTCCGGGCCAGAATGAAACCGTCGGCGGGAGAAACCACGTAAATGTCCTCGGGGAGCTTGCGCGTCACCGTCATTTCCTGAATTTGCGTGTCGCTCATTCCCAGATTGCGCAGGCGGTCGGCTCGCGCTTGAACACTGGCCGCCCCACTCGCTACGGGAGTGTCCTTGCTTGTCGCGCTCGGGGTGCGCTCGTTCGCAGAAAGATAGCCTCCACTCACGGCGAGGAACTCAGGGGAATATATGGTGGCCAGGTGCTGATCTTTTCTGACTCGATTCCCGACTGCATCGTCGCGCGTGTCTTTTACGAAGCCGTCGGTACCAACGTTGACGCGATA
This sequence comes from Acidobacteriota bacterium, assembly GCA_003225215.1. Taxonomy (GTDB): domain Bacteria; phylum Acidobacteriota; class Terriglobia; order Terriglobales; family Acidobacteriaceae; genus Gp1-AA112. The sequence goes on from QIBC01000173.1 coordinate 5,883, forward strand.
GATGCGAGTCTCGTCGGCTGCAACTCGGCCCAAGACGCGGAGGCTGTGCGTTCCCGAAGTCTTTTCCACGGTTGTCAATCGGATCCCAAAAAGTTGCTGAGTCGCGGAGTCAATCTTTATGTGGTTGGGATTCGCCGAAGCTAAGTCTGCTCTCGCCGCATCGTCGGCGTAAACCGGCTCAAGTTTCATTCCGCAATCGGGAGCGATACCCGGCTTGTCGGATTTATAAGCCGGGTGCATGGGATCAACGTAATACAGGACGCGACGCGCGGCCTGCGCTTTTGCAGGCGGTCGAAACTGTCCCAGCAAAAAACCAAAAATCGAGGCCGCTATAAATGGCAATATGTAACAGGTTTTCCTCAGCACCTAACGCTCCTACTGCAGCGAGTGTCCACCTGCTGCCGGGCTTTGCTTGATGTTGGCCGCGGCTTCGATTTGCGGCTTTGAAAAGAGCGCATCGTCCAGTTTGGGATTCACCACAACCTTTTCAATTACGATCTTCTCTGTAATTGTCTGTGGGGTTTTCATGCCCGGCGCATTTTCTTCCCGAACTCTGGTTTCCAAAAGATATGGAAGCACCAGTCCATTCACCGTCCGAAATTCGCGCAAATAGATTTCTACTGGACGGTATTTGCCATCGAGGCGGCGAGGTGTTCCTTCGATTTTTGTCTCGAGAAATGTTGCCGCGTCGATCCAGATGTGTATTGCCTGGCCGCTCTTGGTTGTGAGCTGGAGCTTGTACGTGTCCCGCTCTTCAACTTTCTCCGTGCCGACCAGCTCTACCTTACTTCCTTTCGCAACATAGTCGACGAGGTAGCCATCGAGCTCCGCCTGCGTGGAAGCCGCTTTCATTTCTTCCGCAGTGTAAGGCTCAACTTCACGGCGATTCAGGAACGGTCTCACCTTCCAGCCGTTGGCGCCGTCGAATACCTGGAGCGCAGTCTGCCCATTGAACTCCAGCTCAACCCGAACTTTGCGAGGACGCTTCAACTCCATCATGAAAGGCAACTGAACCTGCTCCGCGGGTCTGGGAGCGGGCATTTGCTTGCCGCTTTTTCTGCCCGGCACTGGGAGCGTTGGCCGGTTATTGCCTCCGGCATCCATCTTTCCCGTCATCGACAGCGCATTGATACCACGCCAGGCTTGCAAGCCGCCCCGGGCTGCGACGTTCTTCTCCACAATCTGAGCCGCGGTAAGCTTCGCCCTTGCAGAAGAGTTGTCCGCTGCTGTCGCGACGAGAGCTATGGTTGCAAGGAACATGCCCAATCCCAGAATCTTTCGAGTCATTGATCGCTCCTACTGTTTCTATTTGGAACTCTTGCGTCCAGGAATGCGGCAACGCAGAGCCGAAAGTGCCGGCGGGGGAGGCGCGAGTCACAGATCCCAGGTTCTCTTTCACAACTTGTGGCCACCCTGCATGGGATGGCCGGGGGAAAAAATCACTGCACCATCAGTCCGTTGGCGCGGAAATTTCCGATTACCACGTTCACACGATCTCCGGGTCTTACCAATCTTCCCTTATTCGAAAAAACCATCCAGTATGCTTTGCCGGCCTCCGGCGTACTGCTCTGGCGCAACTGTCCCACTTTTTCCATCGTGGGAACCACAAGCTTCACGTGCGCTTTCTCGTCGACCAGGTAAGGTTCCGCCTTTTTGTCGTTCAGCCCTTTTGCCTTCTCCGCATCAAGCACGCGATAGCTGAAGCGGATCATCTCTCCAGACTCCACCGACTTTGTGGAAAGAGAATCAACTCCCCAAACAAGTTGGTAAAACTCCTTGGCTCGTTTCGGGAATCGATCTGACCGATAGCGGGATGGAGAGGCAGATACCAAGCGTTGCGGCGTTGCCGAAGACAAAGGTCTGGCAGCCAGGGCGGCGGATTGGGCGATAGCTGTTGAACAGAAAATGCTGCTTGCGAGAACTACATTCAGAATCATCCTTGTCATACTCAGACTGCCTTTTCCCAAGATAACCTCCCTTGACCCGCTCTTCCCTGAACAACCTTGCCCAAAGCTCCGGAGATGGCCCTGTCCTGCTGGTTGGCACTAAGGCGCCATCCCCGGGTTTTGTCACTTCGCCTAGAAGTTCCCTCCTGCGAAGTTGTCAACCTGATTGCCTGCTGACAACCGCATTCCAATACGCCCGCCGCCCGTCGTCCAGGTTGGAACGTTGGGCAGCTGCGCGCTGCCAAGGTAGTTCGAGTTCTGCCACACCGTAACCAGGCCCGTCGCATCGACGGTCGCAGTCATGGTGTCGTTGATGCTGAACCCGGCGCCATTCACCTGCACAACCCCCGCCGTGGTGGAGCCACCTGCGGTGATCGTCGACACTGCGATCTGTCCACCCGAGTACGACACCTGGATGTAGTTCGCCGGTACCGTCGCCGTTCCTCCAGTCGCCTTCAGCACCAGACTGGCACCGTCAACCGTGAGGCTGGAGAACGTGTACCGCGCCGCCTGCCGGTTGGAGAAGGCAGCCAAATTCCAGTAGGCTGCGCCACCGGCCAAGCAGTTTGAGGACGTTTGGGCGTTGTCGCAGGCCGCCACTCCGCTGAGAGCGCCCAGCAGATTGAGATCCTGGACATGGATCGCCGCAACGCCGGC
>QIBC01000393.1 GCA_003225215.1 Acidobacteriota bacterium
TGTCGTGCGCTGTCCGCGAGTGCGGAGTTCGGGAATAAATCGGAATAAATCGGGGACAGCCTGATGTGCCCTATTTTTCTCCTTCCATGTACAATGCGCGGCGATGACGGGTGGCCCAGCCATTCCCGTTTTGGTGTTTGCATCGGACTTCCAGATAAAGGGTGCCCCATCCTCGCGGGGTTTGCGAGGGTGGGATCACGTGAACCTTGATCAGCCCTGGTGTTGCCTCTTTTCTTACGGATTTCTTCGACTCGTCTATTCCATTTTAGGGAAAGGCGAGTTAGATGCTGCTTCGTATCTCATAAAAGTAAAATCCAACACGGCCGGCGGGGTACCCAGTTTCTCGCAGTCCGATGCGAAAACCATAATGGGAAGGGATGGGCCAACCCGCCCCGCAAACACGGCCCAGCAGTACTACGTGTTATAGTACAGAGCCGACAATGATTCCCTTCCGCGTCCAGTTTCGGCCTGGGCTTCCGCTGTACGAACAAGTTGTTTATGCAGCCATGAAAGCCATGCTCTCCGGACGCATGCGGCCCGGAGACGCATTCCCCTCGGTTCGCGCACTCAGCCGTGAACTCAAGATCAATCCCAATACGGCACACAAGGTGATCACGCAATTGATTACCGCTGGATTGTTGGAGAGCCGTCCAGGCACTGGAACTGTCGTAGCCGCACTGCCGCCGTCGAGCTCGGCCCAGCGCACCGAATTGCTGGGCGCGCAAATCGAGCAAATCGTAGTCGATGCAAAGCTGCTGGGGATTTCGTTGGACGATGTACAGGCTTCAATCTCGCAGCATTGGAAGAAGTTGGGAGGCGATTCAGACCGGGGAGGGCGCAGCGGACGATGACCAGCGCAATTCGAACTGAAGCACTCGGCAAACGCTTTTTGCGGCTTGTGGCTCTTCACAATCTCAATCTCGACGTTCCTACGGGCGCCGTCTACGCTCTCGTCGGTCCCAATGGCGCGGGCAAGACAACGTTAATCAAAATCCTTATGAATATTTTCGAGGCGAGCAGCGGGCAGGCGACTGTTATGGGAACACCTTCCACTAGCATCGCCGGAGACGCATTCAAGACTATTGGTTATGTATCCGAAAATCAGGAGCTGCCTGATTGGATGCGCGTCGACCAGTTTCTGCGATATGTCGCCGCCTTCTATCCAAAGTGGGACCAGACGCTCGAGCAGGACTTGATACGACAGTTCGACCTGCCACTCAATCGCAGATTGAAAAACCTCTCGCGCGGCATGCGCATGAAAGCGGCCCTGGCCAGCGCTTTGGCCTTTCATCCAGTTTTGACGGTTCTTGATGAACCCTTCAGCGGCCTCGATCCTTTCGTTCGCGACCAGCTTGTCGAAAGCCTGGTAGAGCGCGCTGCCGACTCTACGATGTTGATTTCCTCCCACGACCTGGCCGAAATCGAGAACTTCGCAACTCACGTGGGATACCTCGATCAGGGAACGCTGAAGTTCAGCGAAGAGTTAGCGTCGCTGACTCAGCGCTTCCGCGAGGTAGAAGTCGTGCGCGAGACGCCTGCTCCACTTCCAACGAACGCCCCCGCAACCTGGCTGCAATTGAGCGAGGCATCCGCCATGGTTCGCTTTATCGAAACACGCTTCGATGCCGCACGCACTGCAGAGCAAGTGCGCAGTGTCTTCGGAAACGGAGTGCGCGACATCACCTTCACTCCGATGTCTCTGAGATCCATCTTTCTTGCCATCGCTCGATCTCCAAGGAGCGCCAACTCATGAATCAGGTACTCCACATTTTCCGCAAAGATCTCCGACATTTCTGGAAGGAGATCGCGATTTCATGGTGCGTTCTTGTCATTTATGTTTGGCAGGCCGAAGAACAATGGAATCCCGAAAACATGTTTGGACCGCGATACTTCTCACAACTCCCGGAGCAACTTCTACCGCTTCTATTGATCTTGAGCTGGTGTGTATTGCTGATTCGCGCGATTCAGGACGAAAGGCTGGTCGGCGATCGTCAATTCTGGGTTACACGTCCGTATCGATGGGTTGAACTCCTCGGCTCCAAGATTCTTTTTGTTCTGGTCGTCATTCACGTTCCTTTGCTCATCGCACAATTGGTTCTGCTCAAGCTTGCCGCATTCGCCGCATTTCCCTATTTGGGCGGTTTGCTATCGATGCACCTGGAGCTACTTACACTTCTAATTGTTCCCGTTGCCGTCATCGCAACGGTTACTTCTACGTTTGTTAGGGTGATCCTGTTCGGCTTCATCGTGGTTCTTTACGTGATTGGAAGCTCTTGGCTCAGCACGCTTGTACCTGAGTCCGCGTTATCGCATGCGAGCGCAATTCCCGGTGCGATACAGGGAATCATTTTTCTGCTGGCATGTGCGGCCGTCATACTTATTCAATATGCGCGGCGCTGGACGCTCGTCTCACGGGGCGTCTTGGTTGTCGCAGTCGTGCTCACGCTCTTAATCGAAGTCGCTACCCCGTACAGCGCATTGATCGCAAGAGCGTACCCGGCTCGGTTGGAGACTCCGGTAAAGATTGTGCTCAATCCTAGCAAGCCGGACAAGCCTGTGATACCTGTTCCGCCGCCTCCGCCCAAACCACCAAAGA
>QIBC01000394.1 GCA_003225215.1 Acidobacteriota bacterium
TGTCGGAGATAGATTTTCTGAAACGAAGAATCAACAACTTGCAAACTGTCCTCGGTCTGTAAGTTGTTGATCCTGATTCGGGAATTGTTTACTCCGACAGGCTCTCAGGCTGTCCCGATGTGGTCCGCCTTCTTGACATCGCCTTTTATAAAACCCGGCTTCTGCGCTAACCTTGGTTGAATGAAGAATCACTTGTACCGCAGGAACATGATCGGTCGCTTTGCCCTGTTAGGTCGCTTGGTGGCAGCTGTCGTTCTGAGCAGCTCCTTGATGCCACGACATGCAGCTGCGCAAGACTGTCGCGTTACCACCGAGGTGCGATTGGTGAACCAACACCAGCAGCCAGTTCTGGACATCACGGCCGATCAGCTGAAGGCCGAGATTGCTGGCAAGCCTGCGAAGGTTGTGACGCTTTCTCGCGCTGCTAATCCGGGATTGATTCTGTTGATCGATGCCAGCAGCAGCATGAAAGGCACATGGAACGAAGTCATCGCAGCGGCCAGGCAACTCGCGGATAGCGCAAGAAACGGTGTTGCTGCAGTTGTATTTCGCGAGAACATCGAAGCCTATGCTGAGGGCCGCTCCGAAATAGACAAACTGCTCGATCAGTTGTCGACGCGAACCTTCAGCCTCGGTGGAACGGCTCTCTATGACACGCTTATCGAGATAGCTGGGCGCGTAAGGACTCGCAGCACTGCGCTGCTCGTGATCAGCGACGGTGAGGATAATTCGAGCATGAATTCGTCTGACAATACAATTAAGCTGTTCTTGAAATCGTCATGGCCTGCCGTCTTTGGGCTCATAGTTGACTATGACCATCAGAATCCTCGCCGTGGATATTTCAAGACGATTGCTGCCGCCACAGGCGGTCTCATCGCAGTGCCCTCGTCTGCCTCGAAAGTCCCAGAAGCCGTGAACGAACTAGCAGCGGAAGCCTACGCGCCATTTACGCTCACGCTGCAACCGATTCAGCCAATCGCGAAGATGGCGAAACTGAAATTAGAGGTCGTGGGCCCCGATAATAAGCCAAGACGTGACATTCGCTTTGCCCAGGTTGCCGAAGTTGCAGGTTGCGACCCAATCCTAACTTCACCCGGAAAGCCAGAGTGAGGTAACAAGGAAACTCCGGACGGGTCGCCTGTCCTTCTCCCATTTTGGTCTTCGCGTCAGACTTCCAGATACGGGGTGCCCCATCCTCGCGGTGTTTGCGAGGGTGGGATCACGTGAACCTTGATCAGCCCGGGTGTTGCCTCTTTGTCTTACGGGTTCCTTCGTCTATTCTATTTTTGGGAAACCTGAGTTAGTTGCGGTCATTGCTTCGTATCTCATAAAGGCAAACTCCAAAAACGGAGTTCCAGACATCCTCGAATCCCACCCTCGCAACACCGGCGAGGATGGGGCACCCTTTGTCTTGGAGTCTGATACAACAACCGAAACGGGAAGGATGGGCCACCCGTCCGATTGTGGCGACCGCCTCACGTAGCTGTCCCGCTTCTTGCCACCTCGCTCTTTCGGTGACTGCTGTTGGTTAGTCTCTTGTTCGGAAGTTCACTTCGATATCGATGAGGACGGGGACCTTGTTTCCATCTTTCTCTGCAGGATGGAAGGTCCATTGCTTCACGGCTTCAAGTGCCTGGGTGTCGAATCCTGGGCTGAGCGAACGCTTTACGCGAATATCGTGGAGTTTGCCATCGGTTCCGACAATCGCTCGAAGCACCACCGTGCCGGTATCAAAGCCGTTGCGAGCGGAGTCCGGATACTGTGGCTCCCGTTGGGAATCGATGCGAGGCGGTTTGATTCCGCCTGCTGGCTTCGCGGTGTCGACTGAGACCGATAAAGGACCTAATCCGCCGATCCCGGTGATAGAAGTGTTGACCGACGTTGGCCCAAAATGGACTCGGGTGCTCAGCAGTTCGTCGAGGCGCGCCTCGCTGGTTGCGTCTACCGTGAACGTCAGGATGTAGCCAAATCGGAACGTGCTATAAAAGCCCTGGTAACAGCAAACAACGGACTTTCGTTTCTGCGAGTCAGGCATCTGCATCACGGCTCCGGTGAAGGCCACGCCGTCGACGGTTCTTGAGGAGTCCTCACGGGCGATAGAAAATCCTTGCTCCTCGAACTGATGGACGAGGCTGCGAATATACCGCTCTGGCGATTTCAAATCGGGATAGCTGCTGAGCGTATCGGCAAGGAGAGTGAAGCCGAACTTCTCCGAGGCGTTTGGGGCGCTGACGATCTGCACTAGACGCACGAGCTTCTCGCCCTTTGCGACAGAACCCACCGTCGCCTGTGCGTCGGGCATGTCAATGGTGAGCTGCAGGGTGGGATTTACGTACTTGCCGGCATCGATAAAGCCGTCCTGCGCCACCTTCGCCAGATCGCCGTTGCCGATAGCAGGCTCCTGAGCACACGCCAGTGCCACCAGTGCCATCCATAAGCACAAATATCCCCGCAACATGAGGAACAAGCTACGCTCCGCGACTCGGAATTCTACGTGTCCTTACTCAGGATTTCATCCTGGCTATCAGGATCGTACCTCT
>QIBC01000395.1 GCA_003225215.1 Acidobacteriota bacterium
CAGAGGACGTGATTGACGGACTTCTGGTCAACGCCAACGCTTCGTACTGGCGATCCGGACTGAGTGCAGCGTTGGGCGATATCTATGTTCAGCATTTTGAGCTCGCGTCTCATCAACGTAACATCCCGCAGGCTGTGGAAATTATTGAGCGTGTTCGCGGACGTGCAGCGGCAGCGAGCTTGCAAGCGCGGTCTTCATTTATCAAGCAATCTCAAGCCGAACTCGATTTGGAGAACAAGATTTCAGACACGCAGCTCGCCTTGATCCGTTCCGAGAACAAGGCGGAGAGGCCAGCCTTGCTCGACACGCTCCTTACTCTAGAAAGGGAGCTTGGTCTCGAACGAAATGATTTGGCTCTATCGCAACCTGAGTTCCTCAGCAAGCCCGCTTCGCTCAGGATGGTTCAGGCAAGTCTCCGCGAAGATGAAGAATTGTTGGAATATGTATTGGACGAGCCACAAGCATTTTGCATAACAATCTCTCGCCAAAGCGCAAACATCTCGCGACTGTCCAGCGGGCGCAACGCGATTGAGCAACTGGCAGATAGTTATTTGGCAAGGATACGCGCGCAGCAATCGGCGCCGGAATTTGCGAAGGGTCTTTATTCGGTTCTGATTTCCCCTTTGCCGGTTCCCCAGGAAAAGACGCGGTTAATAATCGTTTCCGACGGGAAGCTGCATTTGCTCTCGTTCGACTCCTTGATGGATTCGACTGGCCAATATCTCGTCAATACGAAAACCATCAGTTATGCGACTTCTGCTTCCGTCTTTCGGTTTATAAGACTGCGTGCGCCGTCGCACCTGCCAACCAAAGAGATGCTTGCGATCGGTGATGTACCGTACCGGGACGAATCACGCGTACTACTTGCATGGAGTTCCTTGCCACACAGGGTTGTTCGAGGATTCGCTGATCTTTTTGGAGCAAGACTGGACAACTTGCCAGCCACTCGTGAAGAGGTCCTCACAGTCAGCAAGGAAACCGGTAATAAATCCACTCTGCTCATAGGAGATCAAGCCACAGAAGCGGGATTCAAAGCCCAGCCGTTAGATCAATACAAGGTTCTACATTTAGCTGTGCACGGAATAACCGATTCAGACTTCCCTGATCGCGCAGCGCTTGTACTAGGCAGAGATCCTCAATCGAAAGACGACGGGCTGCTCCAGGCTCGCGAGATCGCGGATCTACATTTGAACGCCGATCTCGTCACGTTATCCGCGTGCGACACTGCCAAAGGAAAGCTCCAGGGCGAAGCAGGAATGGAGAGCTTAGAAGATGCGTTCTTCACTGCCGGAGCGCGGGCTGTAGTTGCGAGCTTATGGTCAGCCGATGACGCCACGACAGGCAGCCTCATGCAGCACTTCTATCAGCATCTGGCAGAAGGTCATGACAAAGCTACCTCATTACGAGAAGCCAAGCTCGATGTGCTGCGCAAATTCAGTGGTGATGCAGCACCATTCTATTGGGCTGGTTTCATCCTCACGGGAGAAGGAGCGACACCGATCGCATTCTGAATATGACGTTGCAATTGTCTGATCGCAAAAAGTTGCTCGATAAAGTTACTTCGCTTGTTGAAAAGAGGCACTTCAATCCGCGCCTACATGGAGTGGATTGGCCAAAGCTGGTCGACAACAGACGTGAACGAATCCTTTCTGCTCCGACCGATGATGCATTTGAAAAAGAGATGGACGACTTGGTTCGTCAGCTCAAGACGAGTCACACGGGATTCTTGCATCGTCAGAGTCGCCGAGTCCCTGCTCGCAATGCAATCAGCGCAACTTTCCAGAGGTGGTCCGTCGATGGTTCCGAATGCTGGATGTTCCAAGATGTCCACCCAGGGGGCGCTGCCTTCAATGCAGGCGTTCAAGCCGGAGACGTTTTATTGACAGTGGGAGACCGGCCAGTAGCGCCTCCAGAGCAACCTGAGTTCGGACTTGGCGAAAGCACATCGATGACCGTGCGCAAGCGCGACGGCAAAACTATTCGGTTCCCACTCGAACTTCCTGGTCTCAAATCGAAAAGAATCGCCATTTCAACGCCTCAACCTGTTTTGTTTAACAAGATCCCCGACGGCACGGGCTATCTGAAGGTCACGATGTTTCCAGGCGCGGTGGGGATCGATGTCGCGGCTGATATCGACAAAGCTATTCAGTCATTTAATGGTTGCAACAAGCTCATCATCGATCTACGCGGCAACACTGGTGGCGGCATCGGCGGACTGCGACTGATGGGGTATCTAACGCCCGATAAGCGGGAAGTCGGCTATAGTCTTACTCGAAAACGCGCCGAGAGCGGCTACAAAAAGGAAGAGCTGACACGCTTCGGAAAAATACCGAAGCACAAACGTAGGAACAAAAACTGCGGGAAGACTTCTGAGCGGAGATCGCTTTAATCTGGGCCACGGCTATCTTCTCGGAGTAGCAACAGCGCAGTACCTAACTTGGAACGGGAAGCTGATCGAAGGGTCGGGCATTACGCCGGATATAGAGGTTGCTCTAGAACCGGAAGCGTTGCTGCAGGGGCGCGACAGTCAACTCGAAAAGGCCTTGGCAATTCTACGAAAATAGCTCCCAGTTCTGCACAACCGCCACATTATTCCTGCTGAATCATCACTGGTTTGAGATCCTGAGGTTTCGCTGCGAGGCCGGATGGTTTGAGACCACGATTCAGTTTTATCTGCTCTACTCTGATCTCTGCCAGCTTCTTACCGCTGTGAAAGTTGACAATCCGGAACGGGAACTTCACTCCATCTACTGCACGCCATCGATCAAAACTTGCTTCAGCAGGTACAGGATGATCTGGATCGGCATGCCAAGTCGCAGACTTCTTCAGGGGAAGGAAAGTCTGCGCATCCAGAGTGACTCAAAGATTTGTGCTGTGGATCACCCTTCGTTGCAATCGCAACGACATTGGGTGTCGGATACGTAACGAGATTCTCCAGATTGCGGTCCGCCAACCAGGAATTCAGATTGAGTCCCTTCAGGTAATTCTTGGCGAAAGTCAGTTCCCCTCCGGCAAGATTGGCCACTCTCTTGTCTGGCAGGATTTCCCAGCCAGAGCTGCCGTCGAAGTAGAGTAGGTAAGTGTCCCCGGACCGATTTGATCAATGCGGAGGTAATTCGGTCGAATGAAACGAACTCGCTTGCGGACTACGCCACGGGCTTTGCCTTTGTTATCCCAAGTGTCGGCGCGTTCCACCTGCTCATAATCGTAATCGGCAGCCCTATAGTTCACTCATACCGCAAGGCATCAACCACATTGATTCGGGTTGCATGGCGCGCAGGAATTGACACCGCGGTGGTCGCGACTACTGTGAGGAGTAGAAGGATGCTGCCCGCAACCGCGGCACTATTGGGGGGAACGCCAAAGAGTAGCGATCCTAGCAGCCGATTCGTAAGATGGGACGCAAACAATCCGCAGAGGCTGCCGCATGCAAGAGGCAGGGCTGCCTGCCGGAAGAATAGTTCCAAAATGGCTCGCTTTGATGAGCCTAAGGCGACCCGAATACCAATCTCTTTATTCCTTTCCGTTACGGACTGTGACGTGACGCTGTACACGCCGATCACGGCGAGGAAGAGGGCGATCGCAGCAAAAAGCTCGAGCCAGCGCGTGTACAGAGTTCTATACGCAAGCGATGCAGAGACCACCTCGGACATCGTGCGCAGAGCATAGACCGGCTGGTTATCGTCCAGCGCCGCCGCAATCTTCCGAACGGCAGCGACCGTCGATTCTGGATCTGCCTGGGTCTTTATCACCATGTTCATGTGAACGCGATTCTGATAACCGTGCCCGAAATTTGTGACTGGTTGTTGGAGAAAGGAGCAGAAGATCTCCGGCTGCGGGCCTTGCTCCAGGCTGTTTTGCCTTATGTCGGCGACCACCCCAACCACTTCTCGAGGCTTCTCATCCACCCCGCCGTCGGTCACAAGTTGTTTGCCGATGGGATTTTCGCCGGGCCAGTAGCGCCGGGCAAAGGCGGAATTCACCACCGCGACCCAACGCGTACTCTCGTCGTCGCTCTCGTCCACATAGCGGCCTGATATCAGGGGAATCTGCAAGGTCCGAAAGTATCCGGAACTAACGATGTTGAACAATGCCGTGCGCTTGCCCGAGCTTCTGTCCACGTCTTCGCCGACGATGCGAAACGTTCGTTCCCGTCGTCCCGTGCTGTAGCCGCCTTCCGGCAACCAACTTACCAGTCCAACCGATTGAGTTCCCGGCGTTGCTTCGACTTCTTTGACTAAGCGGCGATAGAAGGCAGAGACAGCATCCTTGATGTGAACTCCCTCTCGAACATTCTCGATATATTTGGGACCCGTAAGGAATATCTGCACGGTCAGCACTCTTTCGCTGCGAAATCCCGCATCAATCCGGAGAAGCTTGAACATGCTGGTGAGCATTAACGCTGCGCCCGACAAAAGAACCAGCGAAATCGCAAGTTCTGCGCCGACGAAGACGCTGCTGATTCTGCGCTGCGCGACTCCGCGCGTGCTCCGCATCGAAACCGACGATAGGCCGGCAGCCTGCGTCCTCGAGCCAAGGAGCGCCGGTGCAAGCGAAAAGATCAGGCCGCTGCACAACGAAATTGCCAGGCAGAAAAGAAGAACGGCCTTGTTGACCGCGATCGCATGCAGGAGCGGAAAGTCAGGAGGCGCAAAGGCGACAAAGAGCCGCACGCCCCAGAGAGCGAGCAGCAGTCCGAGCAGTCCTCCCACACCCCCGAGCAACACGCCCTCATGGAGCAGTTGGAGCACGATTCGACTTCTACTTGCGCCGAGGCTGATGCGGATCGCGACCTCCCGGCTTCGCGCCGGCAACCTGCCCAGCAGCAGATTGGCTACGTTGGCGCAGGAGATGAGCAGCACAAACAGAACGCTGCCAAAGAGGAGCGCGAGAATCGGCTTCCAATATCCAAACTGCGCTTGCTGAATCGGCTCGACGCGAACTCCCCAATCTTTATTCGTATCGGGATGCGCTTGCGCAATCCGCGCCGCCAACAGATCCATCTCGGATTGGGCAGCCTGCAACTTCACACCGGGGCGAAGGCGCCCAACGGCAACCAGCCACGAGCGGAAGGAGTAGTCATGCGATGCCGAGTCGGGAAACTTTATCGGCAGCCATATGTCCGCTTTCTCGTCAAACAGGTGGAAATCCGGCGGAAGCACTCCGGCGATAGTGTGGCCAGCGCCATTTACCACGATCTTCTCGCCCACCGAAGCCCTGCTTGCACCTAAGCGGCGCTGCCAATAGCCATAGCTCACCAGTAAGGGATCGGCTTGGCTGAGGTCGGATTCGGTGAGTGAATGGCCGAGGGCCGGCTCGATTCCCAAAAGAGGAAACAGACCCGGAGTGGCATATTGGATGTTGACGCGCTCCGGCAATCCTCCAGTTACAGTGACCGGAGAACCCGGAGCCACTAATTGAAGGTCCTCGAAGCTGCGATTGGCGTTACGCCATGCGAGAAAAGTAGCCGGCGCTACCGGAGTTCTGGCGATCCCCTGGGCTCTGTTCGATTCCCACAGGATCACCAGCCGATCCGCATTTTTATATGCTGGAGTTGCCAGCAGCACCGCGTGAACAACACTGAAGATCGTGGTATTCGCCGCGATCCCAATTGCCAGGGAGGCAATCGCGATGAAGGCAGTCGCCGGCGCCGCCCTAAACTGCCGGCATCCATAGCGCAAGTCGTGCCAGAAGATCGAGGGATATTCCTGGAGACTCATAGCGTGTCGAGCCTGCCCTCCAACTCCGTGGCAATTCTCATGCCAGATTTGACCTTCTGCTAATGCCGTGAGTACAAAGACAAAACCCTGTGCGATTTCTTATCGAACGAGGACTCAAGTGCGCCTATGTGCGACTGAGTGTTCG
>QIBC01000174.1 GCA_003225215.1 Acidobacteriota bacterium
GTTGGCATCGGTAGTGTCACGTGAGATGGTTCCGGGAAATTGTGCGCCCGGGGTGAGATTTCCACTCTTTGCATTGATGTCTTGATCGACGCGGACGTGCACTTCAGTGCCCGCCGGAAGCGTCGTCGATTGCGCGAATGCTCCAAAGCTGAACAAAAGCATGGCGCAGAGTCCAACACGAGATGCGATTCCTCGCATGAAATTTCCTCCTCAGATCCTCAGCAGACACTGGTGTCGTCTGTCTTCGTATCTACTAAAGATGCAATGCGATGCTGCCGAGTGAGCTGAGCTAAGTTGCGCGTGTGCTCTGGAACGATGGGCAGCTCTGCTTTCCCGCCGCAGCTCAAGAAAGGATTTATGGAATTCAGCTGCTCGGAATCAGTCGAAGTTGATATCAGAATGCGTCGACGCGACGGAGGACAGGATAAGACTTCACTTCGGTGCCGTCTCGCACCTGCTTGGGACGAAACAGTTCCAAGCCTTGAGCAAGCGCAGCACAGTGTCCGCAGGTAGAAAAGCGTGCACATGCAGCCGCTGCCGCCAAAATCTATTTCTTAACGGCAAAAAATACGATGAGGAGAATTGCCAGCAGAAACAGCAGATTTAGGACCAAAATGAGAGGCATGTATTGCGACAATTTCGACGGCTCTGCAGTTGGCGGCTCAGGTGCTCTGGGCATCGGTGGGGCGTTCATGTTTGGCGCTGGCCAAGCTTGCGTAGCTTGAAAAACCGCGTTTGCAGCTTGACCTGAGCTTGCCGACCAAATCTGTGTTGCCATTCCCCCTGGTGCCGAAGGAGAGGCGTTTTGTCGAACGGGCCACGCTCCTTGCTCTGCCGCCGTTTGATTGCCGGAAGCGGCCGCGAACTTTTCCTGCAGAGCGCGCAATTCGGATCCTCTGACCACTCGCGTGAAATCGCTCGGCCCGGCGGACGTGGGAGGTGCTGGAGGCATGGAATTCTTCGAACTGTCCGCGAATGGTGGCATATTCCCCGGTGGATTTTGGAGCGGAGGCGGTGACAGAGGATGCGGCAGGGTTACTGAGTTTTGCACGTGCATCACGCGTGTGAACTTCGCGGTGGGCGTGGGCTGGGCATTGCCGGAGCCTTCGCTGTTTGAACCAAAAGCACGCGCGAAGTCCTGGCTTTGCTTTGTTCCCTGGGCCGGCTGCGACGGAAGCTTAAAGATATCCGTGGCTGGCGTCGTGGGCTCCTGATTAACTGGGATCGCAAACAGTGGACCGTCCGCTGGAGCAGAAGCATCTGGTGTTCTCACGAAAAGCTGTGTCGCTTCCGACCACGCGACATTACTGAATTCTCCCGGTTTACTCTCTTCTCCTGGCTTCGGAATGTTGGCGAAAACATTCACGTTCAGGGCGATGGTCATCGCATCCTGCGCTGGAGCATCAAGTCCTTTATTGGGAATCGGCGAATCACTCGCAGCTCTTGGTGCTGCAGTCGCCTCTATGGGCAGGCGCTCTGGTATTGGATTCTTGAAGATAAATCGATCGGAGTCGGTTCGAATGCCGAGAACATCCGAGTCTCCGGGCAGTTTTTGCGTCGCTGCATGCATCGGTTCAGGCTTGGCGGCATCCTGCTCGGAACCTTTCTGCACCTTACCAAAAACCCGTTCGAATTCCCGCTCTGCGTCTTCGCGCTCGCCCATTCAAATTGACTCCGGAGACAGGCAGCTAGCTTACCCTGAGAAGCGCGCTCAGTAAACATGTTCTTCTTGACTTTGGAAACAATCGTGCATACGATTCGTTGCCCATAACACCTGCTAGTTCACTCTTCCGTTTGGCCTAAAGGTCAACCAAATCAGGAGCGCGTCACGGGAGTGTCCCCAAAGAACTCAGGTCCGGTTAATGGTGCTCTCGATGCGAACTTTGTCCTCGGAATCCCGCCCCACGTTCGAACCGAAACATAGGTTGCGCATTTTTCCACGGATTACTGTCCGCTGTTTTTGCAGCTTGAACCCACGCACATTTCAGGAACCGACGCTAATGCCTACTAAGCAAATTAGCGAGAGAAAGAGCAATCTCGCCTTCGCCTTCCAGGAACTTCTCACGGCCATTGTGAGGCTTCGCTTTAATCGCCAATCCGCGCCGAAGCCGGATGTTTTTCGTGCCTACATGCGTGAAGCGTATCGCCTGTCTGCGCAAGAGGCGGAGAGCAACGGCTATCAATCGGAATACGTAAGGATCGCGGGCCACGCGGTGATCGGATTTCTGGACGAGACGGTTGCGCTGTCACAAAACACGGCTTTTTCCAGCGGGTGGATTTCGCCGCTGACCAACGAACTTTTTCCGAATGCTCCTGCCGACTCTTTTTATAGAGATCTCGAGAATCTTCTCTCGACACGGGATTCCGCTGAAACCGGCGACACTATTGAGGTTCTATACCTCTGTCTGCTGCTCGGTTATCGCGGCATTCTGGCTAACGACGGGGGTCAAGAACTCTCGGACTTTCTCGACAAAATCAGCGCGAAGATGCTGCACATCCGGGGTGCTCGCGAATCGCTGGTACCCGATTGGTGCGTGCCGCCTGAACCGATTGAGCCGCTCCCGGTCGGTGGAGCACGGCGTATGGGCATCGCTGCGATCGCAATCTCAATTGCGATTTGTGTGATTGCATTTGTTGTGGGCAAGCTCTCGCTGTTATCGGGTGCGGCAAGTATTCATGCGTTGCCACGGTAAGGAATCGTTGAAGAGGATTTGATGCTGACCAATCTCATTGCGGGTGTCGTTCTGATTCTTTATCTGTTGGCGGCTTGGTTTGTGGGATCACTCATGGGCCTCAGCGGCGCGCGGTTGTGGGTGCTGCGGGCGTCGCTTTCCCTTATTGGGATTGTCGCCGTCGGGACCTTCGTCTGGTTCCGCCGGCGCCTGACCCAAGATGCGCTGATGCGCGGTCCAAACGCGGCCTATTTCGCCGACATGGACCGATTGCTGAATGAGGCAGCGGACAAGCTAAAAACCGCGAATGCCGGGAAGCTCGCGAGGCTCCCAATCGTTTATGTCCTGGGAGAGTCGAATGCGGCGAAGACTACAACCATCCAGCACGGCGGCCTTCGTCCCGAATTGCTCGCCGGGGAAGCTGAACGAGATGGTCAGATTGCGCCCACAACCAGCATCAACGTCTGGGCAGCAGGCGGAGCGATTTGCATTGAGATCGGAGGAAAAGTCTCGACAGACTCGCAGTTGTGGACGTACCTCCTGCGCAAGACGCAGCCGGGCGAGCTTTCCACTTCGGGACTGCCACCGCGAGCACTTGTCATTTGCTGCGACTGCAATCGTCTCAAATCGAAGGATCTCGCGATCGCCTCTGGTCGTCAGCTTTCGGAGCGTCTGCGGGATGTTGAAGACACACTTGGCTCTTCGTTTCCTGTTTACGTGCTCTTTACCAAGCTCGACCAGATTTCCCACTTTGCCGAGTTCGCCCGCGCGCTTTCGCAGGAAGAAGCCGCCCAAGTCATGGGGATAACTCTGGCGCGGGAGAAAGTTGGCGAGGCACTGTTTGTTGGAGACGAGGAAGCGCTCGTAACGAAAGCATTCGATCAACTGACATTCGCTCTTGCGGAGAAGAGGCTCGAATTTCTGCGTCGCGAGCGCCTGCCTGAGAAACTACCTGCCTTGTACGAGTTCCCACGCGAGATTCGCAAGCTGAGAGAAGCAGTAGCGCACTTTCTCGTCGAAGTGTCGCGTCCAGTGAATGCCGATGCGGCGTGCTTTCTGCGTGGATTTTACTTTTCAGGAGTGCGCGCAGTGATGATCTCGGAGACGGTCACGGCTCCGAAAGTTTCGGCAGCCGCGGCATCGGTTGCGGCCGCTACCCGAATGTTCAGCATGGAAGAACTCAATGCCCTGTCGAAGCCTTCGGGTCCGGTCGTGCAGGCTCGTAAGATTCCAGAGTGGACCTTTGCCTCGCGGCTGTTTACGGAAGTCATTCTCCGCGACGAATCGGCATTGAAGATAGGACAACAAAGCCGCGTCCGGAGCCGCACCGGAGCCGCAGTAATGTTTGCAGTAGCAGCCGGTCTGCTATGTGTAGCCGGACTATTCGGCTTTTCTTATCTGCAAAGCCGCAACCTGCAGAAAAACGTGCTTGCGGCAGCGAGTGCTCTTTCGGGCAGCCCCGAATTGTCTGTTGGACAGTTGGCAAGTATTGATCAACTGCAACAACTCGAACGTCTGCGATCCTCGTTGAACTCAATCGAAAGTTCGGAGCGCGAAGGCCTGCCGCCGTCTCAGCAGCTAGGCTTGTACAGCGGCGGGCAGATCAAGGCCGACCTTTCCCAAATCTACTTCGCGAACTTCAACAAGCTCTTGCTGCATCCGACTGAGCTGGCGCTTACGGAACAACTCAATCGCCTCTCCCCAACCTCCGGAGACGACTTCGGTTCCGCCTACAAGAAGCTCAAGGCTTATCTGATTACGACCTCGAATCCGGAAAAGAGCAGCGCAGACTTTCTTGCTCCCGTGCTCGCGAAGGTCTGGGCGTCAGGAAACACTTTGGAGCCAGAGCGACAATCGCTCGCGCAAACTCAATTCGAGTTCTACAGCGCGCACTTGGCTACGTCGAATCCGCTATCGCAAGAGTCAGACAATACCGTGGTCCTTCATGCGCGACAGTATTTGAAGCAGTTCAACGGCGCCGAACGCATTTATCAGAGCATGCTCGCAAGCGCGGCCAGGAACAATCCCGAAATGGACTTCAACCGGCGTTACGCCGGCTCAGCCCAAGTAGTGATCGATTCACATATAGTTCCCGGCGCGTTCACTCACGGCGGATTTGCCGCGATGAAGGATGCTCTCGGCAATCCCGACAGATTCTACGGCGTCGAAGAATGGGTGCTCGGAGAGGCCAGCGCGCTGAACGAGTCGAAGGAACAGTTAGGACAGGAACTCAGCGATCGCTACACCAAGGACTACCTGAATCAATGGCGCGATTTCCTGAAGGCTGCCACCGTGGTGCGTTTCTCCAGCGTGAATGACGCGACCAACAAGCTGCGCCTGCTTTCCGGCAACCGTTCACCGCTCATGCAGTTGTTCTGGGTCGCGGCGGTAAACACGAAGGTCGATCTGCCGGGCGCGGCAAAATCTTTTGATGCCGTGCAGCGCGTCGCCAACGGCGCGACCGAAGATCACCCCATCGGCGCCGACGTGCAGTCCTATCTGACTTCGCTCAACGGACTGCAAGGAAACCTGTACGCCCTGGCCGCAGCCCCAGAAGGCACCGATCTCACCAGCGCCTTGAACTCCGCTTTGCTGGCCGCAGGTTCAGCACGCAGCAGCGTAGGCCAAGTAGCGCAAGGATTCCTGATCGACCCCGACGGCCACGTCGACTCCCAAGTCCGCAAGCTGATGGAAGATCCCGTCTCCGCCGCCGAAGCGCTGGTACGCCGCTTGGCAACGGCGCAAAAGCTGCAGGATCATCCAAGGGTAACGCAATAACAGTTACCATCTCGTTCTCTGCCAAACGCAAATGATCCCAACTCTCAGCGTTCTATGTGATCCTCGCATCCGTACTCATTTTAGGAAGCTAAGGCTGTTTACCTAAAGCTAACGTTTGTCTCTGAATTTTCTTGATTTCGCCGACTTTGGGTGATAGTTCTAAAGCGCTTCCCCCACTACTCCCTGGGAGCAGCTCCCTGCAACGTCAGAGTTCCTGAAAGGTTAACTGCGGCCATATTCCGATGTCACCGGAGCTTCTGACCAAGATCGGCGAATTCGAGCTGAAGGAAAAGCTCGGCCAGGGCGGTTACGGCGCTGTATACAAGGCTCGCGACTCCCTGGGCCGCGACGTGGCCATCAAAATCCTGACCGGCTTCGGCGACGACGCTACCACCATCAATTCCTTCAAAAAGGAAGCGGCGACTCTCGCTAAGCTGCAGCACCCGAACATCGTCACGGTGTACCAGTTCGGCGTGGACAATACTCGTCCGTACCTTGCGATGGAGTACCTCCAAGGTCAACCGCTCAGCGCGATCATCAAGACGCGCCGCGAGCTGCATCTAGTTGAGAAACTCGACATCATCATCCAGGGCACAGAAGGGCTCAAGCACGCGCACGAGAACAACGTCATCCACCGCGACATCAAGCCACACAACCTCATGGTGGTCGAGAACGCGGAGAAGTCGGTCGTCGTAAAGCTCATCGACTTCGGCATCGCGCAAGGTGAAGCCAGCAAATCGCAAAGTCAATCGATCGCCGGCAGCTTGCCCTACATGTCCCCCGAGCACTTCGTGCAGCGGCGCACTCCGTGGTGCGACGTCTTCTCCATGGGCGTCGTTCTCTATGAACTGCTCACCGGCGGCATCGTGCCCTACGCCTCCGATCGCGATGAGCTGCCCGTGGCCTACGGCAAGTTGATGAGCCAGGATCCGGCTCTGCCGCTCAGTCGTCACGTATCCGATCTTCCGCCCGGACTGGAAGAGGTCGTCGCCAAAGCAATCTGCAAACAAAAGCTCAGCGGATACGAGACGGCGGAAGAATTCCTCTTCGAGCTCTCCCGCGTTCAAGACAACGTCAAGTCACAATACGTGACTGAGCGCCTCGCCGAAGTCGATGCCGCGATCAAGCGCCAGGATGCGACCGCTGCCTATGAGTTGTGCAACGGCATTCTGCGTGTCGATCCCAAGAACACTCCGGCGAACCGCAAGAAGTTCGAACTCAGAAAGCTGCTGGAAGAGAGCAAGCGGAACCAGAAACTGCGCGACATGTGCATTCGCGCCGAAGGCGCGATCCACGAGAAGCGCTTCGATGAAGCTCAGCGGCAGCTCGCAGAAGCCCTGCAGATCGATCCCAGCAGCCCGACGGTCGCCCAACTCCAGCAGAAGCTCGCCGACATTCGCCGCGTGCAGGCTCGCATCGACGAGCTGGTGCGCTCAGCCCAGCAGGCGCAGATCAGCGGAAATCTCGATCAGGCAAGTACCGCCATCAGGGAAGCGGCCTCCCTCGATCGCAGCAACACCGAAGTCCTCCGCTTCCAGGCCGAGATCGATCGCCGATGCGCGCAGGAGCACAACCTCGTCGAACAAGCCCGCGCGCTCGTGCACGAGCAGCGCTTCCGGGAGGCCTCGACCGTAATTCGCGAACTCGAGAGCATGGCGCCGCGCTCCGAGCGAGTGCTCGCGCTCAAAGAACTTGCGACCCGCGAATATCGCGAGTATGTCCGGCGCACCGAGATCGCCGCCTACCTGAACGAAGCGCAGCAACTGGCAGTTCCGGGAACGCTGCAGCAGGCGCGCAGCAAGCTGGACGAGGCCATTTCGAAGTATCCCGATGAGCGTTCTCTGCTTGAGCTTCGCGCCATAGTCGAACAACAGCAGGAGGAGTTTGCGCGCCGGCAGTTCGTGGAAGAGAAAGCACGCGCAGCCGAGCAGGCGATCCAGTCGAAGAATTATGTGGATGCGATTGCGCTCCTCGAGCAGGCTCGCCTTCGCGTTCCCGATTCGAAACTCGAAGTTCTTCTCTCGAAGGCGAAAGAAAAAGCCCAGGCGCAAGCTGCGGAGAAACGTCTCGAGCAATATCTCAAGAGCGCCAAGACCAGTTTGGGAAGAGGCGATGCCGCCTCGGCCGTAGTCACGCTCGAGATGGCGCAGAGCGAATTTGGCGCCACTGACCAGCAGATCCTCGCTCTGCTCAACGAGGCCCGTAGCACCGCCGAACGCCAGGCGCGCGAAGCGGCTGAGCGCGAAGAAGCGCGCAAATCGGCCGAACGCGAGGCCCTCCGCCTCGCCGCCGAGCGCGAAGAGATCAATGCCGCCATCGCCGACGCCATGGCCGCCGCGCAGCATGGAGACTTCGCCTCCGGCCTCAGGCTCATCGAGGAGAACGCGAGCAAGTTCGGCATGCGGCCCGAGCTGTCGCAGGCCGCCAATCAGATCAAGTCCGCGCGCACCGCCGACGTAACCGCGCACATCGAAACGCTGCTCGCCGAGGCCGGCAAGGAAGCGCAAGCAAACAACTATCAGGCGGCACTCGACGCCATCGAGCGCGCCAAAACCTTCACTGACTTCGCTGCGCCGGCCGCGGTCGCGAAGCTGAAAACCGCCGAGCAGCAGATTCGCAGGACGCAGCAGGAGCAGGAAAATTCCGCGACCAGGATCATCCAGGGATCCGTCGTCCCACCGCCACCCGCGGAACGCGATGCCGATTCCGCCACGATTCGGAACTACGATGCCGACTCGGCCACCATCCGGACTTCGCCGACCGGATCAGCCGCCGCTCCTGCAAGAGCGCCGGTCAGAGAACCAGAACAGGAAACGCGACGACTGGAAGCGCCGCCGCGCACAGCCACAGCGCCTCGTCCAGTTCCAGTCGAACCGCTTCCACCGCCACCGGCGCCGAAGAAAACGCCATGGTTGATTCCTGCCGTTGGAGCCGCGATCGTAGTAGTCGCCGCCCTGATCGGGTATTTGGTATTCGGCGGAAGCTCCGCCGTCGAAGTTCGCTTCGAGGCGAACCCAGCCGGAACCGATGTGTTCGTAAACGGCGAGCACTGCTCAGCTCCCTGCGCGGTAAAGCTGAAAGCCGGCAAGTACGCAGTTGAAGCCACGCACGATCAATACACGCGGCTACCAGCCCACCACCCTGCCCGTCCAGATCGCCGAAGGTTCCGAATCGGCACTGTCGTTTTCTCTGGAAAAGGGCGCTGGAGCGGCGGCGGAAAGCACCTATCTGATCGTAAGCTCTGTTCCCAATGCGGCACTCGTTGTTGACGGCAAGCCCGCCGGCAACGTGCAGGCCGACGGAAAGACTTCAGTCACCGTCGATCCCGGCAAGCACCAGGTCCAGGTGAGCCTCGACGGCTATGAGAACGCTTCCAAGAGCGTCACAGCCAGGGCCGGTGACCGAGTGAATGTCGCCCTGAATCTAAGAGCAATTCCCAAGCCGGTAGCCGCGATCGCATCCTTCGCAGCCGATTCCCTCAACCTCCAGGCAGGACAGTCAACCGTCCTGAAATGGGAAGCGCCAAACGCCACGGAGGTTTCGCTCGACGGTGAGACGATCTCCGGAAACAAGGGATCGAAGACCGTCAGTCCGGGTGCAACCACGAAGTACACCCTGGTTGCCAAAGGCCCCGGAGGACAATCTGCGCCGAAGAGCCTTACCGTGAATGTCGCCGCTGCCGCGGCCGCGGTAGTCGCCAAGGCGCCATCCATCGGCAGCTTCGACGGCCCCGACAAGATCAGGCCCGGCGAGCGCGCCAAGCTGATCTGGCAAACCGAGAATGCCGACAGCGTGACCATCGATCCCGAAGTCGGCGCCGTAAAGACCAGCGGATCGGTTTACGTCACTCCCAGCAAGGACACCAAGTACACGCTGATCGCGAAGAGCGCAGCCGGCACCAAGAGCCAGGACCTGACCGTAGCCGTAGAAGCCCCGAAGGCCGAATCCAAGGCCGCCGCTCCCGCTCCAGCACCGTCGCAGGGGGCCGACGACGCCCAGGTCATCAAGGATCTTCTCGAACACCGCTGGAAGAACGCCTTCGAGTCGAATAATGTAGGAGCGGCCAAAGCGCTCTGGCCCAGCATCCCCCGGCCGATCCAGGACGCCATCAAAGGCGCCCACGGCATCCGGCTCGAACTAAGTTGCAATCCCTCGGTCAATGGGGAGACCGCGACAGCGCCCTGCAGCCAGACCGCCTTCCTGAACGGCAAGCCCAATCCTGGATCTGTGACCTTCACCCTGAGCAAGAGCAGTGGAAGCTGGATCATCCAAAGCAGCAAGTAATCCACCATCAATCCCAGGTAAAACCCGCAGTTATCGAAGCTGTAACCGACAGTCCTGGAGAGCTTGGCGACTATTACTTGTATAGTTAACGCGCTTTCGCTAATTAACCATATAGATATCGAATAAGTCTTCCGCGCAAGATTCGGCTTTCCCTATGAAAGACTAGCGGTAAGGCCGCATTTTTGGCTCGTCCAGATCGTCGATCCGCATCGCCTTCCAGGGAACACATCCGATAATTCACACGCTAATAGCCGCCTGTGGGATGTGAGTCTGACCGTTAACAAGCTCGCCTACAGTTTTCCACAAACGAAAGTACCTGTTTTTCATTGACACTTTCGTACTTTCCACGGGAGAATGACGCCCACTCCCTCACCAGCCAGTCAGTAGATGTTTTCGGCATTCTTCCGGGGCCGTCGCCGCTGCTGCTGTCCACACAAAAAGGTGACCTTAATGGCGCGTTGCACTTCGTCGATCTCGCTTTGCTTGCTAACTCTGCTTACCAACTTCGCTTTCGCACAAAAAGGCGCTCCTCAGGACGACAACACCAATTCGCCGGCGATGCAGCAAATCATGCAGGAGCGCGCGCAGAAGGGCAAAGCGGCCGGCGGCAAGAATCTAGAAGTGGAACAGGACGATCCCACCGCTCGACTCGAATGGCAGCGCCGCGCATTCGGCGTGCACACTCCGCAGTCGAAGCACCGGCTGCTGCAGCAGAGAGCAGCGCGAAGCGCAGCCCGCGCAGCTGGCAACAAGGCCGCGATCAACAACAATCTCGATCTTTCGACCGTTAGGTTCTCGGCAGAGCCTCAACAA
>QIBC01000396.1 GCA_003225215.1 Acidobacteriota bacterium
CGAATGCGGATGTCGACCGCATCCATGTGCAAGGTCACGTCGAGATCGGTGCGCGTGAGCGTCACAGATCCCGGCCGCCTCACTATTTCGGGCAGGCTGATCCGGCCATTGCGCCAGCACCAGCGGCGAATCTTCAGCAGCCAGATACGGAGTTCCCGGTGGTCGACTTCCTCCGGCTCGCTCTCGGACTCGACCAGACGCGCCCAGCTGAGGATGGGATCGTCGCGCGCGATCCCCGCCTGCAGGGCGATGCGGAAGAACAGTTGCGCAAGAAACAAGAGACTGAGCTTCTGTTCCCCCTCAAGGCGGAGCAAGGCATTGAGAAGAAAATAGAGGCCAGCACCGTCGGTATTCTCTCCGGCAGGCAGCTCACGAGGAGGCGGCATTTCTTCGCTCCCGACGGATCGAAGGTCGGCCTGGAGGATCTCACCATCGTGGATGGCATTCGACTCGAGGACGATCTGAGAAGTCTTCGCTTTGCGCAGATCAGAACTCTGCTCCTTCGGACTTGAAGAATCGGCAATGATCGTGCGAAGACTCGCCTGCGCCAGGGCCACAACGGACTTTTCGCTCAGACTCGATGGCCGAACTCGGATTACCGCGAGACAGGCTAGCCACAAAGTCTGGGCGGACTCCGCTCCAAAGGTGCTTATGGCTTGCAACAGGAATGCGAGCACTGAGCGGGAAAACCGAATCGGGACAACATCGCCGCCACTCAGCGGCCCTAGGTCCCGAAGCCATCCTGAAATGCTATGACCAGGCAGCACCTTCAGCAAAGCAGCGATTTGGTGATTGCAGGCCACAGAGAACACAGCCGCGGCGACCGCGCTCCAGCCGGGAGGGGTCGCAAGCAGCTTTTTGACAATCGCTGTCGCTGCGGCCGGCGCATAAAAAGTTCCGGTGACGCCGCTTACGTGCTCCCAGAACCATGCGGTTGGGGTGACTCGGGCGACCAGCATCATCAGGAACGCTTCACATGCATCCTGCTCGCTCAAAAAGTACACAGCGTCAGAAGCCGAGGCCCCCGGGAGAAGTGCAGGAACGGCTCGCGCCGCCTGCTTCGCCACCGCCTGCTGAAAACTGCTCAGCCACACTTCACGATCGCCATTCTCGGGTAACTCTTCCACGCGCAGATATCGGAAGTAATAAGCCCGACCCTCCTGCTCCCCGGGCAGAGAACAGAGACGCAGCGACTCCTCCAGCATGAAGGTGAGTTTGTGCCTTGGCGCCTCGGCGCCGAGGCTTAGTCGTGCTCGGCGAACGTAGCGATCAGCGCGTCCGAGTTGCCGAGAGGCGAGCAGCGCCATGGCATCCTCACTTTTGAAAGGCCCGGTGTATTACAGCGTTCTGGTCCAAAGCGGTGAAGTGAGCGACATCGTTCGCTTCGAGCGGTTGGTCCGTTTTGTATACATCTGTGATGGTGGCGTGTACGCCCCCGCTATCGAGGTCAGTCACCACTGCGCGCGCGGCGAGTGCGCCGGCGCTGTAGAGCTGCACCGACATTCCGTGCGCCACGCGAAGGGAAGGAAGCGTCAGGCGAATCGGATTCCCGACCACCGGCGGGGTGCGCAGGGCGACGGCGCCGGCAATAATCTCGTCGACCGGAGCATGGCTGGCCAGCAGTATCGCAGTTGCAATCACGTCATTCATCACCGACACCGCCGTCATATCGGTGTTGTCGATCTGCTGATAGAGCCAGTCTACGAGAAGCTGCATCTGCTGGCGGTCGATGTAGTTCTGCGTATTCCATCCGGGCAGCACGGCGAGGTTGCGCAGACTGGCCATTCCTTTAGTCAGAAAATTCGCCCACTCCAGCCGGTCCACAGGCGGCGCCTGCCCGACGCGTGTGTAAAGACAGGTCGCCACGCTCGAGATCTGCTGCAACGAGCGGGAAACCGCGCTGATAATTTCGGCATGGACCAGGGCGCTGTTCAACAGATCGCCTACAGCTGCCAAGCCGCTCAGCACGCCTACCTGCGCCGACCAGCTTTGGTTGGCGAGGGTTGCCGGATTGAAGCTTGCGCGCGCCGTCTGGATACTGCGGAAGACCTGCTGGTTTGCGGAGTAGATATTTGCGATCGAAGCCGCAAAGATGCCGGTTGCCGAACTCGCAGAAGAAGCCGGGGTAGTCATCTGCATCGCCTGAGATGCCCGGGCCTGCGTGCTCACCGCAAGGCTCTGAAGCAGCGCCGGTCGTTCCAATTTGGGCAGGTGGAGAACGATAGGCGGGAACCAGCGCACCGGAGCTTCCCGCAGCAGCGAAACGATCTCGCGCAGCTCGGGGGGAATCGCCACTGACTGCTTCAGGCACACCGGAACCGGACTGGCGACAATCGCGGGTACGAGCTGGCGGCTGGGCGTTTCCTTCCCCGCAGATACGGTGCGGGGGCGAACATAGGCAACGTAGGTCACGTATTGCTGAAGCACCGCAGCGCGCTGCGCGTTGATGTTGGCAACACGGGTCTGTTCGTCGGCAAAAAGCGCCTGCACGAATGCCAGCTCTTGCCGCACCTGCGTCAGGTCGTTGCCCAGCCGAGTTAGCAGCGATTGTGCGCCGTTCATGTTTTGCTGAACGCGGCTGAGTGCTGCGGCGGCCAGCGCAAGAAAATCACGATACTGCTGAATGCGCGCTTCAACGGCCCGCAGGAGCTGAGTGTTTTGCTCCACCACGTGCACGCCGGTAGAAAACAGCGCGGACTCATCCGGGTTGGTGTTGAGCTGCTGAGGCGTGTTGATCTGCGGGAGGGCGCGAGGCGTTCGGCGACGGTCAGCGTGCGCAAATCCAATTGCGCGCCCACGATGGGGGACTGCTGCGTGATATCCGTCGGCTTCGCTGCCGTCCCTGTAAGGCCCCCGAGTCTGGCTGGAGTCGCGGTGACACCCTCGAGCACAGCCCCAGCAGCTGCCATTGTTTTCGCCGGAAGGCCTGCGATCGAAACGCTCTCGACCAGGCTGGTCCTCTGCGTGTTGATAAAAGTGGGAATGCTCTGGGGGTTGATGTTGCGAATGAAGGCACGCGAGGTTGCGCCGGGCCTGGGCGTCGTGGTGGTCGTCGTTGTCGTTGTGAGTGCGGGTGTGGTCGATTGTGCTTGAATGGAACTCAGATAATCGCGGATATTCTGCGCCGTGGCAGCAGCGGTTTCGCCGGAGGCTATGTTCGCAAGGACAGGTGAAACGGCCAGGCGACTTGCAGCCGTGGTGTTCAGCACATTCTGCCGATAGCGGTAGATGTCGGTTTGTGCGGTTAGGAACGCCAGGTCCAGCAGGTCATTGGCCCGGTTCAGCTTCGCGTTGATGCGATCGATGAAATGCTCGATGCCGTTGGTGGTGAGATCGAGCCAGCCGTCATCATTGAAAAGAGGAATCGTGACGCTGTTGGCAGTGACCGTGTAAGGCGCGGCCGCAGCAGTGTCTTTGAGAAACTGAAGATCATCGGAAACGTAATCTGTTCCCTTCAACGTAGTTCCGAACGCTTCGCTCTGCAGCGGGGTGAAGACTGAAGTGCCTTTTAATACTGCGACTTCGTCGGCATTCAGTCCCGCTTCGGAGTCGATCTTAGGTTGATTGAGCAGAGGCGCGAGGGCGTTGGCTTCCTTCTGAATCACAACGCGATGCTGCAGTGTGATGTTGCGCGCCAGTGTCCCGGCGTCAACCTCCGCCTGAAACTCGGGGCTCGCCTGTTCCTTAACCAGAATGTTGGGATCGTAAACGGCATCGGGAAGAGGGACCAGAATCTCTATAGTTTCATTTTGG
>QIBC01000175.1 GCA_003225215.1 Acidobacteriota bacterium
ATTCGCGGTGTGGAAGGCGGTGGACTGGTGGAAGGGCTTCCGGCACATACGTTCCGGACCGACGAAGGCGATGTCGCACTGAAGTGTCCCACGGAAGTTGGGATCACGGATCGTCGCGAGAAGGAACTCGCCGACAACGGATTCATTCCGCTGGTGCACTGCAAGAACACCGACTACGCGGCGTTCTTCAGTGTGCAGTCGTGCAACAAGCCGAAAACGTACGACAAGGAAGCTGCCAACGCGAACGCGCGCCTGTCAGCTCAATTGCCGTACATATTCGCCATGTCGCGATTCGCCCACTATTTGAAGGCAATGATGCGCGACAAGCTCGGCTCGTTTATGTCGCGCGCCGATTGCCAGAGATTCCTGAACCAGTGGATTAACAACTACGTTTGCGCCGACGACAATGCGACTCAATCGGTGAAGGCGCAGCTGCCGTTGCGTGAAGCCGCGATCGAAGTTCAGGAGATACCAGGCAAGCCGGGAGCATACCGAGCCATTGCGTTCCTCAAGCCGCACTTCCAGCTTGATGAGCTTTCGGTCTCGTTACGACTGGTCGCCGATCTTCCCGCGTCTGCACGGAAGTAATGGGCGTGGATTTCGTCGGCAATCCGACAACGCTGTGAATTCGTTATCGATTTAAGAGGAGATAAATACCATGGGAACTGGCGGCATTGCACTCGCTCCGGGAACGCGCGGAGCGGTGGATTACTTTCTAAAAATCGACGGAATCGATGGCGAGAGCCAGGATTCCAAGCACAAGAATGAATTTCAACTTCTGTCCTATAGCTTCGGCGCCAGTCAGGCGCATGCGCTGGACTTCACGGGCGGCGGCCACGGCGCCGGGAAGGTAAGCTTCACGGACTTCAACTTCATCAAGCAAGTCGACAAGGGCAGCGCAAAACTGCTGAGCGCCTGCGCGACTGGCCAGCACATTCCCAAAGCGGTCCTGATCGTACGCAAGGCCGGCAAGGATCAGCAGGAATATCTGAAGGTCACGTTGAGCGACATTCTTGTCTCCAACGTCCAGGTCACCGGCGACGGCAGCTCGCCTCTTCCGCTCGATCAAGTCAGCCTCAACTACGCCAAAATCGAATTTGAGTACAAGGAACAGAAGGCGGATGGCACTCTGGGTGGTTCGGTGAAGGTTGGGTACGATCTGAAGCAGCATAAGGCGAGCTAACAGACAATGACGGCCACAGAGCTCTTCCAGCAGGGAAGACTACAAAATGCGATCGAGGCGCTTGGCGAGGAGGTGCGCAATGCTCCTCTCGACGCCAAGCGCCGCACCTTCCTGTTTGAATTGCTTTGCTTTGCCGGCGAGTACGATCGCGCCGAGAAACACCTGTCCATCCTCGCAGACAGCAGTCAGGCTGCAGGGATGGGCGCCCTTCTGTATCGCTCTGCTCTGCATGCTGAGAGGATGCGGCAGCAGATGTTTGCCGAGCGCACCTTCCCAATGGCTCACAAGGTCTTGCCGAGAAGCGTCAGCCGGGCGGGTGAGTTTGGCCACTCGTTCAGCGATGCTGATCCGCGGATCGGCGGAGCCTTAGAGTTGTTTGCGGCGGGCTCCTACACCTGGGTTGCGTTGGAACAGATTGCCCGAATCGAGATTCCCAAACCGAAACGATTGCGCGATCTGCTTTGGACGCCGGCTATTGTGACTACAACGCCGGAATACAAAGCGATGGAGCTTGGCGAAGTATTGCTTCCGGTAATCTCTCCGCTCTCGTCGCAGCATGAGGATGATGACGTGCGCCTGGGACGAGCCACTGTTTGGATTGAGGATGAGACCTATGGAGATATCCCGCTCGGTCAAAAGCTGTTTGTGCTAGACGGAAAAGAGATCCCCATTCTGGAACTTGGGGCTATCGAGTTCGAGGATGCTTTGGGAGCAGGCCGTGCCGCTTCGTGATGATCTGCTTAATCCCATTCCCGGAAGCAATCCCTGCGGGGAGAACCTCCGCTACGATCCGGTATACGACAAGATCAAAGAATCGCGCTTTGAAGACGAGGACGATGCTCCCCAGGGAGAATGGCAGCGCGCTCGCAAGAAGGCCGATTTTCCGCTGGTCATAAAGCTGGCCACTGACGCTCTCACCAAAAAAAGTAAAGACCTTCAGCTAGCAGCGTGGCTTGGCGAGGCAACATTGCGCCGCGAGAGCTTCCCCGCGCTTCCTGAGTGCATTTCTCTCCTGCAAAAGATGCAAGAACAGTACTGGGAGAATTGCTATCCCGAGCTTGAGGATGGCAGTCCGGAATTGCGCTGC
Organism: Acidobacteriota bacterium; assembly: GCA_003225215.1. Lineage (GTDB taxonomy): Bacteria > Acidobacteriota > Terriglobia > Terriglobales > Acidobacteriaceae > Gp1-AA112. Next base: position 2,271 of record QIBC01000175.1, read on the forward strand.
GCGCCCCAGGAGTGGTTCGCATCGCGATGCGATTACATCCTTCGCCGCCTTCCACTCACGAAAAACGGGCTCACCTGGATCGATTATCAAACCAAGCGAACCGTTCCCACAGAAGACGAAGGCAAGGCTGACGAGAAGAAGAACGAGGTTCGCGAAGAAGCAATAAAAGACGGCAAGCTGACGCCAGAAGAATGGAACGAGGGCTTCGGAGCTACGCCCAAGGAGTTCTACCAGCAGCTCATAGCTTCCCTCGATGCATCGTTGGAAGCTACCGGTTCACTCGATCAATTCTGTGACACGAAATACGGCAGCGATGGACCGAGCCTGGGCAAGCTCCGGGCGGTGCTTGAGGAAGTTAAGCTGGTCGCGAATGTGCTGTATGCAGGAAAGGGCGGTCCCGATTCGGAACAGCCGGCATCTGAAGAGGAGGCCGGCGCCGAGTACAGCGCGGATGTCGCGGGTGGGGAGGCGAGTGTTGCCGCGGCTCCTGCACGCGCGAAGTCGCGAGCGGCTTGGGCGGAACCACCGGATCCGGAAGCCGCCGGCGCAATGGTTGCGAGACTCGCCGACTATTTGCGTCGCCAGGATGCGTCGCAGGTAGCCCCATACCTTCTTATCCGCGCGTTGCTATGGGGTGAGCTACGGTGGCATGGTGAGAGCCTCGACGAGGCGTTTCTAGCCAGCCCGTCGACTGAAACGAGACAGCAGCTACGAACGTTGCAGCGTGAGGGCAATTGGGAAGCATTGCTGAACGGCGTCGAAGCGGCCATGGCAACGCCAGCCGGGCGTGCCTGGCTCGATCTGCAACGTTATGCCTGGGAAGCCTGCTACAACCTTTCGTACTCCGCTGTCGCCAAGGCTATCTGCGCGGAAACCCGAGCGCTTCTGCAAGATTATCCGGATCTCCCGTCTGCAAATCTAAGTGACGGAACGTCTGGGGCTGACAAGCAGACCCTCGATTGGTTGCGTGACAACGTACTACTTGCACAGACGCAGCCGGAGCACGCAGCCCCCATTCCTGAGTATTCCGAGAAGCAACCGACAAGCGAGAACGGTCATGCCGACTACTTCGAAGTAGCGATGCAGCTGGCGAAGTCCGGGCACGTTGCCGAAGCCATCGATGGATTTGCGCGGGAAGCCTCGCGTGAGTCCTCGGGCCGTGAGCGATTTCGCCGGCAACTGCAAATGGCGCAGATTTGTCTCGCCACTCAGCACTTCACGCTGGCATATCCGATTCTGCAAGGGCTTGCCCAGGAAATCGAGCGGCGCAATCTGCTCGACTGGGAAGATCCCGCTTTTTTGGCGCAGGTGTTGGCCATGCTGGTGCAGTGCATCGACCGCACTACGCGTGACCAGCAGGAACGAGCCCGCGCCTACAGCCTGCTGTGCCGGCTTGGACCAGTAGCGGCGCTGCAATTTGAACGATCTTGACCCAGGTGAATAATCGTGCCAATTGGGGACATCGACGGCTTTCCCACTCCATCGCTGGTTGACCGGCTCAGCAACGACGAGCCGGACGTCTATGACTCGACGGACATCGACGGCAGCGGGCAGCTTCGCCGCCATGCCAACAAAGCCAGGAGCAGGGAAGCGGTCAGGCGTTATGAGGATTCCGTGCGTCGAGACTTGGAGTGGCTGTTTAATACGCGTCGCCTCAAAGACGACCGCCTGGAGCGCTATCCCCAGCTGCTGAGTAGCGTCTTTTGCTATGGCATTCCCGATTTGAATTCTGAGGATCCTTCACGCACGCACGACAAAGACGAGCTGCTTCACAACATGGAAGACGCCGTAGCCTGGTTCGATCGGCGCTTGCGAAATCTGACGATCGAATTCGGTTCGCCGGTTCTTGGCAGTCATCTACTGCATTTCCAGATCTCAGGAGTGGTCATGATGGATCCGGTTCCGGCGGAAGTGGCGTTCCATAGTTCCCTCGATCCAACCAATGGCGAATGCAAGGTGAGTTAACATGGCGGGCATCCGGGAAGACCTTCTCAATTATTACGAACGCGAGCTGACGTACATCCGCCAGATGGGAGCGGAGTGGGGACGGAAGTATCCGAAGCTTGCCGGCCGGCTCTTGATGGAGCCGGATCGCTGTGAGGATCCTCACGTGGAACGCTTGCTGGAGGGCTTTGCGCTCCTGGCTGCGCGCGTTCACCTGAAAATCAACGACGATTTTCCTGAGATCAGCTCGGCTCTTCTCGAGTGTCTGTTTCCTCATTACATACGTCCGGTGCCTTCCATGACAGTGGTCGAGTGCCAACTTGATCCTGAGCAGGGAAAACTGTCTACCGGTTTACGCGTTCCAGGCGGCTCAGCGCTCCAGTCCAACCGCCTTAACGGAATTGCATGCAAGTTTCGCACTGCCTACGACTCCACCATTTGGCCCGTGCAAGTAAAAGCCGCAAGCTTTCGCTCGAGCGAAGGAATGTTTCAGCCTGCGGGCACTAGGACCGCAACGGCCGCTCTCAACGTGCATTTGGAGTGCATGCCCGACGTTTTTTTCCATAAGCTCGAGTTGAACTCGCTGCGCTGCTATCTCGCGGGCGAGAGCAATGTCGTGGGCTCGCTTTACGAATTGCTTTTCAACAACTGCATTGCTATTACAGCTCGTGATCCGGAAAAGCCAAACTCGAAGCCGGTAGTCCTCTTCGATTCCTCTTTGGGAAGTCTTTCACCATTGCGGCAGGTTGGGTTTGGAGAAAATGAAGGGGTACTTCCATATGCAGGCCGTTCTTTTTTGGGATTTCGCCTGCTTCAGGAGTATTTCACCTTTCCGGAGAAGTTCTACTTCTTTGATCTCCAATCGCTGGACTTGCTTCGGGCCGAGGGGTTTGGCGCCAAATGCGAAGTTGCATTCCTGTTTTCACGTTTCGAGCGGCCAGAACGTCATCAGATGCTCGAGCTGGGGGTGTCGCAAAACACTCTCAAACTCGGTTGCACGCCCGCTATCAACGTCTTTTCGCAAACGGCAGAGCCGATCCGGGCTGATGGGAGCAAGTTTGAATATCAGGTGATTGCAGACCTGCATCGTCAGAGTACAACCGAGATCTACTCGATCGACGAGGTTACCGCTCAGGATGCTCGCACTCGCAACCTTGTCGAATACAAGCCCTTTTACGCACTGCGCCATGGCGCGGAAGAGAGCGGCGGGACGAAGTACTGGCACGGAGTGCGCAAAGGTTCGGAGCTGCACGAAGATGCTCCCACCGAAATGTATCTTTCTCTGGTTGACCTATCAGGTGAGCCGGTGCGCCTTGATGCGAGCGCGATTACTGTGAGGTGTACGTGCACGAATGGCAGCCTGCCCTCCAAGCTTCCGATCGCAGCACAGAACGATTCGCAACGGGAGAGTTCCGGAGCTGGAGATTTCAATCTGGAAGGATTTTCGGCCGTCAAGAAGGTATTCGCTCTGCGACGGCCTACGCCTACGTATCGTCCTCCGCTCGGCAAGGCTACGCTGTGGCAACTGATCTCGCACCTCTCATTGAATTACCTGTCTTTAGTGGATCAAGGCAAGGAAGCCTTGCAGGAACTACTCAGACTCTACAACTTCGCGGACTCGCTGTACTTGCGCAATCAGATCAACAGCATCACCGACATTCATAGCCGGCGTCATTATGCGCTGGTTACGTCGGATGAGGGCGGCGCGAGCTTCGCGCGCGGCACTCGTGTTGAGATTGAGTTCGACGAAGTTCAGTTTGCCGGTGAAGGCGTCTTTCTCTTTTGCGCTGTGCTGGAGCGCTTCCTTGGGCACTACGTCTCGATGAACAGCTTTTCTCAGCTCACTGCATCAAGCAAGCAGAGAAAGGAGGCGATCCGCGAATGGCCACCCCGCTCCGGAAACCAGATCCTGATGTAGAGATCGAATCGGAACTGGCAGATGAATCGTTGAAAGAACTGCGCACCAGGCCGTGGAACGTTTCCTTCTTCCAGGCAGTTCGGTTGCTACGCCGCGCCTTTCCCAGTCGTGGTGCAGTGGGGGAATTCGTTCCACCGGCGAACGAAGCCGTGCGATTCCAGGCTAATCCATCTCTGGGCTTCCCAGCCAGCGAGACTCAATCGCTAGATCTGCCGGAGCACGGGGACCGTCCTGCGCAGATGAAGGTGAATTTCATGGGGTTATGCTCACCGTCGGGGGTGATGCCGACTCCGTACACCGAGTTGATCCTCGATCGTGTCCAGAAGAAGGACAACGGGTTTCGCGACTTTCTCGACATCTTCAATCATCGCTTGATTTCCCTCTTCTATCGGGCCTGGGAGAAGCACCGCTTCTTCGTTCGCTATGAGCGTCGTGAGCCGGACTCGCTCTCTCCGCTTCTGATGAGCTTTGTCGGACTGGGAACGAAGGGCTTGGTCACCCGGCAGGAAGTCGCTGACGAATCGCTCGTGTTCTACGCAGGGCTGCTGGGCCAGCGTCCGCGATCGGCGCTAGCTCTGAAACAGCTTTTGGCCGACTACTTTGGGGTTCCCGTCGAAGTGGAACAGTTCGTGGGCAAGTGGATTCGGCTGGACGAGCGTGATCAGACTGAATTCAAGGATGCTGAACGGATCACCGAGCAACTTGGGTATGGAGCAGTCGTCGGCGATGAAGTTTGGGATACCCAGTCCACTGTGCGAGTGAAGCTAGGGCCGCTTAGTCGAAAGCAATATCTGGATTTCCTGCCGCGCCAAGGATCGAAGGGTTATGCGGTTCTTGATTCCATTTTGAAATTCTACTGTGGGACTGAAATTGATTTCGAAGTTCAACTCGTCCTGGATCGCGATCAGACACCGAGGCTGGAACTGAGCGCTCAATCGGATTCGAATCTACTACTCGGATGGACCACCTGGATCAAGAATGTACCACTCGATCGCGATCCAGATGAAGCTGTGCTGCAACTGACCTGAAAGGACTTGAGCAATGAGCATAAATCTGAAGTCGCTGATCGGCAGGTTGAACGACACCACCCGGGGAACATTGGAAGCTGCTGCCGGACTGTGCCTGAGCCGCACCCACTACGACATCGAACCCGAGCATTTTCTGCTGAAGTTGCTCGACAAGCCAGATTCGGATGTTTCCATTGTGTTGAAGCACTTCGGAGTCGACAAGTCCAAACTCACCGTCGACCTGAGCCGCAGTCTCGACAAACTCAAGTCAGGTAATGCGCGCACTCCGGCTATTAGTCCGTCACTGTTGCGCGCACTCACTGAAGGCTGGACGATCGGCTCTCTGAACTACAGCGCCGGACAGGTCCGTTCCGGCTTCGTCTTGCTGGCTTTGCTGAGCGAGGACGATCTGTCGCGCCTTCTGCGCGAGATCAGTCCGCGCGAGTTTGACAAGATCAACCTTGAAAGTCTGCGGAAGGATTTTTTTGCCTTGACGCAGATGTCGTCGGAGACGGCCTCGCCACTTAGCGCTGATGGTGGCGGTGCCCAAGCTGTTCCGGGTGCGCCGGTTCCGGGCGGGAAGACTCCTCATCTCGATCAGTACACGACGAACCTCACGGAGAACGCGCGCAAAGGCAAGATCGATCCCGTTTTGGGACGAGACACCGAAATCCGGCAGATTATCGATATTCTCATGCGGCGCCGTCAGAACAACCCCATTCTTACTGGAGAGGCTGGTGTTGGAAAAACGGCCGTGGTGGAAGGCTTCGCGTTGCGCGTGGCGAATGGCGATGTGCCTCCGCCTCTGAAGAGAGTAAAACTGCATTCCCTCGATCTGGCCCTCCTGCAAGCCGGAGCCGGTGTGAAGGGAGAATTTGAAAATCGTTTGAAAGGATTGATCGAGGAAGTAAAGTCATCTCCGAGCCCGATCATCCTGTTCATCGACGAGGCGCACACTATGATCGGCGCCGGGGGGCAGGCCGGGCAGAACGACGCCGCTAATCTTCTTAAGCCTGCGCTGGCGCGCGGAGAGCTCCGGACCATCGCTGCAACCACGTGGTCGGAATACAAGAAGTATTTCGAAAAAGATGCTGCCCTCGCCCGCCGTTTCCAGGTAGTGAAGGTCGAGGAACCAGAAGAGGGTCAATGCTCAACCATGTTGCGCGGCATCGTCGCGTCGCTCGAGAAGCACCATAACCTGCGCATTCTTGATGAAGCTGTTACCGCAACAGTGAAGTTGTCACATCGCTATCTGGCGGGCCGACAACTTCCCGATAAGGCAGTGAGCGTACTCGACACAGCATGCGCACGACTGGCGCTGGGGCAAAACGCTACTCCTCCTGCTATCGAAGATGCAGTGAGGAGGCTGGACGATCTCGAGGTGCAGCAACGGATTCTGGTACGTGAGACGGCCGTAGGCGCCGACCATCAGCAACGTTTGGCCGCAATTGCTGAAGAAAGAACGCAAGTCACCGCCCGTCTGGATGCGTTGAAATCGCGTTGGGAAAAAGAAACAAACCTCGTCCAAAAGATTCGCGAGATTCGTACTCAACTTGAAGGGGCAGTTACATCGGCTCCAGTCGCACAAGATAGTGGTGTTGCGGCGGCCCCAGCTCCTAATCCAGAGGTAAATACGGCATCCCTGGCTCAACTCGAAGCTGAATTGGAAGCGTTGCAAGGCGATGAGCCGCTGATGAGGGTTTGCGTCGATACGCAAACCGTTAGCGAAGTGATCTCCGGCTGGACAGGCATTCCGGTCGGCAAGATGGTGAAGGACGAGATCGGCTCTGTCCTCGATTTAAGCCAGCAACTGGGGCGCCGCGTGATTGGGCAGAATCCCGCGCTTGACGCCATCGCTCAGCGCATTATCACCAGCCGGGCCAGTCTGGACGATCCAAGCAAGCCCGTGGGCGTCTTTCTTCTGGTAGGACCCAGCGGCGTGGGCAAGACTGAAACCGCCCTGGCCCTTTCCGATCTGCTGTATGGCGGTGAACGGAACCTGATCACCATCAATATGTCAGAGTTTCAGGAAGCGCATACGGTTTCAACACTCAAAGGATCGCCTCCAGGATACGTCGGCTATGGCGAGGGTGGAGTGCTCACCGAAGCAGTACGGCGCCGCCCGTACTCGGTCGTGCTCCTCGACGAAGTCGAGAAAGCTCATCCCGACGTTCTCGAGCTCTTCTACCAGGTGTTCGACAAAGGCAACATGGAGGATGGCGAGGGCAGGGAAATCGACTTCAAGAACAACGTCATTCTTCTCACGACCAATGCGTGTACCGACACACTGATGAAGCTGTTACCGCAACAGTGAAGTTGTCACATCGCTATCTGGCGGGCCGACAACTTCCCGATAAGGCAGTGAGCGTACTCGACACAGCATGCGCACGACTGGCGCTGGGGCAAAACGCTACTCCTCCTGCTATCGAAGATGCAGTGAGGAGGCTGGACGATCTCGAGGTGCAGCAACGGATTCTGGTGCGTGAGGAAAGTTCACCTACACATGGTGGAGCGGACGCGCAGGGACCCACAGTGCGGAAGATGACGCAAAAACGGAGAAGCCTGCAGCCTGAGTGAGACTTAAATGGCAACGCCTCTATTGAGACAAGAGAACCGGCTGATGGAATTAACGACGCCCCTTCCGGCGAACGCCGTCGTCATTAACGGCATCTCCGGTTCAGAGTCGATCTCCGGACTTTATCGTTTCAAACTGGACCTTCTCGCATCGCAAGGCCCCGAATTTACCGACGTAATGGGTCTGCTCGGAAAGCCGGTCGGGGTAAGCTTGCAAACCTACGATAAGCCGCGCCATTTCCACGGCGTCGTCAGCCGGATCGCAACTGGATCACGTGAAAAGGGATTTTGGCATTACACGGCCGAAGTCGTTCCTTGGCTGTGGCTGCTGACACAACGCGCGGGCTGCCGTATCTTCCAGAATCTGACGGTGCCGGAAATCCTCAAGAAGATCTTTGACGAATATAAGGACGACTATAGCGATGTGGTTGACTACGACGATGCCACTACTGCCGGCAAGCACATTTCGCTCGATTACTGCGTTCAGTATCGCGAGACCGACTTCAATTTCGTCTCACGGCTGATGGAGCAAGAGGGGATTTATTACTACTTTCGGCACGCAGGGAATAGTCATCAACTAGTCTTCACCGATAACGACTCGCTTCTGGACCATATACCGGGGAAGAGCACGATTCAGTACCAGCCGGATCAGGGGTACGCGGAGCGGGAGGACGTGATCTCGCGTTGGGAGCGTCAGTACGAGGTGCGCTCAGGGAAATACAGTTTGCGAGCCCATCATTTCGAGCTTCCCGGGAAAAACCTCGAAATGAACGATGGCAACGGATTCCTGGAACTGTACGACTACCCGGGAGAGTATGCCTCACGCTTCAACAAGCCCGAGCAGCGCCTGGACAAAATTTTCAGCGAGGGCGAAAAGCTGAACAAAATTCGGCTGCAGGAGGAGGACCTGCCACGAGTTGTTTTTGAAGGCAGCTCCAACTGTCGAACTTTTTCCCCGGCGCACATTTTCAATATGGACGGGCGGAATCTTTCCAGTCTGATTCTGTCGCCAAAAGACAACTTAACCGTGGCACTGGTCAACGAGTTTGTCCTTACTTCGGTCACTTTCTCCATAACTCAAACTCCTGATTACATCTCTGGCCATCAAACCACTGCCAGTCCATATCACAACAACTTCGTATGCGTGCGCACGCGCGATGCGGGATTGGGTGCGTCAATCCGACCGCGTCGGCTAACTCCTAAGCCGGTAACTGCAGGGCCGCAAACTGCTGTTGTCACGGTACCCAAGGGAGAGGAAAGCTGGCTTGATAAGTACGGTCGTGTTCACGTGCAATTTCACTGGGACCGCGACGGCAAGAACGACGCCGACAGTTCCTGCTGGATTCGCGTTGCCCAACCCTGGGCCGGTGCTTCGTGGGGCGCGCATTTCTGGCCACGCATCGGACAAGAGGTGGTAGTCGAATTCCTCGAGGGCGATCCCGATCAACCAATCATCACCGGTTCGCTTTATAACGCGGCGAATATGCCGCCATATAAGCTGCCCGACAATTACACCCGCAGCGGCATCATCACGCGCAGTTCCAAAGACGGAAAGAGCAAGAACTTCAACGAACTCCGCTTCGAAGACAAGGCAGGCGGCGAGCAACTCTTCATGAATGCCGAGCGCGACATGGATCACCGCGTCGAGCACGACATGCGCGAGTTCGTCGGTAACAATCAGCACCTCATCGTAGGCTCGTCACAAATGCAATCCATCGGCGGCAATAAGCATGAGCACGTGAAGAAAGATCATGTTGAAACCATCGACCAGGATGCCTCGCGCACGGTAAAAGGCGAGCACATGGAGAAGGTCTCTGGCGACTACTCGATTTCAGTCGGCGGCGATAGCAAAGAAAAGGTTACGGGCAAGATTTCAGTGAAGGCGGCGAACCACCACGAGAAGCTAGACCAGGCATACGCAATTGAGGCCGGACAACAGATTCATGTGAAATCCGGAATGACGCTTGTGATTGAATCCGGTGTCCAACTTTCGCTCAAGGTGGGTGGAAATTTCATCGACATCGGTCCTACAGGCGTCTGCATTCAAGGCACCATGGTCATGATTAACAGCGGAGGAGCCGCAGGCTCCGGAAGCGGCGCCTCGCCAAGCGATCCGAAAGAACCAAAAGAGCCGGATGCGCCACAGACCGCCGATGACGGCTCTAAGGGAGGAGCACTCTAGACGATGCCTCCAGCAGCGCGAGTTGGCGACATGCATACCTGCCCAATGGTTACGGGCGTAGTGCCACACGTTGGCGGTCCTATCATTCCGCCGTGCTGTCCAACTGTGATCATCGGAGGCGTATTTGCCGCTCGCGTTGGAGACATGGCGACATGCGTTGGTCCACCAGATGTGATCGCTTTGGGGTCAATGACAGTGCTCATAGGCGGGCAGCCGGCAGCACGCATGGGAGATCAGACAGCACACGGTGGAGTAATCGTTGTTGGGTGTCCGACCGTTTTGATCGGCTAGTTATCTGGTGGTGGGTCTGGTTCGCGCTGTGATTACCAGAAAACTGCTGTTGGATTTTTGGAGTTAGGAATTTGGCGGGATCGCGCAAACCCGGGCCGCTCGGCATCGATGGAATTGTCCCAAATATCCAGGATGGCACTCTGATCCGAAACGTGTCTCACCCACCCGGACCGGCTCGCTACAGTCCACCGCATCAGAACGAACGAAGAATTACGTATCGTCCTCTCCGAAAATCCCATGCTGGTCTGCCGATCCTCCGAGAAGGTATCAAGGACAAATACGTTCGCTGGGCTCAAGTACTGCTCAATGAGCATCACGCGAGCACCGAACCTTTGAAAGTCGATGGCTATTTTGGACCTAAGACTCTAGCCTCCGTCATCGATTTCCAACGCTCTATGTCGGTGACCGCGGACGGCGTCATCGGGATGCAGACTTGGGTAAGGTTGCAGGTGATTGAGACGACACCGGAGAAATCCACAACCATCTCTAAAGTCACGATCACGGAAGCACGACCTGTTCTGCGAGTCGTCCAAGATTGGTCGCTGAGTCGCCGCTTTGAAGAGGTACTCAAGCTGACGCCTAACCACTTGACACCCGAGCTAGCTGCTCAATTCCGAGCGATGCTCACGCCTCTCAACGTCGGCATCATGGTCGCAAGTCTTGTGGCTTGGGCCGTCTCACACGCCTTCGGAGTTGGAGAGATCGCCGACATTGTTCTGGGCGGTTTAGGAGTTGTCTTTCTGGGCATGGCAGCGCTGCAGGCTATCGAAGAGTTAGGCGAATGTCTGATGACCACCGTGCACGCCGAGAATTATCCTGAGCTCGACAAGGCTGCAGATTACCTCGCACAGGCTGTGGCAATACTCGGTGTTGTGGCATTTTTCGCGCTGCTGGCGAAAGTGGGAGCAAAATTTGGCCGAGCGGCAAGCGTAGGAGAAGAGGAGGCCGCAGTAGCCTCCGAAAGCGCGGCGCGAAAACCGCCGCCCAAAGCACCCAAGTCACGTACCCTCGAAGAGCCTAAAGAGTCAACTTCCGGACCGAAGGAACCGCCCTCTTCACGATTAGTGAATTCTGAGTTTAACGGGGTCAAAGCCCAGCGGGTTCGTCCTGGAACGAATAATAAAGTGGCAGTTATAGGACGGAGCATGGACAAGGCCGTTGAACCTTATTCGAAGGGTTTGCAGGCCGAAGGGTATGAGGTAGAGACATTCAGCGGAGATAGGATTTCTCCAGCCGCGCAAGCTGAATGGAAGAACCTGAAAACTCAATACGCGCCGGATCCGATTCCGGAAGATGTCGTTCGCAATTCACAATTGTTCCAGGAGAATCAGGCGTGGGCGCAAAAGTTAGCTGACCAGGGTTACACCGTTGTTGATGTAGGTAATCCGGCAGGACAAGCGTCGAGTCCGTTCTACCAAATGGAAAAGCAAACGCTATTCGGGCAAGCCAGTGCCGCGGGAGCAGAATAATGAATCAGTCCGATGTGTCACTTACAGGCGATCTTGCAACAGTAGACGATGTAGTGCGGCAGCATTCTCCTGCCTTCACCGCGTTAGGCTTTGAATTCAGTGGTGCAACGCTTGAGGGATCTGCAAAATTGCAGCGGTTTCCAATTTTTCATTTTCTAAATAAGCAGAGTGGCATGCGCATCGACATCTCTTTCTTCGCTGCTCGGGATGGGCTGAACGGGGGCTTCACAGTCCTGCTTATTAAGCCAGTAAATCGTAAGCTCGACGTGGAGGACTACCTGAAGCTGCACGATCGCTTAACACCAACGAAACCCTTCAGGTATCGTGTGTCGGAAACGGATGTTCGGAAATTCGCGGAAGAGTTCCTGCAGATGCTGCTCAGATTGTTAAGCGGAGAACTGAAGCCAATCCTCGATGGCAAGACTTTCGAAGAAACACCGATCGATTGGATGGGTTATAGGTAGGAGTTTGCTGGTGATCTAGAGCTTAACGGGAAGCCATCCTCCTGACACGAGCAGTCTCAAAATTTGGGCAAACTGCTCAAATGATGTACCCGCTTCCAGAAGTTCTCGTGCTTTCAACATCTCGAACAATTCTTCACCAGTACGAGTCCCATCACAAGCTGCGAGTAGTTCCAACGTCCAGCCCGGCGCTTCAAGTTCCATTTTGAATGGCTCGTCGATCAGGATACGCTGTCTTTCCGGCGTCCAATTGCCTTCGCGTAGCACGTAAGTTGCGTTCAGGCGGCACTCCGATGCGGTCTTCAAACGTGCGGTACGAAGCATCTCCACATCCTGGCCGCGCTGAACGATGCGTTCCCATTCCAGGACTGATTCGATTTCTTTAAGTCCGAAGCTCTTTCCCGTGCTGCGGCGGACGGTGATTCCTTCGCGATTTTCGCCGTGACGATAGATGAACATGCCGCCGAAGACGAAACTTACGATCTTCAGAAGCTTCAGGACTTCTTTCCAGCGCTGTACCTGTTCCACAGAACCTCGTCCGCGGACGACGTCATTTAGGGCCTGGACTGCCGGCTCCATTTCGCTCCGGATGAACAAACCGAGATCAAATTCGTTGGATTTCTCACCTAGCCACTTCCTGATTCGGTCCTCGAAGGGCTCGTTCAGTCGGTCGGAGCCTAGCGAGACGCAGATAAACAGCCCCTTCTCCTCGAGATAGTTGGGCAAATCCTGCACCATGCGGCGGGTAATCTGCTCCCCATCCTGTCCGCCATCATAGAAGACATACTTTGGTTCCAATACGGGAACGTAGGGCGGATGCGCCACGATGCGCTCGAATTTGCGGCCCTTTGCCGGGGAGTAGAGATCTCCCTGCGCGTTCGTGACGTTTGGAATGCCGTTCAGACGACGATTGAACTCAGCAAAATGCACGCTGCGGGTTGCAATATCGAACGCCCAGGCGTGTTCTGCTCCATATCGAGTTGCCAAAAGAGCCGCGATTCCCGTTCCAGCGCATAGTTCGAGAAAGCTCTTGCAGGGAGTCGAGGGAATTGAGGACAGAAATCCGCGTGTCGTGCCCAGGATTGCGGGGTATACGACGTCAGCTGGTGGCTGGAACGGCTTTCCGTCAACCCCACACCAGCGGTCGGAAACGATGTATAAACCGGCCGTAGCGTAGAGCGCTACAATCGCAACATAGCGCCCATTTTCGACGTCTAAGAGCCCCAAATCTGCAAGTAAACCTACGAGTTCCTGCCCCAGAATGGCCTGAAGTTCCGCCTGATCGGCACTCTTCCCCTGCAGAAACACTCTCGCAAGTGCGTCAAAGGATGGCGATTTCTCGATCGAGAGTGACTCCACTTCGAACTCAGCCTCGCCGATTTTGTGCAGGCGAAAGTGACCTTCCATGTTTTCCTGCACGTAGCCCGCCTGCGAAAGCAACTCTCGCAGTCGCGAAAACTGTTGTTCCGTGCCGAAACGAATGGGATAGGGCTCAGCCTGAGGTTGTGGAATTGCGCTCATATGAGGAGTACGGTGGGGAGCGCGCGCAAGATTAGCACAAATTGGGGTACTTCCCTCTCGAAATGGGAGAGTTGCCCGGCTCAAGTGCAGGCTGCTAATGGCGGATCTCAGCCGAGATGAAGATAAAAGTTAAGGGGCGGATCGACTCCGCCCCTGAAGACCGTTAACAAAATCAGCTAGCGAGGGGTGCTGTAGTCGCGTGGTGGATTGTTGTTATCCTGCGGCTGATTGTTATAGTCGCGATTGTCCTGCGGTAGTTGGCGGCCGTGGCCCTGATATCCGGTGTATCCGCTCATCCGAACAGCCTGATTCAGGCGATAATTCAACTCGGTTTCCGCCGGGATATTAAGTTCCTTGCCGCGAGTCAATACCTGGGTTCCCGCTCCGGCCGCTCCACCGACGACAGCGCCGATGGCCGCGCCCTTTCCGCCGCCGGCCAGCGCGCCCAGTAACGTGCCGGCAAGAGCTCCGCCGCCCACGTATTCACCCGTGCGCTTATTCATTCCAATACCGCCATTCTTGCTGCTTCCAGCGGCGGTTGTGCCTTGCGTATCCATCCGATAGCTGCGTCCATTCACATTAATAGACCGAAGGTCGAGCGTCAGGTCATTGG
>QIBC01000176.1 GCA_003225215.1 Acidobacteriota bacterium
CATCAGGCACGCACGCTTTACCGAGCAGCGGCTTCACAATGGGAGCCCCGAGAAGCTCAGCAGCTTCTTCGAGTTCCGCGGTGGCGTGCAAAGCGCCTTGTCCCGCGAGGATCACAATCTTTTTCCCTTTGTTCAGGATCTCCGCCGCACGGCGCAGGTCGGCTTCGTTCGGCAGGCGCGCGCTCTTGCTGAAGATGTCGGCTGAATGATGGGGCACATTTCGCTTTGAACGCTCGTCGTGCTTTACATCCTGAATATCGGAAGGGATGGTGATGTGTGCGACGCCCCGATAGGCGAGAGCAGTCCGGCATGCCAGGTCGACAGTGTTCGTCACATGAGCAGGGCCCATGATCCGGTTGTTGTACACGCAAACGTCGATGAACAGCTTGTCGAGTTCAACATCCTGCTGGGTGTGCGTATTGATCAGATCGTGATAAGCGAGGCCAGTAATGGCCAGGACCGGTTGCCCATCCAGCTTCGCATCATAGAGGCCGTTCAGCAGGTGGATACCTCCGGGACCCGAGGTCGCGAGGCACACGCCCAGTCTCCCGGTAAATTTCGCATAACCGCATGCCATGAATGCCGCAGATTCCTCATGTCGAACCTGAATGAAACGAATGCGCTCCTGCCGTTGCCGCAGGGCTTCCATAATGCCGTTAATGCCATCACCGGGAAGCCCGAAAATCGTATCCACACCCCATTCGATTAGCCTGTCGACGAGAATTTCTGCTGCTGTCTTTGCCATGGAAGCTCTCCTCGTTCAGTGAGATGCGCGGAATGATGGCACTGTGGTCACGCCACTATGTGACCTGCAGGTCGATTGAGAGCCGTGGAAGCGCGTCGCCCTTCCTTCAGAAACGCGAAGAGCGGCTACAGCGCTATGAGTTGCCGCATCTGAAGGATTAATACATTTGTCGTGAAGGAGAACACTTGGGCGACATTGCCATTCGCTTTATAATTGGCGGTTTGTTCGTCACTGCGTTCGCGGTGATTGGCGACCTTCTCAAGCCGAAGAGCTTTGCCGGGATTTTCGGAGCTGCTCCTTCCGTGGCCTTAGCGACGCTAGGCCTCACCATCGCGAAGAATGGCAACGCTTATGCGGCCCTCGAGGCACGTTCCATGCTCGCAGCAGCCGGAGCTCTGCTGGTGTATTGCGTCCTGGTCACATGGCTCCTCAAGCGAGACCACTTGCACGCGTTGGCAGCTACGAGTTCGGCGATACTTGCCTGGTTCATTGTCGCCTTTGGAGCCTGGTACGTCTGGTTGAAGTGAGCGAGATGCGCATCAAAATCGATCCGAAATCGCTGAGCCAGACAAGATGGTACGAGTGTGCGATTCGTTTCGCGCTGGGCGGCGTGATTACACTCGTAGCTGGATTGCTGGCAAAAAGGTTTGGCCCCGCTGTAGGCGGATTGTTTCTCGCATTTCCCGCGATCTTTCCTGCGAGTGCGACGCTGGTAGAGAAGCACGAAAAAGAAAAAAAGGCGCAGCAAGGATTGCACGGCGAGGAGCGTGGACGCGATGCCGCAGCTCTCGACGCCGCTGGAGCTGCAATGGGAAGTATTGGACTGCTCATTTTTGCCGTAACGGTTTGGCTCTTGCTGCCCAACCACTCGGCATGGGCCGTACTCTCCGGCGCAAGCGTGCTCTGGTTCGTGAGTTCATGCTGCTTGTGGTTTCTGCGCGAACACCGCCACAAAGTCTTCGGCTTTGAACCTAATGCAAAGCACGTCACTCGAGTTTCACGCAGCTAAAACCAAATTGACATGAACAATTGCTCTCCTCCCAACGGCCCGGATAGAATCCGTGCCTCTCCCTGGAGCAACCAAGGGAACCGGGTAGCGCAAAATGTGAAACTAGCGATTCCTCTCACTCATAGCGCAATGCCACCATGGGATCAACGCTTGCGGCGCGTCTTGCTGGCATCAGCGTGGCAAGGAGCGCGGTCAATACAAGAACAACAGAGCCGCTAACGAAGCTTACGGCGTCGAGCGGCTTCACGTTGAACAAGAAAGAAGAAAGCAATCTTGCGCTGACGAGCGCTGCAACACATCCCAGGACTACACCAATCACTGCGAGGCGTAGTGCCTCACGGAAGACCATAAGCACAACGTCTTCTCGTCGGGCTCCCAAGGCCATGCGGATGCCGATTTCGCGCGTGCGCTGCGCCATCGCATACGAAATCACTCCGTACAAACCGATGACAGCCAGCAAGAGCGCGGTTGCCGCAAACGTGATGAGCAAGAAAGTATTAACCCGGCGCGGTCCAATCGATTGTTCAAGCAAGTGTGACTCAAGGAAGACTGAAGTGACCGGAACCTGGCTATTCAAACTCCAAACGGATTGCTTGATCTCAGGCACCAGGGACAACGGATCGCCGCCTTTTGCCCGAACTACCAGGAACGAATAACGACGCCACTGCTCCTGCTTCTGCATCATCGGCGTGTAAATCGCTGGGCCTTCGTCTTCGTCGAGACCAAGATCTTTCGTATCGGCAACCACACCAATAATGGTCATCCAGTAGGGAGTCTTCTGACGCGCATAGCGCACTTGTTGCCCGATCGGATTTTCACCTGCAAAGAATTGCCGGGCCATGCTGTCGTTAATGATGGCAACCGGCGGCGCGCCTTCGCGATCGGAGTCGGAGAAGCTGCGTCCGTCCAAAACGGGAATCTGCATAGTCTTGAAATAGTCGGGGGTTATGAGATTGGTTGCGGCCTCGGGCTCACTTCCCTCGGCCGGCCGCGGCTTACCATTCATAAGGAAGTTGTGAGAGATGTAGTTTCCGCTCAGCGGCATTTCCGTGACGAGACTTACCGAGTCGGCGCCGTGGATTCCACGCAGATTGTCGAGCAGTTGTGTGAAGAATCGATTCTGCGTCTCTGCTGAGTCATACTGCTTCTGCTGCAACCAGATGTGCGAGACTACAACGCCATTGGGATTAAATCCCGGATTGACACCCTGCACACGCCACAAGCTGCGAAGCAGAAGTCCGGCTCCACACAGTAGAACCAGCGAGAGAGCAAGCTCTCCAATGATGAGAGCCTGACGAAGACGGTTCGCAAATCTGCCCTGCGCAACGGTGACACTCTGGCGTATCGAGCCACCTCCGCCGGAGGTATTGAGTTCGATTGTGGGCAACAAGCCGAAGAGACATCCGGTCAGCAGCGAAACCGCAGTCGCGAACGCGAGCACCCATCGATCGATTGTGAATGGAGGAATGTTGGCAAGATCTTTCGGTTTCAACATTACAAGCCCATGTTGTCCCCAGTACGAAAGCACGAGGCCGGCCATTCCACCCAGCAGGGCGAGAAGAGTGCTCTCTGTAATAAGTTGGCGCACGAGGCGCGTGCGCGCCGCTCCCAGAGCCATGCGGATCGCGATCTCCTGCCGTCTGCGCGCGGTCTTGGAGAGCAAGAGGTTAGCGAAATTCGCGCTTGCGATCAGGAGCACGACGGCGGTTGCGGCGAACAACATAAGCAGCGCTGGACGAATATTGCCGGTAATCCTGCTCTGCAGCGACAAAGCAATGAACTTGCGATCGCGGTTCTCATCCGGGTGGGCCTGCGCCAGAACTTTCGCGATGATGTCCAGCTCAGCTTGCGCCTGGCTCGGCGAAGCTTCCGGGCGAAGCCTCACGATAGCCGACTGCATGTGGACACCGCGATAGGGCGCAGCCTCGGGATAGCCGACCCGAAATGGAACATAAACCTCAGCAGTTCCCGTAGGCAACCGGAAGTCCGGCGGCATCACGCCGATCACCGCGTAACTGTTGCCGCCGAGCATGAGCGCACTTCCGACAACGTCAGCACGGCCCGAGAGATTCTCCTTCCAGAAGCGGTCACTTACGACGGCGACATGCGCTCCGCCGATAAGGTCGTCGGCGCTGCCGAATGTCCTGCCACTGTGGGCGTTTACGCCGAGCACTGGAAACAGGTCGAGCGACACCAGCGCCGCGTCGACGAGTTTGGGCTCGCCGCTGCCTACAAGATCGAATTGCCAGGGAGCGTAGGCACCGATCTTGTCGAGCGAATGCGCCTGCTGCTGAATGTCATAGAGATCGGGCCATGATTGGCCGCCTTTCAGCGCATAGAGTTGTTCCGGATGCATGTACGGCATTGGCCGCAAGAGCACTGCATTTACCACGCTGAAGAGAGCTGTGTTCGCGCCGATTCCGAGAGCGAGCGTGAGGACGGCGATTAGCGTGAATGCGGGATTCTTGATGAGAATGCGAACTGCATAGCGGAGATCTTGCAGAAGCGTATCCATCGATCACCTCTTCACTTTCAGTCAGAACCGCCCGCGGTAGCGGGTGGGTGAACAGTAACCGCCTGTTACCGCGGACGGTTCTGACCCTGTCTCACTCGTACCGCAACGCCACCATCGGATCCACCTTTGTAGCGCGCCGCGCTGGGATGTAGCTCGCCAGCGCAGCTACCGCTCCAAGTACACCAGCGACAAGAGCAAACGTGACAGGATCGGCGGCACGCACCCCATAAAGGAGTGTCTTCATTAACGGAGTAAGAGCCAGTGCTCCGACTAAGCCCACGGCACCACCGACAAGCGCGAGCAGCATGCTTTCGCCGATTACCATGCGCATCACCTCTTCACGTTGGGCTCCAAGAGCCATACGCACCGCCATCTCTTTCGTTCGACGCGCAACTGAGTGGCTCATCACGCCATAGATGCCGACAGCAGCGAGCACCAAAGCCACACCGGCAAACGCCGCAAGCAGATAAAGATAAAAGCGAGGTTGCGCGTTAGCCTCGGCCACGACTTCGTCCATGGTCTCGATTTCCGAGACGGTAACGTTGCGATCGAGTGAGTGAATTGCGCGTTGAATCCCTGCGGTTTGCCCGGCAGCATCGCCCGACGTGCGAATCACAAAGGTCAAGTACGCGAGATGCGCCGAAGGTGAGCTCAAATAATCGGCGCTCTGCAAATAGGGAAGATAAAACTCTTCCTCCGCCGCAGCTGTCCATTCGCTGCGCACGACGTTGGCAATTACTCCAACGACGGTCAGCCATGTCTTGCCATCGTCGGCTGAGAGTCTTTTGCCGACGGCCTCCTCACCGGGCCAATAGCGCTTAGCCAGAAATTCGTTCACGATCACAACGCCAGAGGCAGTTTGATTGTCACTGTCCCTGAAGTCACGCCCTCGCTCCATGGAAATATTCATTGTATGGAAATACCCAGGCAGCACCACGCGATATGCAGCGACCGGCTCCTCGCCCTTTTTGGGAACTGGCCGTCCTTCCACTGTAAATGTGAATCCCCAAATATCCCCGCCCAGGGGCAGGTGATTAATTGCGCTCGCCGAAGTCACACCGGGAAGAGCTCTGACCCTATCGAGCGATGACTGAAAGAATGCTGCGCGGCCGGCGTTCGCTTCCTTTGCTCCCGCGGTCGAGACCACCATGGTCAGCAAATGATGCGGATTGAATCCTGGATCGATTGCCTGCAGTGCCGCGAAGGTACGAATCATTAGTCCGGCGCCCGCCAGCAGGATCAACGCCAGCGCAAACTCGGATGCCACGAGCAGGCTGCGCGTACGACTGCTGCGACGGCCTGTTCCTGCCGCGCGTCCACCTTCTTTGAGCGAATCGACCAGATTCAGTGCTGAACTCTGCAGCGCGGGAGCAAGTCCAAACGCCATCCCTGTAATCACCGATACCGCGAGCGCGAACAGCAGAACATTGCGGTCCACACCAACATTCCCAAATTTCAGAAGCTCCGCCGGAGCAGATGCAAGCACGACGCGCATGCCCCACACGGCCATCAGCACTCCAAGCGCACCGCCAATCAAGGCAAGCAGCGCACTCTCCGCGAGAAATTGGCGCACGATCCGCGCTCGACTCGCGCCCAGCGCGGTTCGCACCGCAATCTCACGCTGACGGGCTGAGGCGCGTGCAAGCAGCATATGCGCGACGTTGGCACAGGCGATCAATAGAACAAAGCCAACTGCGCCGAGCAACACGAGCAAGGCTGGTCGAAGGTCGCCGACAACTTTGTCCTTCAGTGATGTGACGGTGACGTCTTTGTTGGTCCCCGGATATTGCGTCTCGAGCCGCGCGCTGATCGTAGCCATCTCAGCTCTTGCTTGCTCCAGCGACGCGCCAGCTTTTAATCGGGCAAAGATTCGCAGGCTGAAGCCGCCGCGGTTACCTTCCTCGACAATCAGCGGAGTCCATATCTGAGCTTTCGTCGCCCAAAACGGTGCAAAACGAAATCCGTTGGGCATCACTCCGACGATGGTGTAAGCCTCGCCGTTTAACTGCATGCTTTGGCCAAGCACATCTCTGTCTCCGCCGAACTGTTGCTGCCACAGCGTGTAACTCAGGACAACGACGCGATCCTTCCCTTGTTGGGCTTCATCGACAGTGAAGTTACGGCCCAGAAAAGGGGTCACACCCAGAACAGGAAACATCTCGGGGGTGACGCGAAGTCCGGGTAGCTCCTGAGGCTTATCGACGCCAGTTAGATTGGGTGTCCATGATTCCGCGGCCGCCATGTTCTCGAAGACATGGTTGTCACGCTTCCAATCCAGGAAATTGCCATGACTGGCCGGATTGCGGCCGTTGTGAAGAAGCACGACGAGGCGATCGGGATCGGCGTACGGAAGCGCCCGCAACAGAACTGCATTCACTACGCTGAAGATCGCTGTGTTCGCGCCGATTCCGAGCGCGAGCGTGATGAGGGCGACTGCCGTGAAGGCGGGTGTCTTAAGAAGATTGCGGAGTGAATAGCGAAGATCTTGAAGAAGGGTTTCCATGTTTTCTTCCGTTATCGTCCGAAATCTAGCGGGTCAGGGAGGGTACCGGCTTCAGCGGTGCCGTTGAGAAGTCCCAAATTGGCCACGGCTTTAGCCGCTGATGTCGACGATTCCTCCAGTAGCTAAAGCCGGAGTCGTTCTGGGGGCACTTGACGGCACGGCTGAAGCCGATGCCCCTCCCTGACCCGCTAGATCGGAACCGCAAGAGCATTCATTCATACCTGAGCGCCACCATCGGATCCACTTTGGTCGCGCGACGAGCCGGAATGTATCCAGCAAGCACGGCTACGATTGCCAATATTGCGATTACTGCGAACAGCGATACCGGATCCGTACTCTTCAGCCCGTACAACATGCTCGACAGCAAACGACTGCTTGCCAGCGACAACGGAATGCCGATTGCCAAACCAAAGCCCACGAGCCACATGCCTTCGCGCAAAACGAGCTGGAGAACATCGAAGCGGCGCGCGCCCAGGGCCATGCGAAGTCCAATCTCGCGCGTGCGACCGGCGACTGTGTACGACATGATTCCGTACAGTCCGACACAAGCAAGCAGGAGAGCTAAGCCGGCAAAAAAGGCTGACAGCTTGGCTAGTGCGATCTGATCGCCGGCACTACCTCGGACTAAGTCATCGAGCGTCCGGACAAATCCAATTGGGATACGGGAATCGATTGCCTTGATTTGCCCGCGTATCGCGGAAAGCGCCGCAGAGGGCACTCCGCTGACTTCAGCTTCAAGAACGATTTGCGACGGATCACGCGTCTGGTGAAATGCCTGGTAGAAGCGAGGCCGTACCTCTTCGCGCAGGCCGCTGCCGTGGTCCTTGGCATTGTGGGAGACTCCCACAACGGTGAAAGGTTTGTCACGTTCATCGGGATCGTCGATGGTGAACTGCCGCCCCAGCGGATTTTGACCGCCGAAGAAGTGCTTGACCATGGCTTCATTCACTACGGTAACGCGCGTGGAAGTCGCAGTATCCTGGGCTTCGATACCACGTCCTGCCAAAATGGGAATTCCCACCGCTCCGAAATAGCCTGGCCCGACGTAATCTTCCATCGCGACGCGATCGCTATCCTTATTGGCTTTGAAGCCGGGAACGATGATCGCGTCTCCCGATTCACTTCCCGCGAATAAGCCATTGGCTGAGTACGTGACGCTTCGTACTCCGGGACTGCTTGCGATACGCGTCACGAGCTGCTCGGCCAATAACTTCATCCTGTCGCCGTTGTAGCCCGCGGCTGTGGGGTCCAGTCGAGCGATTACTAAACGATTGCGCTGGTAGCCGAAGTCCTGAGTCATGACGTTCTGCAGGCTGCGAACCAGCAGACCCGCGGCAAAGAGCACAAGCAGCGAGAGCGCTACTTGTCCAGCCACGAGTCCTTTTCCCCAACCGAAGCGGGAGCGCGACTCAGACAGAACGGCGGTCGTCTCCTTCAACGCAGGAGTTACCTGCACCTTTAGCGTGCGCAGGGCCGGAGCCAAGCCGAAGAGAATTCCGATCTCTTTTCCGCGTATCGAAGCGCGAGCGAGTAACAGGTTTGCGACGTTCACGCAGGCAATCAGCAGCACCAAACCAACAATTCCCATCAGCAGAAGAAGCGGAATCCTGTAGTCGCCGCGCAGCTCGGAGACACCACCGCCTCCGGGAACAACCTTGATTTTTGCTTGCGTGCGCATGTACTTCAGGTCATCGGCGCTCAACCCGGCGCCATACGTGCCCCGCAATGACTGCTGCAGGATAAGATTCATCTCCGCCTCGGCCTGCCTGGACGTCATACCCGGTTTGAGACGGCCTATCGGCGAGAGCCATGAAGTGCCTGGCTTATTGCGCCAGTTCCGTCCGCGAACAATCTCGGGCTGCATGCTGAGCGGAACAAAGAGGGCCATTTCTTCGCCAACGACGTCGCCGTAAAACCCCGACGGAGCGACGCCGACGACGATGAAGGGGTAGCCGTTCAAGCGGATGTCTTTTCCCAGAATGGAGGGGGAGAGCGCGAACTTGCGCTGCCAATATCCGTAGCCCAGGACGACGACTGGATTGGCATTCTCAGCTGTATCGTCTGAATCAGAGAGCAGGCGTCCGGCTGCGGGCTCCACTCCGAGCAACGAGAAATAATTGCCGCTGACCATGCGTCCCGTAACGCGTTCGTCCGAAGAGCCTCCCTGGCCTGCGTCGACTTCGATGCGGTGATCGCTCGCTGCCGCGCACAGTCCGATAAACACAGAATTTCTGTCGCGCAGCTCCTTGTAAAGTGGATAAGAAAAGATGTCGATGCGTGGAGTTCCGTTGGATCGGCCATTCGCGCGCGTTGGATCACCGACGACGACTAGCTGCTGCGGATCTCTGATCGGCAGCATGCGCAGCAACACCCCATTCACGACCGTGAAGATCGCGGTATTGGCGCCAATCCCGAGAGCCAGGGTGAGCACCGCTACGGAAGTAAAGGCGGGACTCTTGATCAGGAGCCGCAGCGCGTAGCGGAGATCTTGAAAGAGAGTTTCCATCGTTCGTGACCATTGTCATTCCTAACGAAGTGAGGAATCCCTACCAGGCCCATGCATTCTTGTGAGAG
>QIBC01000397.1 GCA_003225215.1 Acidobacteriota bacterium
TTTGCTGGAAGCAGTAGAGTTCACTGATTGAATGGAGGAAATAGCTTCTTCCATTCTCATCACGGACGGTTTCGTGTAACGCATAGTTGCACCTTTCTTCTTTTTCAAATTTCCGTTCACGCCTTGTCAAAGTTCGACTCGGCCTGCTCGGATACTGTTTAGCCGCTGAAGCGCGAGCATAAATTCCGCGATCACCTTGGAAGAAACCAACTTCTCCGATCTAGGCGACTCCAGGTCTCCTTAATCCTGCCGATGCTCGTAATGGAGCTGTGACAGTGCTCACTAACGTCTGCAGGTGCGACATATCCAGCCTGGGTTCTAAGCCAAAGCTCGAACAAGACCGACTTCATCAGGAAAGACCACTCCTTTGTCTCCTTACCGCTGAGAATGGGCTCAACGAGGCTGGTAAGCCTCATCGAATCCATAAGTCCGTACCGAACCATCAGCGCATTACCGAAGAGGGTCTCGATCTGACTGCGCACCATTTGCAGAGCTATGATCGGACTCCGGCAAACGTAGGCCTTGCGCTTTCGTTCCAGAATCTCGGCTGGCACCAGATCCCGGAGTGACCGGCGCATTAGAGATCGTCTTCGCCCAGGCCGAACGAGTTGCTCTCGCGGGATTGCGTACATGAATTCCAAGAGGTCGCGATCGAGATAGGGATAGCGCTTCTCGTATGGCGGATCGGCCTGCAAAGGTTCGCAGGCAAGCTGTTTCTGTAAGCCGATTAGAGTCGAGGTGTTTCCTTGGAAGCTCGGCAATGCGCCGAAAAGCTTTACCCGGGTCCGAGGGCCCTGCAGCGCTATTCGATTCCGTTTGACAAATTGAGAATCAAGCCGCGCCGCCGGCCCATCTTTTCTTTGAAAACCAAAAGGATTATGAGGCAAGAAACAACGAATGCTCATGAGGAGTAAATACAACCACGGCGCTCTATTATTTAGAGCCCAGCCTTTCAGACTTCGGGCAAGAGTCCCAAATTGAGCTCGCGCAAGGTAGTCTTGAAGTTCAGGTATTGGCGTCGGCACCCCACCCATGACCTCGTCGCCGCCAATGCCTGAGAGCACCACCCGATTCCGTTGCGCAGCCAAGCAGGCCATGAATCGCTCGACCTGTTCATTGCGTTTTGCTTCGCAGCCGGGAATGGGCGCAAAATGACCGCAGTCGATATCGAAGTTGAATCGTTCCTCATTGCTGAAGTCGATGTGGCATCCGGTGCGACGACGTTTTTCTTCAATCTTTGTGAAGTACGGGCGCTCGTTCCAATTTGGTTCGGAGTCGTCATAGTACGAGATCGTATCCAACCTGGGGGTCACGGAGACTTCACGAGCAATGATGGTATCCGCCACGCATACGATGGATGATGAATCCATGCCGCCGCTCAGTTCGGCCAATACGGGACTGTCCGAACGCAAGCGTCGTCGCACGGCTTCCGAGAATACCGCGCGAAAGTGATCTTCGTATTCGCCGTCACTGCGATAACGAATTCTCTTTTCGGGATCGAAGTCCCAGTATTTTCGAACTGTCGACTTTCCGTCTTTTAGGAGCACCGAACACGAGGGTGGAACGGAGTGGATGCCGACGTACGGGGTAAGGTGAGCGGCGGGGAAGCCGGAGAACCAGCCGGCTATGTACTCTTCGCAGAGCGCGAACTCTCTGCCTGCCAACAGCACCAAGGGATCGAGGATCGTACTCCAGATAACTTGGTCGGGTTCGAGGGAATAATAAAGATTACGAACGCCGATTGGGTCCTTGGCCAAGATCAATGAGCGTGTGCGCGGCTCCCAGATTGAAAGTGCCCAATCCCCGATGAGGCTTCCCAGACAATCGTTTCCCCAGCGCGCATAGGCGGCCGCGACGATCGAGACGTCGGTCTGTTCGAGGCCTACAACTTCACCCAACTGCCGAATGAGATCCTCACGGTTATCCAGGCGCCCGTCCCAGGTGATGACAGCCTCGGATGCGGTGAGACATGGCTGTTTCTCGTGGCGGGATTCCTTTGTTGTGTGAAAGGCGCAATATGTGATGCTGATGCTTTCTCTTGCGTAGAAGCCGAGATCGTCCGGACCGTAACGGGCAAGCAGCGGCCTCACTTTTTCGAGATAGCCGCGATCTATCGGTTTGCCGTCAGAATTCCATCTTCCAAACTGAACGCTCATCGTCAGTCCCTGGTGGAGTAGAGATTTTCAACAACGGTCGAGAACGGCGTACACCTCCGGTGTGTACGGCTTGTCATTAACTACGCGCCCGTTTACTTCCACCCATGCGTGTGCCTTGAACGGCATTAGCTGGGCACCGATCACCAATTGTGCCGGCACTCCGTAGTTCTTGAGGAGGCAAGCGGTGGCGGCCGAGCGTTGCAAGCAGAGCGCCTCCTTCCAATACCAAATGCATGCCATGTCGATCGCCGCGCAAATGCGTTCTATGGCTTCGGGAATCCCCGTCGGCTTTCCGACGGGATA
>QIBC01000023.1 GCA_003225215.1 Acidobacteriota bacterium
TCCCCGTCCTGAGTAATCTCCCAAGTCCAAGGCTTTCGCCTTAGCATTCGAATCGATGTTCGTGGCTCTTACCCCTTGCCACAACCTGTTCGCAGAGGAGGGGTAGTACGCGACTTGAGTGCCTAAGGGAGTTCCTGTGAATAACCTGTCGGTCGCACGTAACCTTGCTCTCTTCGTCATTTCAATCCTGATTGTGCTCGGTACAGGATGTGGAAGTACCGGTGTCATATCGGGTGGGCAGCCTGCGACGGGCAGCCAGCTTACCGCCAGTCCGACATCTCTCGACTTCGGAAGCATGACGGTTGGGTCAACGGCCAGTAAGTCACTGACTGTGACCGCCACCGGCAGTGGGGCGGTAACGATCAGTCAGTTCAACACTACTACGTCCGATTTCAGCGTCTCCGGTCCGTCACTCCCTTTAACCATCGGAGCCGGTCAGAGCACAACGTTAACGGTCTCTGCTAATCCTCAAAGCGCCGGCGCTCTCTCAGGGACTGTGGCTATCGTCAGCAATGCGGCAAGTTCGCCGACATCTGTGGGTCTCACCGCCACCGCTGCAGCTCCGTCTTCGCCCGTTCTTTCTCTCAATCCGACCTCTGTGGGTTTTGGCAGTGTGGCATCGGGCAGTTCCTCATCGAAGTCAGTCGTGATCACGAATACCGGCAACGCCAGCCTCACGATTTCCCAGGCAACTGTCACTGGCGCCGGTTATGCAGCAAGTGGATTATCTCTTCCCCTGACGCTGGCCGCTGGTGCGAGCACTTCGTTTGTAGTCAGTTTCTCTCCATCCACTTCTGGTGCAGCAAATGGCAACGTTGCACTAGTGAGCACAGCCCCGAATTCTCCGATGAATCTTCCGCTCACCGGTACCGGTGCGGCCGCTCCGGTTGCGCAGCTTTCTACCAACCCTGCAAGCGTAAGCTTCGGCAATGTCATCGTAGGAAACACGGGTACGCATTCTGTGACTGTCAGTAACACTGGAAACGTGAGCGTAACAATTTCGCAGATCGCTACTTCGGGAAGTGGATTCAACCTGACTGGCGTAACCGTCCCGTTGGCTCTCAGCCCTGGACAAGCTTCTACTTATACGGCGCAATTTGCTCCTACAGCGGCGGGGGCCGCTTCTGGCCAAATTTCCATCGCCAGTAACGCGTCGAACAGTCCAACATTAATTTCTCTGAGCGGGACCGGAATTGCGGCTGTCGCTCAATTATCCACTGCTCCCGGCAGCATAAGTTTCGGCAACGTCAACGTGGGTAGCAGCAGCACTCAAGCCGTTACTATTACCAACACAGGTAACGTAAACGTCACCGTTTCCCAAGTGACTACTACCGGCTCCGGTTTCACCGGAACCGGTATATCTGTACCGCTCACTCTTACTCCGGCAAGTAGCGCCACCTACACAGCGACATTCAGTCCGACATCGGCCGGCAGCGCGTCAGGTCAGATTTCCTTTGTAAGCGACGCCTCCAACAGCCCAACTGTCGTTTCACTCAGTGGCGCTGGAGTTGCTCAGCCCACTACCCTGAGCGTTAGTCCAACATCGATTCCTTTCGGGAATGTTGTCGTCGGAAATAGCAGTACCAAGCCAGGCACCCTGACCGCATCTGGCGGAACTGTCACCGTGTCCTCAGTAGCAGTCACAGGAAGCGAATACTCCATCAGTGGCCTGACATTGCCTGTAACACTTACTGCAGGACAAACTGCTACTTTTTCTGTTGTCTTTCGTCCCACGGTTGCTGGAAGCGCGAGCGCCAGTATTGCGTTCACAAGCACCGCTTCGAACTCGCCATCCGTCACTTTGTCCGGAACTGGAACAGCGAGTACGACACCCTGTGGGCTGCTGGACGATGGCGTAAGCGTTCACATTCCGGCGAACTACACGAGCATGACGCCGCCAGCGAAGGGACAGTCGTATGTGGATCCGGCGTTTGGTTGCACGGTAACCCGGCTGAGCGACGGCAGGAAGGATCTGGGTAAGTCGGTCTATCACGAGTATGCCAGCATGACGCCGATCAATGCCGACGACAGTATGGTGGCGCTGTTGGATTTCAACGCGAACTGGTACATCGCCGACCTTAACGGCAACATTCTGATTTCCTCCTCGGGCTTGCCTTGGCAGGGAGGTACGGGATGGCGTTGGAGCACAACGGTGAGAAACGTCATGTATGGAGTGTCCAATGTCAGCGCGGCCGGTTGCACGGCGAGCGGCAACACATTGGCCAAGATAGTAATTTCCGGCAGTAGCGTTACTTGTAGTGCTCTCCACACTTTCAGTGAATACAGCAGCATCAGTCTTGGGGGCGGAGAGGGCGACATCTCTGATGACGGAGATCATATTGCCGTGAAGGGCACGCTTGCCAACGGCACCGCCGACATCTTCGTGTACACCATCAGCACGAACAGCAAAGGCGGTGTATTCAACTACGGTACGCATGCGTTCGACAATGCGCAGATAACTCATTCCAACCGGGTGGTGATCAACTGGGGCACTCAGAACAACGTAACTTGCCCGACGCCGGGAGTACCTTGCTACAACGGCTTTGAGTTGTTCTCCTCGACCATGAGTTACATACGGCAAGTGTTCCGCAACGGAGTTCATTCCAAGGAACTGGTTGATTTATCCGGCAACGAAGTAGTAGCGATTGTCGATTCGGGGGCCTGGTTCTGCTCGGCCCAAGGACAAGGTATTGCCGTGATTGATTTGAACACCGGCGCAGGCAAGTGCCTGCTGAACAATCTGCCTTGGAATGCCGGCATCCACGTTGGAGCTTCCGCTAACGGATGGGTGGTGAGCGAGCATCTGGATTACGGTGCCAACAGCACCGCCAGTTATCCACTCGCCAGCAACTGGCAGAGCTTGTGGGCCTATGGCAACAACGAGATCTTTCTGATGCGGGCGGACGGCTCGCAGACACGGCGCCTGATTCATCATCGCTCCTTCGGTGCGGGAGACTACTGGAAAGTCCCCCGACCCAGCATCAGCCGTGATGGCAAATGGGTGATCTTCGACAGCGACTTCGGGCTTGGCAATCCGGTCGGCGACTATGCCGATGTCTATCTCATCGGCGTCCAGTAAAACGCTGCGTATGCGCTCGGGATGAGTACACCGGGACATCCATGTCTCAACACGCTTCGTTCTAGCCGGATATCGGTTGGGCGATCTCTCGATCAAGATAAGTCCTCAATCATCTTTGGTCAGACGGCGGGAGTTACATCACCATCGGAGTGGGTTCTGGAGCAGCTACGGATTCGTCGAGCCAGCACCGGCACCACATTTCAAAAAACAGCAACACCCAGAGCTTGTGCGATACATCTCGCGGTCCTCGCGCATGGGTCTCAAGCAGGTTTGCAATCTGCTTCGAACTGAACAATCCCCGCTCTTTGGCCCGTTGAGAAAGGAGGATGTCATGTGCGAACTCTGAGGCTTTGCCTCGAAACCATCGCCGCAGCGGAACCCCAAATCCGGCCTTTTGACGATGAATGATTTGATCAGGCAAAAGTCCCGCCATTACTCTCTTCAGAAGATGCTTCGCTTCGTTCCCTCGAAATCGCAGGGTAACAGGTACCTTTGCCATAAACTCCGCGAGTCGATGATCCAGGAATGGCGCTCGTGTCTCTAATGAGACTGCCATGCTGGCGCGATCGACTTTTACGAGGAGATCATCTGGAAGGTACATCATCTGATCCATATACTGCATTTTCGAAAGTAGATCCGATGTACCACAACTTTCAGCAAGAATTCGTAAATTGCGCCAGGGCCCTGAGCTAGTTATCGGTAAACCACAACTGCGGCTTAGCAGGTCCTTCTGTTCGTCAGCTGGGTAAATACAGTAGTCCATCAGATGGTAGTCGAGTACCTCAAGCGAATTCCGATGCAGAACTCCCCACCCACGCCTACGTCTGGGGTAAATCCTCGAGGCAAGGGAAAACGTTTGACGAAGCACAGTGTCAGGCACAAACCGCGAAAGCTCCTCGCGCCTAATTGCCCGATTGTAGCGGTCGTATCCTGCGAAGATTTCATCTCCGCCGTCTCCAGAAAGGGCTACAGTCACAAACTCTCGCGCCATCTTGGATACGCAATAGGTGGGAATGGCGGACGCGTCGGCAAACGGTTCATCGTAATGTTTGGCGAGCGTAGGCAGCAGTTCCAGCACATCCGGTGTACAACAAAACGTATGGTGCCGAGTGGCGAAGTGCTTCGCTGCCAATTCTGCAAAAGGCAACTCATTCCACGGATCTTCGTCGAAGCCGATTGAAAACGTCTCCACCGGCCGGTTGGTGAGACTGGACATCATGGCGACGACAGTCGACGAATCCAGTCCTCCGCTGAGGAATGCGCCGATCGGAACGTCCGAGTACATGCGAATCCGCACCGCATCGCGAACCAGCTCAGATATGGATTCCAGGCATTCGCGCTCGGTGATGCGATGGTCAGGGTCGTAATGTACTTGCCAATACCGCGTTGGCGGAGTGATTCGCAGCCCTTGCTCAGACGGTCTAACCTCAGCAGCCAGCAGTGACGCTGGTGGCAGCTTCTTAATGTGCTTGAAGATAGTCGAGGGCGCGGGAACGTATCCGAGAGCGAGGTAGGTCGAAAGAGCTTCAGTATCAAGTTCTCGCGGAACGGAAGAAATCGTTAAGAGAGACTTCAACTCCGAAGCAAACGCCAGCATTTCGCCATTGGTGAAGTAATAGAGCGGCTTCTCTCCGAATCGATCCCTACAGAGGAGTAGGCGTTGACGTGTGCTATCCCAAAGAGCCAGAGCGAACATGCCATTTAGCTGCTGAAGGAACTCATCGCCACGCTCTTCATAAAGATGGATAATTACTTCTGTATCAGATTCACTGCGAAACTGGTGCGCTCTATCTAGCTGAGACCTGAGTTCACGATAGTTATAAATCTCCCCGTTGAAAGATATCCAAATTGTTCCATCTTCGTTGGACATGGGCTGCCGGCCAAGCGGGGACAGATCTATGATTTTCAGCCGCCGATGCCCCATCGTTAAATGACGCGAACTGTAAAATCCGCTGTCATCCGGACCACGATGAACCATAGACTCGGCCATATTCCAGACACGGAGAGATCTCTCCTGGTCAATGGCCGTGTTATCAAAGACGCCGCAAATACCGCACATAGGATCTCTATCGGGTTTATGCTGATTTGTAAATGACGACTAGGCCGCCGCCATCTGTACATCCGTGGCATGGCTCGGCTCGATCTTTCCCACTTGGGACAAGGGGATCACGATTTGGTCGGAGGTGATGTAATCCGATAGATTTGCAAACTCGTCTGCGTCGCGGCTCACTAGAACGACATCCGTGTCTTCGATTACCTTGTCGAGGGAAGGTTGTAATAGCGCTCCAATGTGTGGGATGGTCTGCTCTATGAACTCCCGATTTGCACCGACGATCGTACTAAGGTTAACCTGAGGATCATAGATCTTTACTTGGCGTCCTTCGCCAAGGAGAGACTTAACTAACTCAACAATGGCGCTTTCCCGCAGATCATCTGTACCTGCCTTGAAGCTAAGTCCCAGGACAGCGATATGTTTTTTGTTCGTGCTAAGAACGAGATCCAGTGCCCGCTCAAGGTGAGCGTCGTTGCTGCGCAGAATGGAACTTAACAACGGAAGTTCTAGGTCGTGTTGCCTGGAGCAATACAGCATCGCACGCAGGTCCTTAGGAAGGCAAGAACCACCGAACGCAAAGCCTGGCCTCAAATACACTGAGGAGATATTGAGCTTGCGATCGGACAAAAAGACTTCCATTACCGCATATGGATCTACTCCCAGATTGTGCGCCAGTGTGCCGACTTCGTTGGCAAAGGCAATCTTGAGCGCGTGAAACGCGTTACAGACATACTTCAACATTTCCGCGTTCCGAATCGCGGTGCAAATTATAGCGCCTTCAGTGAAGCTGTAGATGCTGCTGAGTTGCTGCGCGTGTGAAGTGTCGCGAGCGCCGATCACGGTAAAAGGAGGAGTATAAAAGTCGCGAACGGAAGTACCCTCGCGCATGAATTCCGGGTTATAGCAAAGCGCGAAGTCACGATCTGCGCGTTTGCCGCTCTCCGCCTCGAGAATGGGTAAGATGAGTTCCTCGGTTTTCCCTGGAAGAATTGTGCTGCGAATGGCCACCGTGTGGAACGAGTCTTTGTGGCGGAGCGCCCGACCGAGCTCATGCGCTACTTTCTCAATTCCGCTGACATCTAATCGTCCAGTTTTCAGCGTGGGCGTTCCAACACAGACCATTGAAATATCGCTTCTAAGAACGGCTTCGACTGCTGAGTTAGTCGCCCGCAATGCGCCGTTGTCGACCGTCGCGCGAACGATTTCGTCAAGCGAGCTTTCCATGAAGGGACTGTGGCCGGAGTTAATCTGTTCAATTTTGGCTTGGTTGATGTCCACACCTATCACGCGATGCCCCTGCTTCGCTAAGCAAGCGGCGGTTACTAAGCCAACATAACCCATCCCAAAAATGCTGATGTTCATATAGTCAGTGTTACTCCACGATTGCGTGTCTTTGAGGAACTTGTTCGTCCTACGAGACGCGTTGCCATGCAGTCTGTTGTCGTCTGCTCAACGCCCGGAAGAGGCCGACCAGGAGCGCCGCATTCATCGCCAACAAGAAATATCCCAGCTGAGCGAATGGTATGCCGCGTAGATTCTCCCGAAACAGGAATCCTGCGGCTGCCCATGCGTAGAGGCCGAGTTGCAGCGCGGCAATTCCCGCATACCACGGATTCCCGCTGCTTATGAGAAGGAAATTGCTGCCTAATGCGATTAGCAGCATAACCGGGACCAGCCAACGCAACAGCTTGTGAGAGACGAAGGCGAATCTAGTGAACCAGGGCAGATGTACTTTCAGGAAGAACTTCAGGGAAATAAAACTGCCTCGCGCCAGACGGACACGGCGGGTGAATTCTCCCGACACGCTATTGGCTGCAAAATCGAAACCCACCGCTTCGGGATCATAGACAATCGAAAAACCCATCTTGCGAGCGTTCATGATGGTGACAAAGTCATCGAGCACTGTCTCGGGTGTAAGCGGAACATAAGCGTTGCGTCGCAACGCGTAGAGTGCTCCACTGGCTGTTAAGGTGCTTCCCAAGCGTGCCTCCATGAGCCGCAGCATATTTTCATATCGCCAATACACTCCTTCGGTCTGCTGAGATTCAGCCGTTGCGTGGAAGCGTATAGCACCGCAAACTCCACCGACAGAAGGACTACAGAAATGGCGAACCAGCTTTTGAGGCGCATCCTCAGCGAGCAGCGTACTAGCGTCGGAGAATACAAGAATCTCATGTCGTGCGCGGCGCACCGCACAATTCAGAGCCGATGCCTTTCCTTGATGTTCCGGCAACAAAATCACTTCGACTCTGGGATCCGATACTGTTTGGAGTAGAGAATTCGTCCTGTCTGTCGACCCGTCCGAGACAAAAATGATCTGGGTCTTGTCGCTGGGATAGAGGATCTGCCCTAAGTTTGCAAGTTTCAGTGCAAGATGCTCTTCCTCGTTGTAGGCGGCAATAATGAAGCTGATGCCAGGCACGTTGGGTAGCGTTAATGCTGTAACGCGGCGGTCACTCCGGCCGACAAGGAAGCGCACGTCTCTGCAAACTTGCGCCACAACATAGAGTAAGAACAGCAGAGCAGGGTAGATGAAATACGTATAGGTCACTGCCAGAAGGCTTGTCCAGAACAGGAAACGCGCAATCATAAACGTGGTTGTCATCGCGATCCTCGACCCAGCAGGAGGATCTTGATCGTCTTAAACAATATGAAGAGATCCAAACCGATCGACATATTCTTGATGTAAAACAGGTCGTAGGCCAGCTTCTCCGTATTGTCGTCAATGGTGGCGCAGTAACCACGATTCACCTGTGCCCATCCTGTAGCTCCAGGACGCACAGCCCATCGCTGGCCATAGAACGGGATTTTGGCAGCCAGCGCATCTTCGTGAGCTCCAAGAAAAGGTCTTGGCCCGACGAAATACATTTCGCCACGGAGGATGTTGTAGAGCTGGGGCAGTTCATCGATGCGGGCGCGCCGAAGCAGTCTTCCTACTCTCGTGAAACGAGTGTCTCCCTCTGCCGCGGGTCGCTGCCCCTGATCTTGGTCCAGCCCAATGTACATAGAACGAAACTTGTAAAGTACGAACGTCCTGGAGTCTTTGCCCACTCGCTTCTGACGGAAAATTACTGGGCCAGGCGAGTCCAGGCGAATGGCAATAGCGACGAGGGCCATTAAGGGTGCACAAATCAGGAGTCCGAAGAATGCCCCGATGATCGAGAATGTTCGCTTATATATCAGAAGGAGCTTGCTGGGCCGGAAAGCGCGGGAAAAGAGAAGCGAACTGAGAGTTCGTATTTCGAGCGGCACTTTTCCCGTAATGCCCTCGTAGAGATCGGCTCCGTCATCGATTCTTATTCCGCACTTCTTTAGCTGCAACAATAGCTCAAGCGGCAGCTTTCCCCTTCGATCGTTGGTCGCGAGAATTATGCGTCGAATGCGCTGCGACTCGACGAGGTGATGCAGATCGATGAGACGGTCTGGAATCATCGCGGAGGCTTCTGTGCCACCTTCGTCCCGCTCAGCGGCGCAAGCGTCAACTATTCTCATCCCGAGCTCCGGTCGCTGCTGAATCTGTACCCTTAGTAGATGAGCTAGTGGCCCGTTACCCAAGACTAGCGTCTTCTCATGAAAGCGACTGGAATTGTTGATCAGCAAGAATAGCCCGCGCGCTCCGATGAGCGCAGCACCTCCGGCCAAGAGTCCCATGAGCGATATATCATTGCCAAATCGCAGTGGAGGAAGGAACGTGTAAAGAAAAGCCAGGATCAATGAAACTGTTCCGATGGCTTGCGCCATACGCGCCAATAGCTCACGACGATCGTTCAGTACTGCGTTTTCGTATAGATCGAAGTAATACATACACGCGATCAAACTTACAGTGATTATTCCGAGCTTAACAATCCCCTGGTCGTAGATAAACACGCGAGTTGCATCGGAGGCTCCGATCTGAACGATCGCCGCCGCGGCGAACGCGAGCAGTATCAGGAGGATTTCGGAACCTACCAAACACAACGTTCGAAGTGGAAAATAGGCGTGAAGCAAACGATTCATGGCTAACGCGCCTGTTTCTGCCTTGCTCGCAGTGGACTGTTTCGCAATTAGGACGCCAAAGGAAGGTGAGTTTGGCTCACCAAAGCATCACTCGCGACCGGCTGGTGTTCGGCAGTGTGCCGTCGTGTGCGAGACCTGAGTGTGGTACCGACAATAAGACACGTGAGGCCTGTGAGTAGAAGAGAATCACGCTCCTGCCTGCCTCCAAACGTGGCGGTTGCGCTGCTGCGGACTGGATTACTGACCACCACCGCATGATCGGTGTGGACGTTTTTGGCCCCCTGCATGGTCGAACTTGCTACTGAAGTTGGGAAGAACGCCAGGGTAATAATGGCGACCACGCCGAAAGGCCACTTAATTGAGTACATAAGGAATCTACCTCCCTTAATTTCTAAACCTGTCCAGAATGGCGTTTGTGTTGAGCTGACAAGACTACGATAGTGAGTTGTTGACCGCGCTCAGTTTGCTCAGCAAGCTCGCCGGAGCGGATATTATCTCTAGGCGTCTTCTGTATGTACTCTTACGACGGATGCCATCGGCTGCGCATGGTCGGTGTAGTTCACTTTCCGAGATTGGCTGCACTTTACAAGCCGACATCGGACCAGGGCAGTAGTGAACTCACGCGTGAGCTGGTTATGAAAGACATTGAGCTTTCTGATCGGTACAAGCTCGACTTGCTTAATTTCGAAGGGACTAGTGGCCACAACATTCTTGAATCTGCGGATTGTCATCTGATTCAGACCTCCAGCCACTTCGCTGAACCTCTTCGCGCCGTCCGTCTTGAAATGTGAACGCCACCGGATGAGGGCCTTCTCGCTGAATATCAGGTGTGCCCAGGGAAATACGGAAAACAAATGACCGCCGAACGGGTGATACCACGGCGGCCCAAAGCTGATGATTACCTGGCCGCTGGGCTTGAGAAGAGAGCTCATGGTTGACAGTACTCCGACGGGGTCGGAGTAATGCTCGAATGAGTCAATGGAAATGATGATGTCCGCAAGCGCTTCGGCCGAAAAATCAAAGTGACAGATATGCTGGACGCCGGCCGCGGCTGCGTTCCGTTTGGCTGTTTCGAGCATGCTAGCGCGAATGTCAACCCCAAACACGCGGCTCGCGCCGTTCTTCGCGAGTTCCACCGCCTCGATTCCTTCACCGCAACCGAAGTCAATGACAGTCTTGCCTCTAACGGTCTGGATAAAGCTTTGACCGAGCAAAAGCGCAAGCTTAGATTTTCCCTTATAGGCAGTTCCATTACAGTAACCAGGAGCGTCCGAAGCCATTCTCCTCAAGATCTTGTACTGGATTTCTTCTAACATCTGGATTTGCAGGACGCGTGCTGCCCGCGGGCAAGAGGACGGCACGGCACGAAGTGAGCGCTGGCGGACACGGGTGCCTTTCTGACTGCTGCTGTATACGAAGGATTCGGCTCACGCATCTATAGCATGGCTAAAACTAGCATGGTTAAAACTCACTTACGAGGCCCGTTGCTCGTTCGCGCTTCGATCTCGCGTATGCTTGTAATAATGACTATAGTATTCTTGGCTGGTATCCTCCCACTCATTGGCAACAATTCCGAGCAATTTTAAGTTATCGGTTTGCAAGGCTTTTTGTAACAGTACCTTTGGAGTTATACCGTGCTTTACGATCAGCAAAGCGCCATCGGTTTGAGTAGCCCAGACGCTGGAATCCGCAACCGGAAGTAGAGGGGGAGAATCAATGATGACCCATTCGAAATGAACAGAGACCTCATTTAGCATTTCCGATAGACGTGGGGATTGCACGATATCGATAGGTTGTTCGTTCGCATTTCCAGCAGACAAATACCAAAGCTGAAGCCCGTCCAGACGTCTTAGGAAACTGAAGATCGATTGAGAGCCTCTCCACCAGTCTTTCAGGCCGGGTTGACTTCCGCTTCCGAGCACTTCGCGCAAGCCTGATTGATACAAGTCACCATCGATGAGCATCGTTTTCTGACGCCGTGCCAGGGCCACCGCCAGGTTTGCGGAGGTCACACTCTTGCCCTCGCCCTTCATGCTGCTTGTGATCAGAAGCCTCTTGAGGTGCTGTGCCTTTTGAAACCGTTGCAGACGGATGGCAAGTGTTCTGAACTGTTGTGCGCCGGCACTACCTGGTTCGGTCAACGAGGGAAGGCGCTTTGGACACAATACCGCACCGATGGACGGAAGCTGTTCTAGCTCCTCAGCGTTGCTATCCTGGACCGGAAGCATATCCGGAGGTTCTTTGATACCGGTGCCATTCCGTGCTACCCCGCAGTCTTCAACCGCGTTTCGATATGGGAAGGTGCTGGAGGGCCGCATCATGTGTTACGTCCTTTCCTTACTGAGCGTCGAACAAGAATTCATTTGCAACAATTGGCTACTCTGGACTAACCCCTGAAGTAGCTATATGCGGTGACCAGAGGCATAACTGTTATGAGTAGCGAAGCAGTCATGAACTCCAGCCGCCGATGCCACAGGCTTTGCTGCTGTTCGAATGCTGTTTGAAGCAGAGGAACGGTAATGAGTACTGGAACAGGTGTGACACTTTGCAGATCATCATCAGAATAAATGCGTTCGTCGGTATTTTCGACGAAGGTTGTGAAACCAATTGAAAGCACCAAACCAATGACGACTCCAATCAGACTCAGTTTGAATCGGTCCGGTGAATACGGTCTGTGCGGCAGATTTGGAGGATCTATGATTCTAAACTGCTCTCCTTCCTGACGCTTTTCGAGATTCGTGGCCATTTCTGACTGCATTTTCTTATTTAATAGCGATTCATAGTTTGTCCTGGACTGTTCGTGATCGCGCGTGATCGCGGCGAGCTGCTGTTCCCTGACCGGCGTTAAGTTGAGGTGGGTCTGATAGACTTCAATCTGCTGTTCGAGGTTTCGCACTTCTTGTTTTCGATTTTCGATTTCCAGTCTGTTTGACTTCACCTGTCCTTCGATCTGGAGCATGGGCGAGATCACCTGCAGATCGGAAAGACTCTTCGCTGGGCCAAGTTCCGAACCCTCAGGGCCACTGGTCTGTTTTTTCGCTTCTACTTCTTCTTTTAGCTTCTCCGTCACTGCGATCTGGTGCTTTATCCGCACGACGTCTGGATGTTGTGGAGTGTCGCGTACGCTGAGATCAGCGAGTTGTGCCCTGAGCTTATCTAGCTGTTCATCAAGGGCAATTGGACTGGCTATAGAATCCCCTCGTTGTGTGGCGAACTGAGTACGAAAAGTCTTGTATTGATTGAGCAGTGATTCCAAGTAGAGCCTTTGTTGGTTCGCTTGATCGAGCGCCTCGGTCGCTGCCTGCAAGCGCGACTGAAGGCCAGATAGGATCTGAATGTTCGTTTGCACTTGTTCGGGAAGTTCGCCCAGGTACTGTGACTTGAAATCCCGAAGACGATCTTCCTGGTCCGCCAAAGTCTTGCGGGCTGCTTCGAGCTGGTTCTCAAGGAATTGCGTAGTGTTCTCTGAAAGCTGTTGTCGATTGCGCAAGTTCTCTGCGATAAACAGAGAGCTCAACTCATTTGTAATTTGCTGAGCCAGTTTTGCGGTGGGCGCCGAATAAGAGATTTTGAAGGCTGAGAGTTCCCACGGGCGGCCCGGGGTCTGAACGAGATCGATCTTGATGTCATCCCGCATTATTTTTACGAGGCTGTCGGGATCGACGGGTTTTTCGTCTTTCTTGCTGTACAGATGAAAACTGCTGATGATTCCGAGCAGCCTGGTCCTGCTCAAGATCTGTTGAGTCATGCTCTGCAGGCGCTGCTGCAGGTCGTTAGCCACGTTGGGGATCACGTATTGCTCCGGGACCTTCTGTTGGTCAACGATGATTACAGTTTCTGAGCGGTATCGAGGCGTTATAAACAAGGAGCCCACCATCACCAGGGCCCAGCTTAGGAACAAAGGTAAGATCAACCACCAGTGGCGGCGACGGGCTATTTGGACGTAATCCTGAAGATTCAGGCCCGATGCTGTATCCAAGTCTCGCATATCATTATTTCCCGATCATTTCCGTCAAGTTGTAAGTTAAGGAAAGTGATAATCGGTTGTGATCCGCATGGAGACCGTCCGGGCCGGGACCACTCAGCAGCTCATGAATTCGCCAATAAAGAAACTCTAGAGAGAGGTTTGGGCTCAGCGTGTGTCTAATACCACCTGCTGCCGAGACAAAGGAAAGTCCAGATGGCGTGAAATTAGCTGTCTTTTCGCGGTCATACGAGGCGAGCAGATTGGTGTACCATCCTCGGCTAATCCGATTCTGCAACTGCATACTAAGAGTCGATACTCGGACAATTCCAAGCAATCCTTCTCCATTGCTGATCCGGCGAGAGTAGCTGGTCAGCAGAGTATTTGGTCCGGCGCTCCGATAATATGTAGCGCTGCCGGCCCAATTCCAGGTGGAGTGGCCGTGAGAATCTCCATTTGGCGGGAAAAGAAAGAACGATCCATCATGCATGACCGTGCGCTCTGGGCCTCCAGCAATCGAAAGCACAGAATTCGGTGTGAGCCCGAGCGTTTCGGTGTAGGCAAGACTCTGTACGAATGCGGCGGATCCGGGATTCCGCGAGGTCAGTTTTTCCACGCCATAGTCGAGTCCGACCCAGCGGCGTCGACGTATCTGACGCGAATAAACCATGTGTCCGCTGGCCGACCTCGTATCGCCCAACCCTTCCGCTCCTGCCAGCGCGCTTCGAGTGACGTTAAAGAACGAACCGACTGTCGAAATAGTGCTGTGTGGACCCAGTGCATACTCCATGTCCAGCTCTGCATGCTGAGTACTTGTTTGAGCGGGAACCAAAATGGAGCTATTCGGCCGATCAACAACGGTGGTGCCTGGCCCGATTTCGGACCCAACAAGACGATCGAAGGGATTGTTGGTCTCCAACAAACTCTCACGAGCATGAAATACGAGCCGTTTAGAGATTTTGAATTCCAGGGAAGTGCCGAGCATACGGGAACGCGAGTTGTAAGCGGTGATCGGCCGGCTCACGCTGAATCCTTGCTCGTACTCTAATTTCCAATCGTATCGCGCACGAAACAGCGACCAGCCAACATGCGGTGCAAACACTGTCAGCGTGTTGTATTGATTGTTACGGTTGTTGTTGAGCGCATTGTCATCGAAATCGGTGGTGAGCGTCAGACCGGCCGCAAAGGTCTGCGGCTTCGGCTTCTCCTTTTCAGGGAACTCCGCAGGCAGTCCAGGGGCTACGATCGTCGGAGTTGCAGTTTGCGCGCACAGGGCCATTACGCTCGTCAACACAAAAAGCGCATAGGATACAGACTTGCCGAAACATTGCTGCCGCATTAGGGAACCACGATGGTATCTCGAGGCTGCAGTTCCACGTTCTGCCGTAAGTCGCTGCCCTTGATTACTCTTTTGTAGTTAAAGGGCAGGCGAGTGTGAGTACCGTCTGCATTAGGGCGCAGCACGTAGATTTTGCCCACTTTGGCAAAGTCACGCAGTCCCCCGGCTATAGCAATAGCGTCCAGTACAGTCAAAGGGCCAGTCATAAGATAGAAGCCTGGTTTTTCAACTTCGCCGACGATGTTGAACTTATGGCTCTTCGCTTCCTGTAGCGATACGTTTACCTCGGGATCGGAGAAGTACGTGAGCAATCTCTCCTTGATTTCATTCTGTAGTTGAGTCGCCGTGTGACCGCTCGCCATTAGCTCACCTACGAGCGGCAGGGAGATCTTACCGTCAGGACTTACAGGTAAGGTTCGGGAGATCTCTGGTTCTTTCCAGACATTCACATTCAGAATGTCCTCGGGGCCGACTATGTAGTCGCGAACGGGCGCCGGCAGCTTTAATGTCGCAGCGGCAGTAGCGACCTCTTCGTCAGCACGTCCTTTGACTGCCTGTGCGTCGACTCGATTCGCCGCGGCAATGAGAAGCGTCGAAATACAGAAAAGGAGCAGATGTTTTGATCTCATCTGGTGAACTCCACCGCCATGCCCAAATCCTTTAAGCGGGTTCAATGTCGTAACCTTCAATAGTCATGGAAAGCGAGCGATGAATACTTTCAACGGAAATGACTAATCGTTTCTGTCCGTTGGTCACGAGGATGCCCTCCACGCCATCCAATGCTCCACCGCGTACGCGCACGCGCTGGCCTAGCTTGAGGAACGGATAAGGGGACAAAGATACTTTCGTACTTAGCAGGGTGCGGATGTCTTCGATCTGAGACTCAGGAATGGGCATAGCTTCGCGTTGGGGTCCAACAAAGGCCAGCGCACCCCAGATGCTCAGGACCGCCACAAATACCCTTGGATCGAGCTGTGCGCGAACGAAGACATAGCCCGGAAAGAGCGGAACTTGAACGAGTTTGCGGCGATCGCTCCAGCGGTGCATCTGATTTAACAACGGCAAATATGACTCAATGTGCTTTTCGTTCAGGTTGGTTATGACTTTCTTTTCGTGCCTTGGACGGGTCTGTACTGCATACCAATGGGCCTGAGTTGGTAGCGGCAATACCGCCTGATTCGTAACTGTCTGCACTCCGCCCATAGCTTCGCCCTCTGAGTCCCATTGCCTAGGACCTTGTGATTTATTTCTTTCAGTTGAAACTCTCCCGATGCAAACTTTCCCAATGCACCGGACTATCGGCCGCGTCCAGATACCCTGCTTTTACAACGCGCTACTGCATTACGAAATCACGGTCATATCGCCGCCGTGTTTACACCGCGTCGTGCTTCCATCCGGTTGCTGGAGGACGGGGCTGGAACCATGCCTGTATCTTTCAACTTGTAAAGGAGCGCACGGTAGCTGATGTTCAGCACACAAGCCGCTCTCTTCCGATTCCATTGATTTGCTTCCAAGACCTTCAAGATTGCTTCGCGCTCAACCTCACGAGCAGCCTTTCTCGTGAGCTCTTTCAAGGAGACTGCGCCCGGCGCTGAGAGTTCCTGCGCATTCTTCTGCGCATTCCTCTTGGTTGCAGCGCGCCCTAAGAGTTCATCGCAAACAGTTTCTTCACAGCCGAAAAGCACATAGCGCCTGATCAGATTTTCGAGCTCGCGGATATTTCCGGGCCATGAATACCTTAATAAGGATTGCAACATGCGTGGTGACAGACGCTTAGACTCGCAGTTGTATGCGCTGCTAAACAGATTTAGAAAATGGTCGACTAGGTCCGGTACGTCAACAATGCGCTCACGCAGAGAGGGTACGCGGATCGTAATCGCGTTAATGCGGTAAAGCAGGTCTCTCCGGAAGTTGCCCTGCGCGGCTGCGTGCTCGAGTCCACAGTTTGTCGCGCATATCACACGAAAATTCAGCTTGAATCGCTTCAGGTTGATGCTGCAGAACTGGCCTTCTTGCAGCAGTCTTAACAATTTCAACTGCAAAGTTGCAGTGGCCTCGGATATCTCGTCAAGAAATAGTGTGCCGTAACAGTTACAGGGACTTCCTTCAGGGGTAGATTGAGATAACCCATTAACCGCCCCGTCCGAGTACTCAACTAGATCCTCGAAGGTATCCGGAATGCTGGAGCACCTCACCTTTACGAACAGACCGGACATCCAGGGCGCTCGCTCGTGCAACATTTTGGCGATGATATCTTTTCCCGTGCCGCTCTCGCCTTCTATTAGCACGGGCATTTCCAGAGCAGCTACTCTTTCGATCCGGTTCCGCACAGCCCTCATATATTCGGAATGACCAAAGACGATAGCCTCCGCCGGTAACTGATTCAGTTCCCGGCGGAACTCCGTAGTTATGGTCTGGGGGGCCAACGTCATGAGTATCTTTATCGCGGTACCGCTGCTGACGAGTCGATGTGCATGTCGAATTCCAAATCACGTCCAGGAGTGAAGATTTCGGAGCGCGGATCGTTTTGCGCTACTAAGTGTCGGTGTGCGCAGGCACTTGCAACAAATTGACACAATTCGTGCCATGCTAACGATTGGCCATGTTCAGCTGATTTTCACGATCAAGTGAAGTGAAAGTTTTTTCACGCGCAAATATTTTCTGGCGGGCCGGGACGAATTAGCAGCGAGCTAGCTAGCGAGTAATCATAATGCGGAGCTCTGAATGGAGGAGTGGAACCAAAACGAAAGACGCAGAAGCTCGGACTAAGGTCGTGGAACAGAAGAGTCGAAGCCGAATATATGAATGCCGGCCCGAGGTTGCAGTCGTCTACGCCAACAGCTCTGTTGAATGATTTGCCTTGGCTCCGTCAATTCCGTATTCGCGCATTTTATAGATCAGCGCTCGCGACGAGATATTGAGAATTCGCGCAGCATCCTTGCGATTGCCACGTGACAATTCCAGAGCACCAATAATGGCCTGCCGCTCAGCTTGTTCTTTTAAGCCACGCACGAGTGATTTCAAATCGGTGGCTTTCATGGAAAAAGTGCTGGTAGAGCTCTGAGCGGAGCTGCTCGCGCGATATGCCTCCGGCATCAAGTGCGTAACTGCCTTTCGTTCATCTCGCACAATGAGATAGCGCTTCACAAAATTCTCGAGTTCGCGTACGTTACCCGGCCAGGAGTACCGCAAGCACGCTTTAAGAAGGTCGGCAGAAACCGGCAGCGGCTCACAGCCGAGCGCGACCGATTGGGTTTTTATGAAATGCTGAAGGAGAACGGGAATGTCCTCCATCCTTTCGCGCAAGGGAGGTACTTGCAGCGAGAAGGCATTGAGTCTGTAGTAGAGGTCCTCTCGAAACCTCTTTGTCCTAATTGCGCGGACGATGTCCACATTTGTCGCGGCCAGAACGCGTACATCCACGCGAATTGGTTTGGCAGTTCCCAGCCGGCAG
Organism: Acidobacteriota bacterium; assembly: GCA_003225215.1. GTDB lineage: Bacteria > Acidobacteriota > Terriglobia > Terriglobales > Acidobacteriaceae > Gp1-AA112. Next base: position 17,886 of record QIBC01000023.1, read on the forward strand.
TATTCGCCGTCTTGCAGCACCTGCAGTAGCTTCGCCTGCGGCTCCGGCGGCATTTCAGCAATTTCATCCAGCAGGATTGTGCCCTTGTGGCAAGCTTCGAACTTTCCCGCTGTGGCTCTGGTCGCGCCGGTAAACGCTCCGGCCTCATAGCCGAACAGTTCGCTTTCGAGCAGTTCCGCTGGAAGGGCGGCACAATTGACTTTGAGAAATGGCCGATTCCTTCGTAAGGAGACGTGGTGAATCAGGCGAACGATGACTTCCTTGCCTGCGCCGGTTTCACCGAGAATCAGGACTGGAAGGTTCGTTTGCGCGACCAGATCCACCATGCAGCGGACTTCCCGCATCGCTCGGCTTTGACAAACGAAGCACAAGCCTTCCGCGATTTCTTCGACGAGAGGAACTTCAGTTGATACGCTGGCAGGAGCGGGCGCAACAGACACGCATGCTTCCTTATGGGCCGCAGATGACGACCAAGTGGCACCGCTCATTCCAAGAAACCTCTTTCCAGAGGACCGGACGCTACCAGTCCTGAAAGCTTAAGTACGGCGTGCGGGAACCCAATCGACATGAGCGGAGATCGTAGCTGCTAGCTCGGACCCAAGCGCACACCGAAGCCTGCGCGTGTGGATCTTCAAAGCTAAATGACAACTCACTTGCCCGTGCTGCTCAGGCTCAGAGTCTAGCAACTGGAAAAGCACCCCAAAGCAGAAGGACAATTACTACCCCGGCCCATCACCTCAAACGCTTCGCTAATTGCCGGAAGCCGACGTGCAACCCACGATGGCTTCCTGACGACGCAGTTTCGAAGCACCAGACGTCATCGAGAACCCTGGACAGGCCAGAGTGTCTCCGTGAAGATGCAGATGCAAGTTGATGGTTTCAGGTTGTGCATCCCTTTGCTCACTTTGTGCATTTCAACTTCTATACGCAACAAACTGGGCCTGGCGAGCCACCCGGCTGGTCTTTTTCTCGCATTCACAATGTGATCCGTTTGGGCCGGAGGTCTGTCAAAAAGAACAGTGCCGTAGGTTATTCGTTGAATGCCGTAAGGGTTAAAACGGCGATAACACAAGCTGGCTGAGCGTTCGAAGTACCTGTCCTATAGGACATGTCCTTCAGTAATCATGCGCATGACCGAGGAAAGCATGATGCTACATTCAGTTCTCCCGTCAGAGGGACCCCCAGGTACCCCTTGAAAAACGCGCCTGCTATCCCCCAGCGTCGCTTTCCGAGGTTTCAATTCCACGAGACCGTCAGAATCGGTGTCACGAAGGGCGAAATACCCACCTATGTGGAGGGACGAGGAGTCGATCTGGCGGAAGGAGGCGCCGGCGTAACTACCGGCACCAAGCTTCAAATTGGTGACACTGTGCATTTGCAGATCCCGCTGGCTCCCGAACCGCTGCGTCTTCCCGCCAGAGTCTGCTACCAATATGGATCAGAGTACGGGTTCGAGTTCCTGGCGCTCGGTATTCCAGAACGAGAATATATTCGGGAAAGCTGCAAATTGTTAATGCGCGTTGGCTAGGGCGCAACGAAAGAGCATCTATCTATCGAAAAGCACGCCGAGAGGGAGCGGCCACGCAATTGAGGACGTACAGCTGTCCATAATCAGATCAACGTCTCGCGCTTCGACAATTTCGCCGAATTCGGCCAAGCGCAAGGATTGCGGATACGTTAAGTTTGTCGACATGATGGCTCTTCTGTGTTCTGGAACTACGAGTTGGTGGAGCTAGTCGGGATCGAACCGACGACCTCATCGTTGCGAACGATGCGCTCTCCCAGCTGAGCTATAGCCCCACGTTCGGCGGGTGACTTGATTTTATCAGCGCCGTACTTGCGCCGCTAGAGCAGTTGTCTTCGAATGCAACCCGTGTTCGGCGTCTCTCTTGGGCTTTTATGCGACCCGATCTTTTGCTTCCATCAGCAATTGTTGTAGTCGCTCCTTGTCGGGAATGCCGCCTTGGGCGAAGTCTTTACCTCCGCCGCCACGCCCTCCAGCTGCTGTTACTAGTTCGCGCAGCAGACTTCCCATATCGGCACTTAAGTCCGAGGACCTGGCGAATACCAGGGCAGGGGGGCTCTGTGCGGAGCCCAGCAATGCGATCACTCCGGATGTGCTCTTCGTCAGCTTTTGTGCAAGCAGCTTGATGAAAGGTGCATCGCGATCTTGAAAGACTTGAACGATTATCTTCGGTCCGCGCTCGGAAGGCGTCTCATGAATCAACTGCGCTGCTTTGAGGTCCGCCAACTCTTCCAGCACGCGGGCTTCCCTTTTCTGCACAGCGCGAGCATCTTCACGCTGTTTGCTTATGTTCGCGGGCAGATCACTGGGAGCGCAGGGATACAAGGCTGACGCCTCGCCGAGAATCTCGAAGTCGCGGCGCGCTGCCGACACCGCACGCAGCCCGCATACAAATTCGATGCGCGCGCCCTGCTTAACCTTTTCCGCGCGCCGAATGAGGAGCCCACCGATCTGGCCACTCGTTCGAGCGTGAGTTCCGCCACACGCATTCAGATCGAAGTCCTTGATATCGATCAGGCGAATCTGGCCGGTCCTCTCCGGCAGCTTGCGTACGCCTATCTGCGCAGCCTCTTCGCGGGTGACGTAGCGGATGGAAATCGGACGATCTTCGGCGATGATTTCATTCGACAGCCGCTCAACGCGCATCAGATCGTCACGCGAAACTGCCGGCAGATCGATGTCGATGGTCGAGATCTCCTCGCCGAGGTGAAAGGACACAGTCTTCGCGTTCAGCAATTGCACGAACGCAGCTGAGAGCAGGTGCTGACCCGTGTGCTGCTGCATGTGATCGCGCCGGCGTTCAGCGTCGATGAGGCCGCGCACTTCCGCGCCCGGCGGCAGAACCTTCGAGACTCGATGCCACACTCCGCCATCGTCGTCCTCAAAAACATCTTCAACGGCAACTTCCAGAGGGACTCCCGATTTGGATTGAGTCGTAAGCCGGCCGATGTCGAATGGCTGGCCGCCGCTGGTCGGATAAAACGCAGTGCGGTCGAGCTTCACCGCCCACGTGGACTGTGTGCCCTCGCGCTTTAGCTCCTGCACGTCGAGAATGCTGGCACGGAAATCGTAGAGAAAGGAGTCGTTGTAGTAGAGACGCTCTGTCATAGGCTGCTGGCTACTCGCTGCTGGCTGCTATAGCGACTGGACCAGCAGCGAGCAGCCAGTAGCCAGCAGCTTGTTCTTAATACGGCCCGATAATCCCGCCGATCCTGCGCTCTCCCGGCTTTTGCGATCCCGCTCCGTTGGTCGTGCGAGTAATTCCCATCGCCTGCGAGATCACGTCGATGTACTTCAGACCTGTGCCGGTGTTGAAGATCACGACTTCGTCGCTCGGCTTCAGGAATCCACTCGCGAGCAGCTTGTCATAAGCAGCGGTAGCTGCGGCTCCCTCCGGACAGAGAAAAATTCCCTCATCCCGCGACCATTCGAGCAACGAGGCCAACATCTCCTCATCTGAAATAGCGATCGCCGTTCCTCCACTGCGCCGAACAAAGTCCAAGATCAGGTAGTCACCATAAGCTTTGGGGACACGCAGACCGGAGGCGAACGTATGCGCATCCTTCCATGCCTCGGAGACGTTCTTGCCTTCCTCGAATGCCTTCGGGATAGGAGCGCACCCGCTGGCCTGGATCGCTACCATTTTGGGACGCTTCGATCCTGAGCTCAGCCAGCCAAGTTGCTCCAATTCGTCGAAGGCCTTCCACATGCCGATCAGCCCAACGCCGCCGCCGGTGGGATAGAAGATCGCGTCGGGCAAGCGCCACCCTAGCTGCTCGGCGACTTCCAACCCCATCGTCTTCTTCCCTTCCACGCGGAATGGCTCCTTCAGCGTGGAAATATCAAACCAACCTTCCGCCTGCTTGCGCTCTCCCAAGCTTCTTCAGTCCGTAATGCTTTGCCATAGTTACGGCCATACAGAGTCCGCGGGCCTTGAACGAACCCGTAGGATTCGCGCCTTCGTCTTTGATCCAGACATTCGGGCGCTTGCGGCTCGCCAGCATCGGCGTGAAGCCTTCGCCGAGCGTCACCGGTTCGGCGTCAGGCAGCAGCTCGCGGTAGCGCCACATGCTGCTTGTGCGCGAGGCAATGTCGTGACGTTCAGCGCGAGCGCGAACTTGCTTAAGGTCGTAGCGCACCCAAAGTGAACCGGCGTCTTTAGGGCAGAGGGTCTGAGGGACTTTTGCATCGAGACGTTCGCCGCATTTCGAACACTCGAAGTAAGAGATAGGCGTACCGGTGACTTGATCGACCGTCGCCGATTGCGTTTGAGGAGCAGGCATGATTGAAGTTTATCAATCTTGCTGTGCTCACCGTCTGGGGCCGGAACGTTCAGACCTGTTATCGACCCCAGAGGCAAGGAACGTGGCAAATCACTGCCGCCCAGCGGTTCCTTTGCGGAAATCCTGCCAGGAGCAGTCGCAGCGGACCTGATTTTTCTCACCTGCCATGCTGATAAACCATGGTTCCACCTTTGGGACAAAAGCCGTCCGGCGCAATAGGGCGGCGGCGAAGGTTTGGGCGTGAGCGTTCGCCAAAAACGAGGCTAGCTGGAATTCCAAGACAACAAAAGTAGCCATACTGCGCCTTAAATCACTGGAAAACATGCGGTATAAGGGGTACTATCGCATCCCTCTGAATAGCTCACACATCCAAGGTTGCAGAGTGCCTGCAGCTGGACCGCGTCGGCTCAGAGCACAAACGAGCACACGAGTGCCGAAGGGGTGTTCGAAGACATCCCAGGAGTTTCCTATGTTCAGCAAGCTTTCTCTCTCACTTGTCTTAACCGCCTCGCTGGCATGCGTCGGCCAAGTCACAACCATGGGCGGATATGCAACTTCGGCTCCAGTGCCAGTCAACGCCGTGGATGCTCCACTGGTTGCCACTCCGGATATCGCTCTTCCCGGCAGCGGTCCGGCAGTTGGGGCGCCGCTGACGAATGCTAACGACCCAAGGTCGGCCACCGGGCCCTCGATCTACAACCCCAACTATGTCTTTCCGGTTGAGAGCGCGCAAAGCGCCTCTTTCAGTCCCAGCACTCCGGCCAGCACGAATCAGAACTTCGAGCTCGGAATCCAGAGCTTCGTCTCCGGCGCCCCGGCAGCTGCGATCCCGACACAGAGCCTTGCCGAGATCGCGCGCCTCATCAAGGCGCGGCTACCCAAAGCGTCGAAGGCTTTCGACAACGAGAGTATCGCGAAGCTCAACGCCGACGGAGTCAGAACGGGAAATCTTGGACCGGAGAGCTCAACTTCCGCTTCTACAGAATTGGCGAAAGCGCCCGCGAACAATACTTTAGTGGCGGAGAGCCGGATGCCCGCCTTACCGCAAAGCGATCAGCCGGCTACGGCGCCCTCGCGCCAGAACAGCGCAACTGCAGCCCAGCAGCGTCACCGAGATGAGACGCCCGCCGAGACCCAGGCCACGCCTGCATCTGCGCCCGCTGCGCAGGCCTCGGCTCCGGCAGATCGCTCTGAAAACACTGCCAAGCTGCCGCAGACTTCCTCTTCTTTACCGATCATCGTGCTGCTGGGAGCCCTCGGCATCGCCGGAGGAGCGCTCTTCTACTTAATGCGTCGATAGTCGGAGTGGGAAGCAAAAAGTCTGGTAGGCTTTGAATCCCGGTCGTCAGCGGCCGGGATTTTATTTTTGCCGGCTGGAGGCGCAGAGCTTGGCTCATCCTCGTCGAGAAGTGATCTCGCAACTCCGCCGCGAGATGGGCTTCTGGGATGTTCTCCTATTCAACATCGCCGCGGTGCTCGGACCGAGATGGATCGCCGCCGCAGCCCATAATGGAACATCTTCCATCAGCTTGTGGGCCCTGGCTGCAGTCTTCTTTTTCTTCCCTACGACTCTGGTAATCACTGAGCTGTCAACGCGATTTCCAGCGGAGGGCGGGCTCTACGTCTGGACCCGCGAAGCCTTCGGCGACTTTCACGGGTTCGTCGCCGGCTGGGCGTATTGGGTCTATTCTTTCTTCTATTTTCCCGGACTGCTGGTAGCGAGCACCGCCATGAGCGCCTACATCGGAGGAGCCGGGCACGGTCACCTCGCCAATGATCGCGGCTTCCTTCTTACCGGCTCGCTCTTGCTGCTGGCGGTTGCTGTAGGTATGAACATCGTCGGCCTCAACATCGGCAAGTGGCTGCAGAACGCCGGAGGGGTGGGCACATACACTCCCTTGCTGATCCTTGTCGGAATAGCCGCAGCAATCTTCGTACGGTACGGATCGCAGACTCATATCAGCTGGCACAACATACTCCCAGTTTGGAACTTCGGTACCGTGAACTTCTGGTCGCAGATCGCGTTCGCGTTCACCGGGATGGAGCTGGTCTGCGCCATGTCAGATGAGGTGCGCGATCCAAAACGGACCTTTCCGCGCGCCATCCTCGCCTCAGGAGTGCTTATAGCGGTCATCTACATTCTTGGCACGATAGCAACCATGCTGCTTGTGCAACCTGGCGACGTCGATCCCAAGAGCGGCGTGTTCCAGGCAATCACGCACGGCTCCAGCCTGCTTGGCATTGGATTCCTCGGCGTCCTGGCTGCGCTGCTTGTAACGGTCGGGAACGCAGGCGGAGTCGGTACCACGGTTGCTGGAGTCGCGCGGGTGCCGTTCGCTGTCGGGATCGACAGCTACCTGCCTTCTGTATTTGGGAAGATTCATCCGCGCTGGAAAACCCCATACATTTCCATTCTGATCCAGGCCGGGATTTCGGCCGCAGTGCTCATCCTCGCGCAGTTAAACGAGACGGTTAATGGGGCCTACCAGGTGCTGGTAGATGCAGCCATCATCCTCTACTTTCTGCCCTTCCTTTATATGTATGCGGCTGCAATCAAGCTCGCATACCGCAGCGATCGCGAGCAGACTCCGGATGCAGTGCTGGTCCCGGGCGGGCGCACCGGGGTCTGGATCGTTGGCGCGCTGGGATTTCTGATTTGCCTGCTCGCCATGGGAATCTCGATGATCCCCCCGGGCGAGACCACAAACACAGCCGTCTTCGAATTGAAGCTGCTCGGCGGAACGAGCCTCGCGATCGTGATTGGGCTGGCCCTGTACTGGCGCTCGAAAAGAAAGAGGCGCGAAGTCTCATAATGGATTTAGACGATTCGGAGATGTCGCTCCTCTTAGCACTGTGATCGCTCGCGGGCGGTTTCCCTGCGGGGGATCTACTGTTCGTTGCTTCACGACGCAAGAGAGACAGCAGATTCCCCGCTCCGCATTGAGAGTCTTGTTTCGGAAAACCGCATCGCGGCGGAGCGAGGAATGACAGTGTCTCAGGAATAACGACGAGCGAGAACGTCGGTTTTATAGTTGTTTCTGCTTTTCCGGTGATCTGATAAAGAGACATGCTCGCAGAATGGACGGTTGAACTAGGAGCCAATGATCCCCGCCTCGAAATTCCATGGGCCCTCGAGGACGGTTCGTCGCGCTTCCTCGATCTGAAGCGCCAGCCCGAACTGCTGTTGGAGATTTCCGAAGCGTGCGCGTACTCTGAGCTCGCCGAATTCCTGAATTGGGCGAATTCGCCGGAGTCTCCATTTGAAACCGCTAAGTGCGATGCGTGGACGAGTCGCCAAATCGATGCAGAGGATGAAGTCTTTGGCGAACCTTGCAAGTTCGGATCCTATGTGGACTTGCTGTTCGCGGACGAAGACCGAAGAAGCCAGTTCTCAGAGAACGAGCATTTCGTGCAAGCGCTCGCAAAGTTGGTAAGGCACGCCCCAGAGATGGCCAGCGCCGCCGAATTCACCCTGCGCCATTGCTTCGATCACCGCGCGAAAGCTGAGGAATGCTTCTACATCACATTTTATCTACATGGATACGGTGAAGATGAAACACAAGCCCGCACCCGCTGGGCGGTCGCGCTCAAGATGGTACAAAACGCAATGCGGCAATACTGCGCTAGTAGAACGGTCCGGTAGCACCTGGGTTCATCCTCCGCCGAGGGGCGAAAAGCCGAATTCAAATGTCGATTTGGGATGAATCAACGTCTTCGTCGTACAAGGCAAAAAGATCAGGAGGACGAATGCAGTATCTATGCACAGTGCTTTTTGACGAGAAGAAGCTGACCGCTTTATCAAAGCCGGAATCGGACGCTCTAACCGCGGACTGCCTCACCTGAGACGATTTTAGAACTCTGCTCCTATAGAACTATGCTTGCGAAGGGAGGTTGATCAGATGATCAGGGCGCAAGCTACTCTGGTTTAGACGCGCGTTTCAACGGCCGTCTCTCACCGTTGCCATTCTCGAGTAGTTGGTCCAAGAGCTTTTGCGAACGAACGCGCACGAGTTCGCGCAACGCCCGGCGAAACGTGTCGTCTGCAAGCGCTTCACGTGCTATCTCTTCCGCCATCCGGTCGACCGCCACACTGACAGTTCCAACGAGCGTTTGGCCGACGCGTTCGTCAACAATCTTCTCCAGCACACTCGGCATGCGGAGAGGTTACCGCCCCCCAGAGGTGTCCTCGTGAAGACCGTAGATAAAGCTGGTGCGCCCAGAGAGACGATTTTAGAACTCTGGCGCTCGCCATGGCATGTGAATAAAATCGAGGAGAGAGGGATATTCGTGTCTCAGAGACCGCAGGAGAAGCTCATCGACTTGGTAGCTTCCCTGTCATCCGAGCAACAAGCCGCCGTCGAGGCATTCATCCGTTACCTGCACCAGAAAGGATCACAAGACTCAAGAATGGATGTTCGTGCTGCTCTTGATGAGTTTGTTCGTGAACATTCCGAATTACTTCGTCGGCTCTCTCATTGACCCGGTATTTGTCTGTCGAAGACATTCTGGCAATCCACGAGGAAATGCTTGCGCGTTTTGGCGGGATCAAAGGCGTGAGGGATTTGAACGCCTTGAGTTCGGCGGTCGGCCGGCCGCCGAGCGGCTACTACTCCGACGCAATCGAGGAAGCCGCTGCTCTATTTGAAAGTCTTGCCCAGAATCATCCGTTCCTTGACGGCAACAAACGCACTGCCATCACCGCCACGGCGGTTTTTCTGAGGCTGAACAGCTACAAGCTTGTATTCGACGATGTCGAAGCCTATGAGTCGCTGATCTCGCTTTACGAGACTGGCCGAGTGACTAAAGCTGCCGTCGCCGAGTGGCTGCGATCACACTCTCGCCCTGAAATATGAAACCCAGGGCACTCTTCTCTTTCATGGATTCGAAACTGAAAGAAGGGTCCCGTCGTAAGCAGTTGAATGGTTAGCTAAAAAGATCTGGTGCGCCCGGCAGGATTCGAACCTGCGACCCTCTGCTTAGAAGGCAGATGCTCTAGTCCAACTGAGCTACGGGCGCGTAGCTCCATTCTAGCCCAGCCCTCGTCAAGCATTGATCTAGATTGAAACGCCTCACAACCAATTCCAGTTAAGACATAACTTTTTGACAGTCAAAAATGAGCTTGGGCGTCATAATTAGGCTGATGGCTGGCTCTGCTTCAGTCACGGCGCTCATTGCTCCTGAGCCGGGCTCGGAGGAGTTCAAGCTCATCGGACGTTCCACCGAGATCGTGTTTGTCACCGAGGATGCTATAGCCAAATACCTCGAATGGTGCGCTCGCGGCGTGCGCTTCCACTTTACCCCACGACTTCGACGCGTGCAGTACGATCTGGCAAACCCCAGTCCTGAGCTGGCGGCGTTTAACGAGCAGAAACCGATCTGGGGTGGCGTCTTCACCCGCTTTGAAGACATCGATGGGAATTCGTTTGCGCTGGTGAGTCTCGACGAAGTGAGTCGCGCCGTGGAAGAACAGCGCCGCGCTGCCGAGGCAAAACTCGAGGCTGAGAGACGCGCCACGCAGGAGCTTGAGATCGCTATGCAGTTTCAGTCGCGTCTCTTTCCCCAGGTTATGCCTGCACTTCGGACGCTTGACTATGCCGGCACTTGCTTGCAGGCTCGCTCCGTAGGCGGCGACTACTACGATTTCCTTCATCTCGGCCAGGAGCGGCTCGGGTTGGTTGTGGCTGACGTCGCCGGCAAAGGCATGGCCGCCGCTCTCCTGATGGCGAATCTGCAGGCAAACCTGCGCAGCCAGTGTGCGATCGCGCTGGAACAACCGGAACGGCTGCTGCGGTCGGTGAATGATCTTTTTTACACGAACACGGTTGAAAGCGTTTACGCCACTCTCTTTTTCGCTGAGTACGACGATCGCGCCGGACGTCTGCGCTATGCGAACTGCGGCCACTTACCGGCGATAGTCCTCCGGACCGACGATTCTCTCGAAAAACTTCACTCCACGAGTACCGTTGTGGGACTATTCCCGATATGGGATTGCGCGATAGGCGACTGTCAACTCTTTCCCGGAGACACGTTTGCGCTCTATACCGATGGCATAACTGAATCCTGCAACGGCAATGGAGAAGAGTTCGGCGAACAGCGTTTGGTGGATGCCCTGAGGCTTCACCGCAAGCTGCCTCCACAAGACCGCATGGGCAAAATTGTCGAGCAGCTGCTGCTGAACTCGCGGATTGTTGGTTCATCCAATCGAATTTTGTGAGATAAGTCTCTCTTCCTGAAATGGAGACCATATGAAGCGTTTCGCAATGAACATCGTCGCTTATGTCTTGGTCGCGCTGGGGTTCCTCGTTTCCACCCAGCACGCATACCTTTATGGTTTGGCCAAGGGCAAGCTGGAGACAGCGTCAAGCCCAGACGCATTGCGCATTCATTCCATCCAGAATGTTTCCGTCACTGGATTTTTCGGCGGAATCATCATCCTTATTATCGGCCAGGTACTTCTGTACCGGAATATGCGGGAGGTCCTTCCGGGACCCAGCCGTGAACCCAAGCCTCTCGATAAGTAACAAGAGTGTTGACTCCCGCGTTGTGATGACTACAATTGGCGCGCTCACACTCGACATCCAGGTTGACCATTTTGGGCACAACCTTACTCGACTCAAACCAGGAGGAATGATGGTCTCAATTTCCGCATTGTGGATTCCCATTCTCGTTTCCGCAGTGGTGGTCTTTATTGCTAGTGCAATCCTGCACATGGTTCTACCCTGGCACAAAGGCGATTCTCGCCAGCTTCCCGACGAAGCGAAAGTACTCGACGCATTGCGCGCAGCAGGCGTAACTCCGGGCCGGAGTTACCGTTTCCCGTATTGCACCATGAAAGAAATGAAGTCGCCGGAGACTGCCGAGAAATTCAAACGGGGACCGGTTGGCATGGTCACCATCCTGCCCAGCGGACCGCCGGCGATGGGAAAGTACCTGGGACTATGGTTCGCTTTCTGCATCCTGACCAGCGTGATCGTCGGCTGCTTCGCGGGAATAACGCACGGCCCCGGCGCCGAACATCATGAAATATTCCACTTCTTCGCCGTCACCGCATTTCTCGCCTACGGTTACGGCCAACTTGTGGATTCGATCTGGAAAGGACAGACCTGGGGCGTGACGCTGAAGCATGTCTTCGATGGCGCGATCTACGCGCTGTTGACGGCCGAAACCTTCAGCTTGTTCTGGCCCAAGTAAACTGGCGAATCCGCTATCATCTTGGGAGATCCAGCAGCACCACATCCGAGCGCTCCTGCGCTCGTTCGAAGACAACTTCACGGCCGTCTGGAGAGAGGTCGAAGTCGCGAATCTCGAAGTCGGCGCCGAAGTTGGTCAACTGCCGTTCGGCCCTCGTCTCAAGGTCAAGGAGCCAGAGATTCTTATGTTGCATCTCTCCTCGCAGGAGCACGAGTTCTCGTCCTCCATGCAGGAAAACGAGGTGTCGAGCTCCCCGAGTCAACGTCAGGGCTGGCAAAGGATGCGCTACCCCCTCGGCCGTCGCGGCTTTCACAGAGAACGTTGTGCCGATGTCGGGTCCCGAGTAGACGACGAAGCTACCGTCGGGCGCCCATGTGGGATCGACCGAGTGCTCGCGGAGAAAAGGGGTTGGAGGCCGACCGTCGACCGGCACGCGAAAAAGATGTGGGGCACCGTGATCTTCCGCTGCTGAGGTGATTGATTGGCCGTCAGGAGCCCATGCTGGAGCACCCTGCAGGTTGAGCGAATCGGCTACAACGTGCGCGTTCGAGCCGTCGGCCTGCATCACGTACAGCAGCGTTTGGCCGTGTTGCCGAACTGAGAATGCGAAAGACCGTCCGTCGGGAGCGATCGCCGGCGCGCCAAGGACTTGCGCTTCCTGACCATTCCACAACTCGGTGCTGGTTCCTTTGGCCAGCTTCCAGATACTCTCGCCGGCGCCGGTTGCGGAAACATAAAGAAGATAATCTGGACCGAATCGTGGCGAAAAGCCTGCGTTGTTCGTGAGCGGGATTTGCGTGGCTGCCGAAGGTTCCGCTGGTGAATCCGCAATCCGCAAACGCCAGAGTGTTCTCTTCGGAGTTGCGAGCGTAGCAACCAGACGCCGTCCATCAGCGCTGGCCGCCAGCGAAGTATATCGGTCAAGACCAAAAGTCAGCCGGTGCGGTACGCGGCGTTCCACGTCGATGCTGTAGAGCCACGGCCCCGAGCCATCAGGATCGGTAGCCAGGTACATCAGCGTCCTCCGATCGAGCAGCACCGGATGACTCACATGCCCATTATGGGACGTGATCCGTTCAGGAGTTCCTCCAGCTGAAGACACACGCCAGATGTCCAGTTTGTCTGGGAGCTCCCCATGGACGAAGTAAATAAATGAGTTATCGGCCCCCCACAAGGGAAAGTGGCTGTGGAGACCTGCAGGCGCGGCGTAGATCGGCCGAACTCCGGATCGCGGGCTGCCCTCTGATACGAACATCGGGTCTCCGGGAGCGGGCGTGTGGTAAGCGAGGCGGGCGCCGTCGTGCGACCAGTCGAACTCGGCCACGCCTTCAAGATATGGCTTCGGCTGTCCGCCCAGCATTGGCACCGCCCAGACGCCGATGTCGTTGCTCAAGCCATCTCGCTTGCGCGCCCAAAACGTGACCAAAGAGCCATCGGGCGAGAATCCCACGGTGCGGACCTCTGGATTGACGAGGTCCGGCATACTACCGCGCGTGAGATTGTGGAATTGTCCTGAGCCAACCTGTGTAACCCAGATGTCCATCGGCCCATCTCGGTCCGACTGAAACGCTACGAAATGACCATCGCGCGACACGGCTGCGGCCTGCTCCACTCCCTCAAAGTCCGTGACTGTCTGAAATCGCGCATCAGCGA
>QIBC01000398.1 GCA_003225215.1 Acidobacteriota bacterium
AGTTGAGCGATGTTTCCGGGAACCGCTGACGCCAGCCACCTTTTTTGCGAAGGAGTCGACATTTTCCGGTTCAGCCGCTGATCTCCTAAAATTACTTGCTCAAAGTCCATTTTTGACTCGATCCCAGAGTTTAAAGGACTTACCTCGCGAGATCCCACCCCGATCCCATGGGATATCCCACCAGACCTCCGGGATCGCGGTGGGATATCCCAGAAATCGCGGTGGGATCGAGGTGGGATATCCCATCCCCTGGCGATGGGATCGAGGTGGGATTCCCGACGTATTCCCGCCTTTGCAGAAGCTTTCAGAATCGCACCCGAGGCGGACGGGCGGCAGAACTTTGTGCTTCACAGGGACACACACTCACCGTTCCCGAATTGGAAAGTTCAGGGCACATCGCTCTGCGCATGATGGCGTGAATCCCATACAAAAAGCAAGATTCATCCGTTACTCGCCCAATTTCTTGAGCTAGACGCGTCAACAACTTACGGCGCCAAGAAAGAAATATTTTCGCACTCCGTTGCTCTACGCGTTTCGGGAGCAGATTCGAGCATAAACAGCCGGTGCCCTGCCCCTCGAATGGCTCTGTAGTTAGCCACTTCCACTGCATACCTTGACTATCTACAATTGAGTTGTAGATTATCTGCAATGGGAAAACCAAGCGATCTCGTGCAAGGCACACTCGACCTGCTTATCCTGCGAACTGTCGCGCTGGAACCAAAGCACGGCTGGGCGATTGCGAAACGAATTGAGCAGATTTCTGAGGATGTGCTCCAGGTGCAGCAAGGCTCGCTGTATCCGGCGCTACACCGGCTGGAGCAGCAAGGGTGGATCAAGGCGGAATGGGCAGAAACCGAGACGGGGCGTTCGGCAAAGTTCTATTCGCTTACCCGCGCCGGTCGCGAGCAACTGGAAAAGGAAAAGGCAAGTTGGGAGCGTCTCTCGTCGGCCATCAATCTGGTTTTGCGTAAGGCTTGAGGAGTAGCGGTATGCGTTGGTTCGATCAATTAAGGATGCGACTGCGCACTCTGTTCATGCGCGAGCGGGTTGAATCGGAACTGAAGCGCGAATTCCAGTTCCATCTTGACGAGCAGATAGCAGAAAACCTGGCCGCCGGGATGTCTGCGGAGGAGGCACGCAGCGCAGCCCTGCGTCGCATCGGTGGTATTGCTCAGATCCAGGAGCGTTGTCGCGATGAGCGTGGCATGCATTGGATTGAAACGACCATGCAGGATGTCCGTTACGCACTGCGCTCGTTGCGCAAGACTCCGGCCTTCACCTTTGTTGCTGTGCTCTCACTGGCTCTGGGCATTGGAGCGAACACGGCCATCTTCAGTCTGATCGATTCCGTTCTGCTCAGTTCTTTGCCGGTAAAAGATCCGCAGCAGCTGGTATTCGTGAGGACCAACCGCGTCAAGGCCGGCAATTTTCAAGTCTCGACCACGATTCTTAACCGCGATGTTGACGAGATGCGGCGGCAGACTACGCAGGTGCACGGCATCGCATCCTCGCAAAAAGAAGGCCGGTTAAATGTCGCTGTGGATGGGCGCGCTGAGTTGGCAGCCGGAGATTTCGTTTCCGGCAACTACTTCCAGGTGCTGGGTGTCTCGGCCCAAATCGGGA
>QIBC01000399.1 GCA_003225215.1 Acidobacteriota bacterium
GGCTCTGAAGTGTTCAACCGCAAACTCGACGAGCACTTCAGCGGCGGGCACAACAAGCACGACAACGAGCCCAGCCATCACTATGGCTATCTTTACGACTTCAGCGGACAGCCCTGGAAGACGCAGGCAAAGGTCCGCGAAATCGCCGCTCAGGCATATTCAAATACGCCAGTCGGGATTTTGGGAAATGAAGATTGCGGCCAGATGTCGGCCTGGTACATCTTTACCGCGATGGGCTTTTATCCGCTAAATCCCGTCTCCGGCGAGTACATGATCGGAAGCCCTCTATTTCAGAAGGTCGCGTTGAATGTGCCGGGAGGAAAAACTTTCGTAATCTCGGCCCGTGGGAATTCGCCACAAAACCTATATATCCAGTCAACGAAGTTGAATGGGAAGCCTCTGGTAATGCCGGTCGTGCGTTATGAGGACATCCAACGCGGAGGTAACCTGGAGTTCGAAATGGGCCCAACGCCGTCAAAGTGGGCCAGCGACTGGCATCCGGCGCCACTGCCGCGATTTACTCAGAACCGTCCGCAGTAGCGGATGCGTGAGTTGCGCTGTACGCGCAGCCTCCGGGTAACCCCAGTAATCCCTGAATTGGCGCGGGTAATCTTGTTGGCTGCCATGCTTCCCGATACGCTCTGGATGCTGACAAGGAGTGCGACCCAATGAGCGTAGCCGTTGTAATAGCCGCTGTTTTGGCGGTCTCCTCCATCCTCCATCGCCGATCTCCGGAAAGATAGAGTCTGCAGGCGGTTCCGAGAGTTAGCTTTCTCAGGCCATCAATTTCGTGTGAGCACAGATTGGCATGGATGGTCTTTCGATGCTCGCAGGCGAGCGTATCTTCTTCTGAATTCTGAAGCCCCACGGCCAGGAAATCTGTAAACGCAATAAACCGAAGTGTCCACAATGCCCTGTGAGCGCCTCATGCGCTTACTTCGCGGGCAATCGCCGCGGGCGCACGGCACAAGCCTAGCTTTCTTTTCGCGCTTCTGTGCTACCTTATCGCGCAAATGCAGAGTGCTGCGAAGCAGGAAGTTATTCTCAACACCACACCCGGGCCTGACCCTTTTACCATAGCGTCGATTGGGATTCTCGCCTACATGCTGGGGAATGTATTACACGAGGGAGCGGGCCACGGTGGCGCCTGCATTCTCGTTGGCGCACGACCTCTCGTGCTGTCTTCAGTGCATTTCGAATGCAGTGCGGAGAGTCGCCTTGTCATGGCCGGCGGCACCATCGCGAACTTTATCGCTGGAGCGTTGTTCTTTCTCCTTGGACGACTCACCGGCCGCAGCCATCCGCGATGGAAGTACTTCTGCTGGATTTCGATGACCGTGAATCTCTTCACTGCCACCGGATACTTTCTTTTTTCCGGGATCGGCGGCATCGGTGATTGGGGAGAATTCATTCGTGGACTCGGCCCGCAGTGGCTCTGGCGAATCGGCCTGACAATATTCGGAGCCGTTACGTACTTCCTTGCCGCGCGTCTCAGTCTGTTCGAGTTGCGTCCCTTAATCGGGAGCAACCAGGAGCAGCGCTATCAACGCGCCGTGCGCCTCTCGACAATCCCATATTTCGCCGGTGGAATCTTGATGTGCGTTTCAGGCGCGCTGAATCCCAGAGGGATGATCCTGATTCTGATCTCTGCCGCAGCCTCAACCTTTGGCGGCACATCGGGACTAATGTGGGACACCAACTGGCTTCGTCATGGAACCATGATTCCCACTGGCCCGCCGGCGGAGCCAATGCGAATCGAGAGGAGTTGGCCATTCATCGTGGGAGCTTGGGCGGTCGCAATTGCCTTCATCATCGTTCTTGGCCCTGGTGTTCGCTTCGCGCAATGAGAAATCGGAGACGAACAATAAAGAACGCAAATAGGATGTTTGATTATTTGCAGGCGAAAAGCGTTTCGTTTTAAGGGAGCAATATGGGCGCATCCACAACGGAGCCGACGACGGCCATTGCCTTCCTTCGCACGGTTCCCATCCTGCGTATTTTTTCGGTGGAGAAGGCAAAAGAGTTCTATTGCGGATTCCTCGGGTTCACGGTTGACTGGGAACACACGTTTGAGCCTGGCATGCCGGTGTACATGCAGGTTTCGCGAGGCGGATTACGGTTGCATCTGAGCGAGCACCATGGCGATGGCTCGCCCGGCGTGCATATTCATGTGGAGATGACCGGCGTCGACGAGTTTCACCGCGAGGTCAGCGCCAAGGGCTATCGCTTCCTACGTCCCGGCGTTCAGGATGAATTTTACGGCGCACGCACGATGAACGTGATCGATCCATTCGGCAACCGGATCAGCTTTAACGAATTCAAAGAGCCACGCGAGTAGCGCGCGATCCTCATTTTGAAGAGGCGGCCAGCGACGCCTCCGTGAATGTGTACTCATGCTGGCCGTCACGGATGACCAGAGCGCGCTTGCCACTCTTCTCGGTTTTCACGAATTCAAAGCCGCTATTCGTGGGGTCGATGGTGATGAAAGAGATTGTGCCGTCGTCGTTCTTTCGTGATGCAACCGCGCTTTTCCACTCGCCAAAATCGAAAGTGGTTGCGCCGTTGTTACTCAGTACAGTGAGTTCCCCGAGGTCTTTGCTGTAATACCTGGTCGCCAGTTGTGAAACCAGAGACGCGTCTGCCGGAACCTCGAGTCGCGATCGCTCCTTTGCCAGGACTTCCTTGTGTCGCGCCGCCTGAGCCGCAACGTCACCGGCGGCTTCGGGTTTGCCATCGAATAATACTTCCAGCAATCGCCGCCTGAAGGGCCCAAGCAGCAT
>QIBC01000177.1 GCA_003225215.1 Acidobacteriota bacterium
TGATCTACGAAGATCAAGATCCAAAGGATTGGGGCGCTTTCGACGGTTATTACGCGTGGGTCTCACCCGGCAAGAAGGGCTGGGTGAAGGACGGAAGCAATTGGGGCCGCAGTTACCTCGAAGACTTTTACAGCAGAATGTCGAAGCAGACCGACAAAATTGCGATCGGCGCCGCGTGGCCTGGCTTTGATGATTCCAAAGCAGAATGGGGACAGGGCCGCAAGATGGACGCGCGCTGCGGCAAAACCCTTGAAGACTCTATCAACCTGCACCGACGCTACTTCCCTGCCGACCGACCGCTGCCGTTCTTAATGATCGTCACATGGAATGACTACGAGGAAGGAACAGCCATCGAGCGCGGCATCGCCAATTGCGGTAGCAGGGATAACGGCGCACAGCGCGCGGGCGGATAAAAAAAGAAAAATCGTTTCCGTTCTTCGACGGCTCCGCAAACGCCGGAGAGGCGTCCACACCTATAATGGTTGCATGCTTGACGAGCTTGATTTTCGCCGCAAAGCGGATGCGGCCGTGGACGATCTGAAAAAGAGCCTGATTGCCGCTGAAGATGATGCTGCCATCGAAGTGGAAGAACAGAACGGCGCGTTGAACGTTGCCTTCGAAGAACCACCGGCCAAGTTCGTCATTACTCCCAACACTCCAGTTCGCCAGATCTGGATCTCGGCTCTCTCCACCAGCTTTAAGCTCGACTGGTCCGAAACACAAAAAGACTTCGTGCTCGAGAAAACTGGCGAGCGCCTCAAACCCCTCGTCGGAAGACTAGTAAACCAACAGCTCGGGGAAGAAGCCGTATCCTTATCGTAGTCGGCCTCCTAGTCTAACGATCTTTGAATCAACAGGTGCGGCATCGTGCGCACTCCACCCTGGTTGTTCCGTTCGGAACACATCTGTCTTTCTAGGAGGGCTATCATCCATTCGGCCGATTCCGAGGTCCCGGAGGGGTGTCCGCCATGGAGGACGAGCGGAACATAAGAGGGATACCAGACAACCGAGCCAGTTGGGGATTTTCCTGCAGCGCTTGCACTGCGCCTCTTCTTCTCTCGGACCACGACGTAAGCGGTGAAATAATGGCGTGTTTCACGCTCGGAGCAACTTCCACGCTCCTCACATGCCCGAAGTGCGGCATCACAGGTACGTATACATGCGACGACTTGAAGATTCTCGAATCTGATGCAGGGCCGCCCACTCGCGAGAAGAAGGCACAAGCAGGTTCCTCGGAATAGAGACTTAAATCTCCCGATAGTTGTTTCTGCAGAGCTTTTTTGTACTAACCGCTCATAAAATCAGCGCGGTCAGTCATGAAAGATTCTCGGTCAAAAAGCGAACTGTGGGCGTGCAAACCACCCTATATTCAATGATCTCTTCTTGCGGAACTGGCTAAGAAAATGAGCTGACTAGTGCGCGACCGGCTCCGACGATTTGCGCGAGAGTCTCCTGGCTTATTTTGGGAATTGCGGGATCAGCGGATCAAAGTTAGCGAGCGACAAGAGAAGGACGCGCAGTGGGTGCAAGCTAGATCGAAATTTACTTTCAATTCATATGTGTTCTGGACAATTCCGTCTGTTCGAAAGGAATATTTCCCGAGTTCTTTTTTGGGAAGCTTGCAGTGACTGCCTTCGGAGTCAATCGTGCAGCAGTATATTCAGCAGTGAGCTGTGAACGTGTAATCCGCCGTTATATTCGATGAATCCCAACTCGCGAAACTTATTCAGAAATGAGCTGACACGTGCGCGACTGGCTCCTACCATCTGCGCGAGGGTCTCCTGGCTTATTTTGGGAATCACGGCTTTGTGGTCGCCCTCTTTGTCAAAGTTTGCGAACAGCAACAGGAGCCGAGCGAGGCGCTTTTCGGTGGAGTTAAACAGTTGATCGACTAAGTCGGCTTCTACCCGACCGGAGCGCGCTACTAGATAAGAGATGAACGCGTCGCAAAATTCATCGGTGTCGTGAAGGCGCCGCAGCATGTCGTTCTTTTCAAAGCGAACGACACCGGTTCGTCCCATGGATGTTGCGGTGGCCAGCCGTAAAGGGTGCCCTGGTATTAGGCTTCCCTCGCCAAAAAAGCAGCCGCTTTCCAATATTGATACGACAGCTTCCTTTCCTGCCGGGGAGACAACTGACAGCTTTACCCTGCCAGTGCGAATGCAAAAGACACAGTCTGCGGCGTCTCCTTGTGAGTAGATGACCTCTCCATCTGAAAATACGGCCGTAGGTTTTTCCTTCGAGAGCTTGGAAAAGAGTTCGGCGTAATCCAGATCTGCCGCTCGCTTCTGCGGCCGGATGACTAAGTCCGTGCTGAAGACCGACAGGTGCTGCTCGATTCTTTGTGGAAGCCTCGATCGCTGCGCCATATGCATACTCCGAACGAGAGGGCAATTGGGAAACCAGCATCGATATGCTTTGCCGCCGAGGTCAAGACTGGGAGGAACAACGCAGATCACGATGCGGCGTAAACCTGAGAATATCCGCTGGGAATCTGTGATGTCTTTGTGACCGATCAAATTAATCCTGTTCTCTTCTGGGACCGCCTTGAACCGAAAGCAGGCCGCTCGAAGCGAGCATATCCGGCCTGGTCTTCGGAATGCGAAACTTCGAGCTAGATAAGAGTGGTACACGCCCGAACTGCACACAACCTTCGTTTCGCCATTCGGTGGCGGGGAGAGCTTCAGAAAGTCAAACGCGCCGCTTGGTCGATATCGAAACTACTGATTCGATTTCATTCCAATAACGGCGCGTTAGTCTTTAGTTGTTGTGCGTTTCTACAGTCGGTTTGCTCTAATCATCATTGACTACTTTCACCACCGCAGTAGCACTGTTGTTCAGCGGGTTCGGATCTACTGTGGATGAAGTGACAGTTGCGGTGTTGGTGAGCGTCGATCCTGCCCGCGCGTTCACTCTCACAGCAACCGTGATCACCCAAAAAGCATTTTTGCTGAGAGAGGTTGAGCGGCAAGTCACCGTGCCATTCTGGCCAACTGCTGGAGTGGTACATGCGCCTCTGCTGCTGAACGCCCACGCGAAGGTAGCTCCGGGCGGCAGTGCGTCGCTCACCACAGCCCCTTGAGCAGCACCGGGACCGACGTTAGCAACGCCGATAAAGTAAACCAGCAATTCACGCGGTTCCACCTTCCTGTCCGAAGCGATTTGCGCGATTACCAGGTCAGCTCCCGGAGCAGGTGAGGAAACGTTCTGATTAAGCTGCGAAGAGGACGCTTGGAAATTGGCGTCGCCACGATAGGAAGCAACAATGGTGTGACTGCCGGCATTCAGACTGGAGACAGTCAGCTTAGCCTGCCCTCCGCTCAAAGCGACCGTGCCGAGTACGGAGGAACCATCCTGAAACTGTACTGAACCCGTAGGAACCAAACCGTTGCCAGAGGTCACCGTTGCCGTGAAGTCGACCGGGACTCCTGCAACCGAGGGATTCAGTGACGATTTCAAGGTTGTCCCCGTCGTCGCTTGGTTCACGGTCTGAGGTGGCGCAGAAGTGGAAGTGCTTCCCAGGAAATTGTTGTCGCCCGAGTAAACGGCGGATACCGAAGTCGCTCCTACAGTCAAATTGGAAATTGTGAAGACCGCTTGACCGGAAGCAATCGTCGCCGTAGCTGAAATCGCTCCCACAGTGAAAGTCACAGTTCCGGTTGGAGTCCCCCCATTACTGCTTACCGTGGCGGTGAAGC
Organism: Acidobacteriota bacterium; assembly: GCA_003225215.1. Lineage (GTDB taxonomy): Bacteria > Acidobacteriota > Terriglobia > Terriglobales > Acidobacteriaceae > Gp1-AA112. Next base: position 3,699 of record QIBC01000177.1, read on the forward strand.
TGACCAGCTGTCCATATGTCGAGGGGTTTGGCGACGAAGTTACACCGATCGTCGTTGCCGCCTGGTTCACAACCAGGTCGAGGCTTGCGGTGCTGCCTGCGAAGTTAGAGTCGCCGGAATACACAACGGTGACTTTCGTCGTGCCCACGGGAAGGGCCGACGTCGAAAACGTTGCCTGCCCGGAGTTGTCGAGGGTCTGGGTGAGTGTGCTTGATCCCCAATTGAAATCGACTGTTCCACTGGGAATGCCGCCACTGCCGCTTACCATGGCTGTGATGGTAATCGTCTGCCCAAATGACGAAGGATTCGCAGATGAATCCATATTGATCGTTGTCGCTACTGGCTGCGGCGCGTTCACCACCTGATCCAACGATGCAGAGCTCCCTGCGAAATCTGTGTTGCCGCCATAAACAGCTATGAAGGTGTGTGGTCCAACGGCCGGCGAGACATCAAAGGTCGCCGTTCCACCATTCAGGTTCACCGTGCCCAATACCGTCGAGTTTTCCATGAAATCGACCGAACCGGCCGGTGTACCGGCATCTGAGGACACCGTGGCGGTCAGTGTGATGGACTGTCCAGCTGCGGACGGATTGATGGAAGAGGTCAGCGAAGTGTTAGTAGCAGCAGCGGGAGGAGGCTGTACTGTCTGGCTCACGGGCGCTGATGTGCTTGCAGCGAAGTTCGTGTCGCCGCTGTAACCAGCTGTGAGGTTATGGATTCCAACGGAAAACGATGAGGTCGTAAACGCCGCCTGGCCATTCCCGTCTAGCGCAAGAGTTATGAGCAACGTTGTGTCGTCATAGATCGTGACTGATCCCGTCGGAATGCCCGACCCAGCAGTTACCGCGATGTTGAGTGTAACGGATTGCCCGAACACCGATGGATTCAGCGACGAGTTCAGTGCCGTGTTGGTCGGCAGGACACTCGCAGCCTGCACTACTTGAGACAATGTCGCTGAGTTACTCCCTGCATAGATGTTGCTTCCGGAATAGCTGGCGTGAATCGGGTGAGAACCTTCTGAAAGCGTTGAGATTGGGTCCAGAGTTGCTAAATGAACGAACTCTTCGCCACTGCCGGAAGTTACAACCGGCGCTGTTCCTAAAAAGGTACTGTCATCGTAAAACGTAACGATTCCAATAGGATTTGTTGGATTGCTTGGCGCAATAATTTGTGCAGAAAACCGAACACTCTGCCCGACTGCAGAGGGATTGAGTGATGAATGAACGACGGTCGCTGTGCTCACAAATGATGAGTTAATGGTTTCGGTAACCGAAGCGGAAGCAGGCCCAAAGTTCGAATCACCACTGTAAGACGCAGTGATGGTGTGCACTCCGACAGAGAGTGAAGATGTACTAAATGTTGCGGCACCGGGACTCGTTGGGTCTAGTTGGACTGTCATCAACAGTGCGTTTCCTTCAGTAAACGTGACTGTGCCCGTTGGAACAGGATTGCCACTGAAACCGACAAAAGCGCTGAAGGTAACAGGCTGTCCCTGGACCGCCGGATTTGGCGCGTTATGCAGGACGAAGCTTGCGCTGCATGGTGTTGAAGCAGCAAGCAGAAGAGCGGCTGCGATGACAATTGTCAGCGGACGAGCTGCACTTAGAAAAACAAACGGCAGCCTGAGAGTTCGGAAGTTCATCCTGCACCTCGCGTGTAGAGCTAGGCGTTCGTAATCCGAAGCGACTCCCGGGTTAGCCCTATGATAGTCCTAAGCCGATCATCCGGTCTTTTGAACACGGCGAATCGTGGAACCCGCTGAGTAGTGTAGGGGTACTAGGTAAAATCATTCCCGTCTTTGTTCTTCCGCAAATAGTCCGGGGCATCTTTAGTTAACAATTGAACAGGTATTCAGCCTGACGCTTTGAGGCGACATGACGCGTCTGCGAATCTTGGTGTGTCTGATCACTGTGGCGACCTTGGCAGTGCCTGCGTCGGCCGACAAGGCTAGTTCTGCCTACAAAGCCGGGAGTCGCGCAGAACAACAGAACAATTACGACGCGGCCTATCAGGCATACAAGCAGGCTTCCAATGCGAAGCCGACGGATCCAACTTATCTGGCGGCTTACACGCGCATGCGGTTCTACGCGGCGGCGGAACACATTCGCCGTGGTCAGGCGCTGCGCGATCAGGGAAAGCTGCAGGAGGCACTTGCAGAGTTTCAGCTCGCAGCGGAGATTGATTCGAGTAATTTCAGCGGGCAGCAGGAGATCCGTCGCACAGCCGAGGCGATGCGATTGCAGGCAAGACAAAAGGAACTCCCTCCAGAGAAAGCGTCGTCTTCCCTGACCAAAATGGCGGAAGAAGCGGAAGGTCCGGTGGAACTGGAAGCTACTTCGGATACACCGATGACACTGCGTATGTCAGCGAATACAGACGTAATTTACAAAATGGTCGGCAAGCTCGCGGGCGTCAATGTGCTCATCGACTCGGATTACAAACCGCAGAAAATCAGTATTGACCTGAATGACGTCAGCTTTCGCGAAGCCTTGGCGATGGTTGCGCTACAGTCAAAGACTTTCTGGCGGGCGGTTTCGGCTAACACCATCCTCATCTCGGCGGATAATCCAGGAAAGCGCAAAGAAGTAGAACAGAACGTCATGAAGACGTTCTACCTGCACAACGTTGCTTCCCCTGCTGAACTGCAGGAGGCGGCAAACACTCTCAAGGGTATCCTCGACATCAGCCGTATCCAACTGACTCCGGAGCACCGGGCCATCACGCTTCGCGGCACACCGGACCAGATGGTGCTCGCGGCGAAGCTGTTGGGAGACATCGACAAGCCCAAGGCAGAGGTTGTGATCGATGTTGCGGTCATGCAGGTGAGCCGTGACCGGCTGCGCACGCTGGGTACGAATGTTCCTACGAGCACCTCGATTTCACTATCGCCGAGTGGCGCAAGTGGAAATTCAGGATCGTCGAATCAACTAACGTTGAACTCCTTCGCTAACCTGAACGCGACCAACTTCCTGGTGACGATCCCTGGCGCTTCGCTTTCCTTCCTCATGACAGATGGAAAAACCAAGGTTCTGCAACGACCGGAGATTCGAGCCCTTGACGATGAGAAAGCTACGCTGAAAATCGGAGACCGCGTGCCGATCGCGACGGGCTCGTTCCAGCCTGGTGGCGGGGGGGTGAGTCCGCTTGTGAATACGCAATTCCAGTACCTCGATGTTGGCGTAAATATCGACATCACCCCTCATGTGCACTCCAATCGTGAAGTAACACTGAAAATGGTCTTGGAGATCTCTTCAGTCACCGGCGTGCAAAACATCGGCGGAATCAGTCAACCGACGATCGGGCAGAGACGCATTGAGCACGAGGCGAGATTGGAAGATGGCGATGTGAATCTTGTTGGAGGCATCCTGGAGGACGTCGAGACACAGTCTCTCAGCGGCTACCCCTGGCTCACACGTATTCCGATTTTGAAGTATCTGTTCGGACAGGAGACAAAGGAGAGACGTGAGAACGAGATTGTGTTTGCGATCACGCCTCACATCATCCGCTCAAATGAGGTGACTGATCAGAACCTGCGGATGGTTGATGTTGGCACTGGAAACTCGACGAGCGTCCGACGAAAAGATACGAAAGACAAGAGCACTCCGCCTGATTCACTCGGCTCCCCGAAGCCCACGTCCGAGCCAAAATCTCCTAAGCTCCCCACTGGCGCGCCCACTCAAGACAACCCACACTGAATCGCTCAACCGTTTCCGGTCAGCTTCTCCGGAGAAATACAAGAAGCTACTTAGGCGTTGATCGCTGTTGTTGCTGTTGCATTTGCCGCCGCTCCTCAAACATCCGGCGCA